>DASSEB010000343.1:0-8750 GCA_035696765.1 Pyrinomonadaceae bacterium | reverse complement strand
TCCGAGTCGGACCTCGTGCGGTTTTTTCATTCGCTCGCAGAGACCGAAACAAAACTGCGCGCGGCGACTCAGCCTCGTTACCAGTTGGAGATCGGGATTGTAAAACTGATGGAGCTGCGTGGCGTTGAAAGCATCAGCGAGATCATTCAGCGACTCGCGAATCTGGAAACAAATCTCGGCGGCGACGCATCGACTTCTCCGGGCAGAACACCGCCGGGTTCGGGCGGCAGTTCGAAAGCTCCGGGCAAAAGCAACTCGCCGGTGAGTTCCCGATCAGCAGGAACTTCCTTTGCCGCAACTGCCGTCGCGCCGGTGTTGGAAACAGGTGTCGAGCAAAAACTTGAGACTCCGTCGCCTGCAGTAAATGCCTCGCCAATCGATCGGGTAAAAGCCGTTCTGGAAAGCCAACGAAAGATGTTGCTCGTAACGGCGCTTGATGCAGCGCACGAGGCCGCGCTCGAAGACGGCGAACTGCGCGTCGAATTTGCGCCCGGTGCGCGCCACTTCCGCGATACGCTTTCGAAATTGGAGAACGTGAAGTTTGTTCAGGAAGCATGCCGTGAAGTTACGGGACAGGAGATAGCGATTCGCATCCTCGTAAAAGATCCGAACGCGAAAGATGAACCGCCGACTCGTGAGGATGAAGCGCGACTGGAAAAGCAGCGGCTACGACAGGCCGCTGAAAACAGTCCCATCGTGCAGCACATGCTGAAGACGTTTCGCGGCGAGATTGTCGACGTGCGCCGCGAGGGAGAAGGGTGACGAACAAAAATCGCCAAATGTTCGTATGACCTTCCATTCGGAGGTAGCTGACAGATGCGCGATCCCGTTCTTGCAGGCGTTTTGAGTTTGATTATTCCGGGAGTGGGGCAGCTTTACAACGGCCGCATTCTGGCGGGCATCCTGTGGTTAATCTTCACGCCCGGCTTCTGGTTGGGCACTGGCGGCACGCTCGGCTGGGTCTGCCACGTCATCTCCGCCTACTGCGCCTACTCTTACGCGAAAGACCATCCATACAGAACGTAACCACGGATTTTACGGATCGATCCGTCTGATCCGTGGTTACGGTTTAGCAGGCTTCTTCGGCGGCGTCGCTTTCGGAATATCGTACGGATCAACATCTCCCTCCAGCTTCGCCGATCCACCCTTCAAAAGCGGCGGCAACTTCGTTACCGGAATGCTCACCGTCGCGATCGGATCGACACGCCGTAGAATCGCACCGCCACGTCCCGCAACCCAAACGTTAGTCCCGCCACGATAAGCAATCGAGAACAAAGACGCACTCGTGATCGACGGTTGAATCTCCCACGTCTGCCCGCCGTCCTCGCTGTGAATGATGCTTCCCTGTTCGCCCGCCACCAGCACGTCGTTGCGGCTCGCTAACGCGACCGCAAACAAGTTGCCGTTGACGCCACTCTCGAGATCCTTCCACGTCTCGCCGCCGTCATCAGTTCGCAAAACGATGCCACGCGCGCCGACAATAAAACCGCGCTGCGCGTCGGCAAAGGCGAGCGCGTACAACCACTCCTTGAGATTGCGATCGACGCGCTTCCAATTTTCTCCACCGTCTTCCGTTCGCAGGATCGTGCCGCCTGAGCCGACCGCGACTCCGTGCAACTGATCGACAAACTTCACATCCTCGAGCCAGTTCAGTGAATTTGTTCGCTGGAATTGCCAGCTTTGGCCCTCGTCCTTCGTATGCCAGACGGCGCCGCGAGCGCCGACCGCCCATCCTTCCTCCGGCGAAACAAACGAAACACCAAACAGATCTTCTGTCGCCGGATTCGAGATTGTCTCCCACGTCACTCCTCCATTCGTCGAATGAAGGATCGTGCCTTTGTTGCCAACAACCCAGCCCGATTTCTCGCTGCTAAAGGTGATGGCGTTCAGCGTTGCGGTCGATCCGGAAGGCCGGATGGTCCAACTCTTGCCGCCTGAGTTCGTGAAGAGAATCCGGCCGCGCTCGCCCACTGCCCAACCGTGCGAGTTGTCGATGAAAAAGATGTTCGCGAGATCGTCGCGACCGCCGTCGGTGAGCCTGCGCCACGACAAGCCGCCGTCGTCGGTGCGCACAACCAAACCGTCAGCGCCGGCGGCCCAACCGAGAGACTCATCGGAAAAGAAAAGCGTGGCGAGCTTCGGTTCCGTCCGGACGTTCACCGGCAGCCAGATATTTCCGCCGTCGCCCGTCGTTAATATCACGCCGGCATCGCCCGCGGCCCATCCGTGCAGTTCGTCAGTAAAGTAGACTGAATAGAGATCGGTAGTAACGAGCGCGTCTTTGATGGTCCATGATTCACCGCCGTCCTCAGTTTGGAGAATCGCGCCGCGATGGCCCACGGCCGTTGCCTTCTTTTCAGTTGTGAACGTAACCCCGGTGAGCGCGAAGTTCGTCAGCTTCTTTACGGGTTTCCATTCAGCACCGCCGTTGGTTGTGACGAGCATCGTGCCGTGCGCGCCGACCGCGATGCCGTTCTTCGCATTCGCGAAAGCGATTGAAAACAGGTGCGACGATGTTTGGCTGGTCTGAGATTTCCACGTCTTGCCGCCGTCGACGGTCGCGATGATCGAACCAAACGTGCCGACAGCCCAACCGAGCAGTGGATTCTGCGGTGCAAAAGTGACGGCGAAGAGATGATCGCGGACGCCACTCTGCCGCAGCACCCATTTATCGCCGCCGTTTGTAGTTGTCAGAATCACGCCACGCGCACCGGTAATCACCACGCGTGCGCGATCCTTGACGTACATTCCGTAAAGGGTCGTGTTCGCCGGAGACGTCTGTTCTGCCCACTCGAAACCGCCGTTGTTCGTCGTCAGCACGACTCCATTTGCGCCCGCAGCCCAACCGCGTTTTTTGTCCGGGGCAAAGCGGATCGCGTTGATTGAATTGCCCTGCGGCAGCGGGTTTTGCCATTGCCAACCGCGAAATGGGTCCTGGGCATGAATAATGAGCGGCGCAGTGAAGAGATAGATTCCGAACAAGACGCCGGCCCGGCGAAGAAGGCACTTGCACAGCAGGGTGTTACGTCTAAACAAGGAGGGGAAATTATAAACACAGACAACACGGATCTAAAGCACGGATCCCGTCTGTGTTATCCGTGAGGATCTGTGACTCCAACTGTATCTACAGCGTCGCGCAGGATCGACTCGTCAACATTTCCAGCCGCGGCGATGCGTCGAGCGGCAGTATCAGCAGCTTCCTGAAGCAAGTGCCCCGCGTGGCCGCGCGTCCATTCCCAACGAATTTCGTGCGCGGCTGCGGCGCGATCCAGTCGCTGCCACCACGGAAGATTTGTCTTACGCCGAAACCGGCCGTTCATCGTTTCGACAACATATCGGGAATCAGTAAACAGGCTCACCTGGCACGGCTGCCTCAACGCTTCGAGTCCAACTGCCGCCGCTGCGATCTCAGCCTGCTGGTTCGTCGCCGCGCCCAGGTATTCGCCGACCGCGCGCCAATGCCCTTTGTATCCCAACAGCGCCACTGCCGCCGCGCGGCTCGCGACCTGCCCGTTGCCAAGACTCGAGCCGTCGCAGTAAATGGCCACCTGCTTGAGCGCAGACTGTTGTTTCTTTTCGTTTGCCACAGTTGAGATTTGAACAGGTGAGACGTAGCCTATCACGCCATCGATGGAAAATGTAGAATCATGGTTGAAGAAGGCGTTGGTGAATTTATGAGCGGACTATCACAGAAAGAATGTGTGCCGTGTCGCGGTGGCGTGCCGCCGCTGACTGGTGAAGAGATTGCGAAGCTGCTGCCGGAGCTCGAGGGGTGGGAAGTTGTGAACGAGCACCACCTCAAGAAGAGTTATCGCTTCACGAACTTCCGCGAAGCGCAGGTGTTTGTAAATCGCGTTGGAGATTTAGCGGAGGAGCAAGGCCATCATCCCGACATCTGCTTCGGTTGGGGTAACGCTGAAATCTCCATCTGGACCCACAAGATAGACGGATTAACAGAGAGCGACTTCATCCTCGCCGCGAAAATCGATCAAATTAAATAGATTTGCTCGATTTCATCAACCATTCGTGTCAGGCTGAATTTTGTGACCGCGGATTGGGCGGATTGGGTGGCGATGCGATCGCGGGTTTCGGGATCTGCAAGCAGATTGATCACGGATTCGGCTATGCGTTCGACGTTCCGTATCGGCACTAACACGCCCGTCTTTTGATCTTCGATTACTTCTTGCGCGCCTTCGGTCGCAGTGGCGACCACCGCTGTCCCCGCCGCCATCGCTTCGACGATCGCCAGCCCAAACGACTCGGTTTCAGACGCGGAAACAAACACGTCCATCGCGCATAACAGTTTCTCTGCCTCGTTAACCCAACCCAGAAAGTGAAAACAATCATTCAACCCTAACTCGCCGACGAGCTTCTCGAGTTCTTTTCGAACTTCACCCGACGCCGAAGTATCCACGCCCGCAAGCACAAATTGCGTATCGGGAAACACTGCGACAATCCTCGCCGCCGCGCGAATGAAGTCGTCATGCCGTTTCAGCGTCCTTAACTCCCCAACACTCCCGACGAGCAAACAGTCCGCCCGCAAACCCATCCCGCGCAGAAACTGGACCCGATCGAAACCCGCACGCGCGCGTGCATAGCGATCCACGTCGATACCGTTCGGAATCACCGCAATCTGTTCTTCCCGAAGAATGCTTTGCGATCTCAACTCCTTCGCGACCGCATTTGAAACCGCGATCACACGCGTCGCGCGTGCGAGCGTGTGGCGATGCAGTCGATTGAGTTGGAAGAGAACGTGCCGCGTCGCGACGAATCTCGTTTGACGATTACGGCGCGCGGCATACGAAGCGAGTGAATAGTCACGCGCCATGTGTGCATGCACAACTTCGATTCGCTGCCGGCGCACAAACCGGTCCAACTCATGCGCGCTCCGCACGTCGAGCGCGTTCCGTAACGGCAGTGTCAGCACTCGTTCGGGTGGAATTTCTAAGTGCCGGATCAACGGCGAGCGCGGACGCACGGCGACGTAAACATTGTGGCCACGCGCAGTGAGTGAGTTGGTGAGGTCGACAACATAACGCTCGCCGCCGCCGAAAGACGAAGCTGAACTTATTTGCAGAATGTTCAATCTGGATGTCCGTACGAAAGCCAAACAGCCACGGCGATTCGGTGTTTGTTTATTGGCTTTTTAACGCGCCCGCTCAACCAAATTTATTGAGTAAATCCCGCTTGCCGAGTCGGCACAAGTGTTGCCGTCTGTACGCAACAGAACTGTTTGTTGGGGAGGATTGTATGACCAAGTCAACATTAGTGACAGGACTTTTTAAGAGCAAGATAGCTGCTGAATCCGCAGTCGATGCGATCATGAAGCGCGGCTATACACGCGATGACATCAGCGTGCTCATGTCAGACGCTACCCGATCCAAGGAATTTGCTCTTCAAACTCGCACCCACGCAGCGGACGGCTTGGGAATCGGCGCCTCCGTGGGTGGTGCGGTCGGCGCCGTTCTCGCCGCCATCGCGGCAGTAGGAACAACACTGTTCCTGCCGGGAATCAACCTGGTGATTGCCGGTCCAATCGCGGCAGCACTCGCCGGCGCAGGCGCTGGCGGAGCAACGGGTGGACTAATCGGCGCTTTGATTGGCGCGGGTATTCCGGAGTATCGCGCGAAGGTTTACGAAGCAGGAATCAAGGGTGGTGGAATTCTGATCGGCGTGGAAGCGCATTCCGATGAAGATGTCGACCGGCTTGAAGACTTGCTGACTGAGCTGGGTGGAGAACACGTTCGGACGGAGTAACGCTTTACTAAACTAAGGAGGTTGCGACATGGGTTTACCAAACAGAGATGAAGTTGAAGGAAAATGGGATCAGGCTAAGGGCAATGTGAAGGAAGGTGTCGGCAGGGCACTCAATGACGATGAACTCGCCGCTGAGGGTCGCGCCGATCAGGCAGGGGGCAAAGTAGAAGAAGGCGTCGGCAAAGCGCGACGAAAAGTTGGGGAAGCAATCGAGGACGTTGGCGACGCGATAAGCCGCTAACGTTACAGTAAGACTTAGCCACGGATTACACAGATGAAACACGGATCGGATCTGTGTTCATCCGTGTAATCCGTGGCTAAGTTTTTCCCTTGCCAACTTGTCCCACTTACGCTGTTCTCGATACCTGTAGGACGGCATTGTATTCACTGCTTCAACACAACGAGCAAACACTTCGCGTGCTTCAGCCGGCTGCTCGAGTTGTTCGAGCGTCTTGCCGTAGTAGTAAAGACCTTCCGGATCGTAAGCGCGCCGTTCCATAAACTTCTCTAACGCTTCTTTCGCGTCCGTAAACATCGAAGCCGCAAGATAAGTGGCGCCAATCTCGCGCCAGATCTCACTCTGCGCGTGCTTGTCGTCCTGTTCAAGCACGACGCTGAAGTGATTGATCGCGTCCTGCAAACGGCCTTGTTCGCGCGCGATGCGGCCGAGTTGAAAATGCGCGTCTGTTTCCTCGTTGTCGATCTTCACGGCCTTTTCAAAACGCGAAAGCGCTTCGGCGTACTGGCGGCGGTGCTGGTAGACCAACCCGAGTTGGTAGTGAGCACTGCCATCGCGCGGGTTGATAGTCGCGGCTTCCATCGAACGGCGAAAGCTCTGGCGCTGGCGCAGGGAGTATCCGATGTCGCCAATGCCGCCACGAAACATGCCGTAAGCGTAGATAAGCAGGCACGGAGAAAACAGCAAAGGCGAGACTGAGGCAAACAGCTTCGCCTGGATGGAAAACGAAACCGCGGCAATCGAAACAAGCAAAATACTTTTTGTGTAACTGATGCCGAGCAGCATGCGCAGTCCGAGCGCCATCAACAGTCCGAAACAGATCGCGCTTGCTAGCCACAGCCCGAGTGCTGTCTTCTCGCTCAGGCCCAAAGGCCCTAATCCGAATCCGGCGAGGGCGAATGGTAAATGTGCCGCGGCCCACGCCATCAAACCGCAAGTGAGCAGTGGTCCATAGTCACGTCGCAACAGCACCCCAAAGCTCATATTAGTGCCGGCCATCGCCACGAGCAGTATCAGACAGGGAATGTAAAGGATAGCCATGCCGAGCACTGCGGTATAAAAACTCGGCGGCGCGAACGATACAAACCGCCACGCGCGTTGCCCGACGAGAGGCAGTGGGTGTTGATCGAAGGTATAAGGAGGTATCTGGACTTCTTCTTCGTCAGCTTCCTCGTACTGCGCGGCCATTTCTTCCTGCTCGGCGGGTGTGAATTCCCGGTAAACGGCTTCGTAGTTGTTGTAGATCAGCGAAGTGACAGTCGCATGAAAGATCATCGACAGCGCCGCCACCGCGATGGCGGCGTAAAGCCAGTGCCCTTCGTCAACAATCCGGCCCATCGACGACACGGGACGATAAAGCAAGCCGAGGAGAAGTTTTGTATTTTCCCAGATCATGGAACTTCGAAACTGCGCGAGTAGAAACTGAGGTGAGCTTCAGGGCTGAGGACCGCCACACCGACCTCGCCAGAGTAGGTTTTGGCTAAATCGGTGTCAAGATATTTCTGACGTACAAGAAGCCCACGGGACTAATTCATTTGTGCTTTTTGTGCCTTTTTGTGGCAAGATCGCTTTGACGATGGCTCAACAATCCCCCGAACAATCACCAACAACCAGAATAGAAACCGACTCGATGGGTGCAATCGAGGTGCGCGCCGACCGGTACTGGGGCGCGCAGACCCAGCGCTCGTTGCACCACTTCAATATCGGCGACGACCGCATGCCCCGCGAGATGATTCGCGCGCTCGGGATTCTCAAGAAGGCGGCGGCGCTCGTAAACGAAGAGCTGGGCAAGCTCCCGCCCGACAAAGCGAAGCTGATCGTGCAGGCATGCGATGAAGTGATCGAAGGAAAGCTCGACGATCATTTCCCGTTGCGCGTATGGCAAACCGGAAGCGGCACCCAGACGAACATGAACGCCAACGAAGTGATCTCCAATCGCGCGATCGAGCTCGCCGGCGGCGTCATGGGCAGCAAAAAGCCGATTCACCCAAACGACGACGTCAACATGTCGCAGTCGTCGAACGACACGTTTCCGACCGCGATGTACATCGCCGCTGCCGAGCAGTTGAACAAACTCATCCCGCAGATCCAGGAACTACACGACGCGATCGCAGCGAAGGCGAACGAGTTTGCGGGGGTGGTGAAAATCGGAAGAACTCACCTTCAGGATGCAACACCTTTGACAGTGGGCCAGGAGATGGGAGGTTGGGCGAGTCTCGTCGAGCGCGATCTTGAACGACTAAGGCTCGCGATGCCCGGCCTGCTCGATCTCGCTATCGGCGGCACCGCGGTGGGAACAGGGCTCAACTCGCATCCGGAGTTTGGTGAACGCGCGGCGAAGAAGATCGCGGAACTCACTGGTCTCCCCTTCCAATCGCACCCGAACAAGTTTGCTGCCCTCTCAGCACACGACGAACTGGTGTTCGCGAGTGGCGCACTCAAAACGCTCGCCGCCTCGTTGATGAAGATTGCGAACGACGTTCGCTGGCTGGCTTCCGGACCGCGCTGCGGTTTGGGCGAGTTGATACTCCCTGAGAACGAACCCGGATCGTCGATCATGCCCGGCAAAGTGAATCCGACGCAGAGCGAAGCGCTGACGATGGTCGCCGTGCAAGTCTTTGGAAACGATCTCGCGACGAGTTTTGGTGGATCGCAGGGCAACTTCGAGTTGAACGTTTTCAAGCCGGTGATGATTCACAACTTTCTCCACTCCGTCAGGCTCTTACGCGATGCCACGCACAGCTTCGTCGAGTAT
>DASSEB010000342.1:0-3675 GCA_035696765.1 Pyrinomonadaceae bacterium | reverse complement strand
AAAAGATCCGGCGGGTCAGTGGCGTTACATCCAGGCCGGCGATGTCGTGCACAAGGGCGCAACACTCGCCCGCGTGCGCCAGAGTGATTATGCAGCGCGAGTAAACGAAGCGAAGTCGCAGGTTGGTGAAGCCCGGTCGGTACTCGAGATGAACAGTTCTCAGCTTCATGAAGTGATCGCGGCGGTAGACACGGCTCGCGCGCAGGTAACGGACGTCAGGGCTTACTTTGAAAAGGCGAAACTTGATTACGACCGTGCGCGCGCGCTGTTTGAAACGCAAAGCATCACCAAGCCGGACTACGACGCGACCAGGGCGCAGTACGAAATCGCCGCTGCGAAACTCGAAGCAGCCCAGGGCCAGTTGAAAGCTGCGGAAGCGAGAGTAGCCACAGCGCAGGCGCAGATATCAGCGGCAGAGTCGCGGATCAAGACTGCGGAAGCAACGACAGTTTCGGCCGGCATTCCGCTGCAGGACACACAATTGAAGGCGCCGATGAGTGCGGTCGTGATCGAACGCAGGATCGAGGTGGGCACGCTCGTCGGACAAGGTATGGGTGCGTTTGTTCTCGCTGACTTGACGTTTGTCAAAGCGGTGTTCGGTGTGCCTGACACGTCGCTCAAGAGTCTGAAGCTCGGCGATACGTTGACGATCACGAGCGACGCGACACCGGGAACTGAATTCACGGGACACATCTCGCGCATCTCTCCGTCGGCGGACCAGAACAGCCGCTCCTTTGAAGTCGAAGTCACGATTCCCAACGAACAGGGGCTGTTGAAACCGGGAATGATCGCTTCGCTCAACGCGAGTGAAGGAACGGCCACAGAAGCGGCGTCGCTAATCGTGCCGCTCACCGCCATCACGCACGCGCCCGAGCACCCGGAAGCCTACGCCGTGATGGTGATGGAGGAGCGCGAAGGGAAGACGTTCGCTCAACTGCGCTCGGTCACCCTCGGAGAATCCGTCGGCAATGCGATCGTGATCAAGAGCGGAGTGAGCACAGGAGAACTCGTGGTTACAACCGGCGTCAGCCAGGTCGTCGACGGCGAGCAAGTGTTAGCGGTCCAGTAACGAATACACACCAGGAACGGACATACAGCCATGTTTCACCGCAAAACAAACGGAGAAAAGAAAAGCCGCAAGCGCAACACGGCGCGATTCTTCGTCAAGAAGCGTCATGTCAGTTGGGTATTGCTCATCGGCACTTGCCTCTGGGGCGTCTACGGCTATCTCCGTATGCCGCACCGCAAGGATCCGGAGGTCCAGGTGCGCACGGCTGTGTCGCTGGTGCCCTGGCCTGGCGCGAGTGCGGAGAAGGTCGAGCAGCTTGTCACCAAAAAGGTGGAAGAACGGATCGCGGCGAACGCGAAGGTGACCAAGATCGAATCCATCTCTCGCACCGGCGTCGCCGTGATCTACTTCGAACTGGATGACAACCTGAAGGAACCAGGCAAAGAATTCGACGACATCAAGTTGAAACTTGATGCGATCACCGACCTGCCCACCGGCGCCGGCCCAATCAGTTTCATCAAAGACTTCCGCGACACCCCGGCACTGATGCTAACGGTGGCCAGCCCCAAGACAGATGAAGAAGAGATTGCGCTGCGCGCGAAAGCGATCCAGTCCGCGATCGAAACAGAACGCGCCACTAGGAGCAATCCGAACGATCCGTCGAGGTTCACCCTCGTCTTTACGATTGCGGAAGCTGTCGACCGTAGTTTATTACGCGCTCCCATGGACATGTTTCTGGCGTTTGCCAAAGAAAGTGGCTTCGCCGGTGATCTGCGTGTCATAAATGGCGATGGCTTTATCGCCTTCGACGGTGTCTCAAGCAAAACTGAAACGGAGATCCTGGCTTATGTCGAACAATTTGTAACTGAACGCATGCAGTCGTCGGAATTTCATCCGGATGCCTGGCCGCCGTTCCTGGTCCACAATCCACAGGAAACCCTGAACAAGTTGAACGCCGTTGCGGGCGATAAATATACCTATCGCCAAATGGACGACTTCACCGATCTGATCGAGAAGACGCTCAAGACTGTGCCGCAGGTGTCGAAAGTAGCGCGCTCGGGAAATCTTGATGAGACGGTTTACCTCGTCTACTCGCAGGAGCGGCTTGCCTCGTACGGCGTGCAGCCGAGCAATCTCGAGAACGTACTCAAAGGTCGCAACATCACCACGCCCGGCGGACAAGTTAACGTCCAGGGAAAAAACGTGAATCTCGATCCGTCGGGCGAGTTCAAGAGCGAACGCGAGATTGGTGACGTGCTGGTTCCCGCCGTCAACGGATCAACTATCTATCTACGAGACCTTGCACACATTGTTAGAGGTTACGAAACTCCCGCGCGTTATTTGAACTACTTCAACTCGCGCGACACCCACGGCAATTGGCGGCGTAGCCGTGCGGTGACGTTGTCCGTGCACATGCGCTCCGGAGAACAGATCGACGAATTCGGTAAACAGATCGACGTCGCCATTGCCGGACTAAAACAACAGCTTCCCGAAGACCTGATCTACGCGCGCACTTCAGACCAGCCATTGCAGGTCGAGGAGAGTATCGACCTGTTCATGAGGAGCCTGTACGAAGCGATCATTTTAGTTGTGCTGATCGCGCTTATCGGGTTCTGGGAATGGCGTTCGGCGTTACTGCTGGCGATGGCGATTCCGATCACGCTGGCGATGACGCTGGGCATGATGTACGTACTCGGCATTGATCTCCAGCAAGTGTCAATCGGCACGTTGATCATCGCGCTCGGCTTGCTGGTCGACGATCCCGTCGTGGCCGGTGACGCGATCAAGCGCGACCTGGCGCTGGGACACAAACGATCTAAGGCCGCCTGGCGTGGCCCAACGAAGCTCGCGAAAGCAATCCTTTACGCAACGATCACCAATATCCTCGCTTATCTTCCGTTCCTGATGCTCAAGGGAGCAGTGGGCGAGTTTCTCTATTCGCTTCCCATCGTGCTCGTTTGTTCGCTGGTCGCGTCGCGAATAGTGTCCATGACGTTCATTCCGTTGCTGGGTTATTACCTGCTGCGCCCGAAAGCTGAGAAGACGATCGCAGAGCGCCGCAAAAACGGTTTCGCCGCACAGTACTACCGCCTTGGCACATGGGCCATCAATCATCGCTGGAAAGTCATGGCCGGGGCGATGGGATTCCTGCTGCTCGGCGGCGTGCTGATGAGTCAACTGAAGACGCAGTTCTTTCCGAAGGATTTGTCTTACTTGTCGTATGTCGATATCTGGCTGCCGAACGACGCGCCACTGTCTGCGACCAACGACGCCGCAACCCATTCGGAAGCAATCGTTCGCGAAGTGATCGACGAATACGGCAAGCACCACACGGACGGCGACGGCAAACCGCGCGACGTCCTGCAATCGCTCACGACCTTTGTGGGTGGTAGTGGACCAACGTTCTGGTTTTCAGTGGTGCCCGAGCTACAGCAGTTGAACTACGCGCAAATCATTGTTCAGGTGAAGGACAAACATGATACGGAGCAGTTGATCCATCCATTGCAGGAGGCTTTGTCGGCGAGAGTGCCAGGGGCGCGAATCGACGTGCGGCAGCTCGAGTCGGGTAAAGCAGTCGGGTTGCCGGTTGCGATTCGTGTGAGCGGTCAGGACGTGCAGATGCTGCGTTCGTATGCGAGCCGCGTCAAAGCGATTCTCGAAGAAAC
>DASSEB010000341.1:0-15272 GCA_035696765.1 Pyrinomonadaceae bacterium | reverse complement strand
CACCGGTCCTACCTACCTCGGACCACTCGCACGAATTGTCAGTTCCGTGCCGACCGGTAGCTCGAGGTTGTCTTTACCTTGAATAAAAACTGTACCGGCTCCGCCTGCAGCCCCAATGATTCCTCCGATCGCTGCGCCTTTTCCACCGCCGGCAATGGCACCGATGACGGCGCCGACAGCCGTAGCAATGCCCGCGCGTTGGATCGTCTGTGTGGTCTGGTTGCTGCCTTGCGCGCTTCCTTCGTTGTCAACCTTGACTGTGTCGCCATTCAGCAATCGCACATTCCCGAGAACTCCGGAGAATTTATATGTCTGACCATTCCTTAACCGAATCCTCTCGAAGTTGAGCGACATCCCTGACCGGCCAGTTAAACGTCCTCCCTGGTCAACACTGCCCACCGCGCCTTCGATAACTGCTCCCTCGAATTGACTGGGGTCCCGCACAGTCATGGTGAACAGGTCACCCTGCTGCGACAGCTTTGTCGTCAGATCATTGTTCAAGATGGCCACTAGAGTCTCACCATCTCGCACGATGAATTCACCGTTGGGCGTACTGGCGTTACCCAGAACGGGCCGCGAATTGTTATAGATGCCCCACTGCGCTACATCGGCGGTCCGGTTATAAACACTATCAACGACAACTGGTTGGGTTAGTCGGTCGGAATAGATCTGCCGCCGCACTCGCAGACTGCCGTCGTTTTCACTTGCATCGAAAGTGACATTAAAATCATTCTCTTTGTAGCCGTTGGAACTCACTACTAGCTGCTCCCCACGAAGCGTCGCTGTTACCTTGGACCATCTGCCGTTGGAAAGTTGTTCCTGACGCTCGCGGCCGTCTGCCTCAAAGGTTGATTGTGGCTCCAGCGAAGAAGCAATAGTCATCGTTGTACCGTGGCGCTCGATCATCAGCATCTCAGGAGATTCAAGTCGCGCCAGAATTTGGTCGGCAACAGCCTGCCTTTCATCGGCACGTAAATTCTGAGTCGCGCGCTGCGCTTTGTCGCGCGGGTTGTCACTGCGAGACGAATCCAATCTATAGGTTCCGGTTAGACGATTCGTACTCTTATTTCCAGCTGATGAAATTGGGCTGTTTCCCCAACTCGGCGCTACGTCATACGCGCTGGCCAGGACGCTTAGATCGCCGCGCAATGTTGACCAATCGCTTTTCACGCGATCTGTGAGCGGGTTGTCGCGCATGAAAACATCGAGGGGCTGGGCCTGGTCGAGCAGGCGCCGGACGTCGTCCGTCACCAACTGCCTCGCATCGAAGCGAATGCGCAATTGATCGGTGGCCCTTTTGAATCCCCGGAGAGCATCATTCATGTTGCCCTCGCTTCTGGTCCGATCGTAAGGTCGTTGGAAAAAAGATTCCGTAAGACTCGCACGAAACGTGTCGCCACCGTTCTCGATCCGCTGAATCAGCTGGTTGAGTTCGCTCTCGGACAATCGGAACGATCCATTTGCCTCAACCTTCATCGGAGTTAGTTCGTTCCACTGCCAACTAACGCCATAGGCACTCGCCAGCGTGTTAAGATCCGTTCGAACCGATGACCAGTCATTCTTGACCCGAGGGTTTAAGGTATTGTGGGTTACGAAGCTGTTGATGGGCGACGCCTTTTGCAGGATGTTCTCAACGTCGGACGCAACTGCAAGCCTCCGAGTGAACTGATCGCGGAACTGCTTAACAGCGAGCTGAAACCCGGATTCGAACGTGCTGACGTCATTTCGAGGCCGCGTTTGGTCGACGCTCACCTGGACCAATGCCACATTAAGACTGTTGCGGAATCTTCCCGAGCTTCGTTCAAGTCGTTGCAGCATGTTGCCGACCTGACGGGTGTTATTACGGTTAGTCTGTTGCTGCGCCTGTATGCTCAGGCCGATGACAATTGAAAACGCCAACAGGATGAACACGGAAACAATGCTTTTTAAGATCGACATCTTTCTTCTTTCAGTTTCCAGGGCTTGTACCAAGGGTATCCAAGCACACGTCGGAATACATAAATTGCACCTCGGAATCCTACAGCCTCATAGATGGAACGGCCGCGGACGCTGAGAACAACTTCGTCGGCCTCTCTGGAGAATTACAAGGCGGCTCAAGAAGGAGGTTGCTGGCCCGATCCCGGATGTCGAAAGGTAATTTCGAAAGGAAGCTAACGACTTATAGCACTCGCAGGAGGGAAGGTCTGTGCGCTAACACACATACCCAATGCAGATGAGGTTCGGAATCTCTCAGCCACTCATGATCTTCCGATATGCGACAAACAAATCGGTAAGCCGATCCGCGGAAGCAGGATCACTCCGGGCAAGCAAAGTAATAAGCTCATCGCGACCGGCGAACAGTGGCTGCAGACCTTGTCGTTGGGCCTGTGTATAGTTCGAACCATCCCCCTTATCCATTTCTGCGCGTAAGGACGTGAAGAACTGACTGACAGCCTGGCGGGCTGGCTCATAGTCGCCTCGCCGCGCGTCAATTGCTGCTGAGGCAAGACTGCTCTGCATTCTGACCATGCTCAATTGGTGCTCGGTTTCGACAAGACTGCTGCTCGCGGTTCGAGCTCTGAGCCACATCGGGACAAAACCCAGCAAGAAGACGACGAGCAGTACTCCGGCATAGATGAGGAAGCGCTGTGCTGCGGGCCTTGATTTGACTGGTCTGGATTGTATCTCTTCACTCATGATGTCCCACCTTACATGACGACCGACAATGATTGAGTAGCAGCATGCGACGTTAACCGGAAAGCCCAGCATAAGCCAGAATAAGCGTGCTGCCAAGAGCATCAGCGGGGCCGGAATTCGTAATGAAAAAGATCTCGCGTCTTGGAAAAACCCGAGATCCTTTCACTACTCGCGATGGGTGGTCTTAAACTAAGCCGAGGCGAGTTTCACGCTGCTTGGCTTCGTTGACTTTCAAGAGCCGTCCGGCTAATTCCTGGCCGTTGAATTTCTCAATCGCCGCTGCGCCTTCTTCCTTCGTTGACATCTCGACGAAGCCAAAGCCACGCGAGCGACCTGTTTCACGATCTTCAATCAACGATACGCTTTCGACTGTGCCCGTTTGCGCGAATAATGTTTGTAGTTCATTGCTCGACGTCTCAAACGAGAGATTACCGACATAAAGTTTCATAGACATAAGTTTCTTACCTTTTCCCCCTGTAGGGTTTCTCACTTCCAGAAGACTTCTCTCCATGGACGAGTTAACAGAAGCCGCCGTGGTGAACATGTTGGCTTCCCAATTTGCTACCGAATTACATGTCCATGCCGCCGGGTATTGCCCTCGGCTTGTCATCTTCCTGTAGCTCAGAAATGAGCGCTTCAGTCGTGAGCATCAGCCCTGCGATTGAAGCGGCGTTTTGCAGCGCGCAACGTGTCACCTTGGCGGGATCAATCACACCCGCAGCCACAAGATCTTCAAACTTTTCGGTTACTGCGTTATAGCCGATGTTTGGGTTCTTCTCTGCACGAACTTTCTCGACAATGACGGCGCCTTCTTTGCCTGCGTTTGAAACAATCTGACGCAGCGGCTCTTCCAGTGCGCGCTTGACGATATTGACGCCAATTTGTTCGTCTGCGTCGCCGGTAAGTTCGTCCTCGTTACTACCCTCGAAGAGTTTGAATTTGTCGAGCACTTTCGCGGCGCGAATGTATACGACACCGCCGCCCGGCACGATGCCTTCTTCTACTGCAGCGCGCGTCGCATGCATCGCATCTTCGACCCGTGCTTTCTTCTCCTTGAGCTCGGTTTCCGTCGCTGCGCCGACGCGAATAATCGCGACGCCGCCAACGAGTTTCGCCAGCCGCTCTTGCAGTTTTTCACGGTCATAGTCTGAGGTGGAGTCGTCAATTTGAGCTTTGAGTGTTTTCACCCGACCTTGTAAATCGCTGCTCTCGCCACCGCCATCGATGATAGTCGTGTTCTCTTTATCGATCGTGACACGTCTCGCGGTACCCAGGTCTTCGATCTTGACGTTCTCGAGTTTGATCCCGAGGTCTTCGCTGATGACCTTGCCACCCGTAAGGATCGCGATATCCTCGAGCATCGCCTTACGGCGATCACCGAAGCCCGGCGCCTTGACCGCTGCGACGTTGATCGTGCCACGTAGTCTGTTGACCACGAGAGTTGCCAATGCTTCACCTTCTACATCCTCGGCAATAATCAAAATTGGTTTGCCCAACTTAGCGACCTGCTCAAGAATGGGAAGCATGTCTCTCATCGCCGAAATCTTCTTTTCGCTGAGCAGAATGACCGGATTCTCGAGCACAGCTTCCATGGTTTCCGCGTCAGTCACGAAGTAGGGCGAAAGGTAGCCGCGATCAAACTGCATCCCTTCGACAACTTCCAAAGCCGTCTCCATCGTTTTCGAGTCTTCAACGGTGATGACGCCATCTTTGCCAACCTTCACCATCGCCTCGGCGATTAACTCGCCGATACTTTGGTCACCATTTGCCGAAATCGTGCCGACCTGCGCGATCATGTCTCCCGTGACCGGCTTCGACATTTTGTTGATCTCTCGAGTTGCGCGCTCGACTGCTTTATCGATGCCGCGCTTCAGAGCCATCGGGTTTGCCCCCGCCGCCACGGTTTTCACTCCCTCGCGGAAAATAGCCTGCGCGAGCACGGTCGCCGTGGTTGTGCCGTCGCCCGCAACGTCGCTCGTCTTCGAAGCGACTTCACGCACCATCTGCGCGCCCATATTCTCCCTTGCATCTTTCAGCTCGATTTCTTTCGCCACTGTCACGCCGTCTTTCGTGATGGTCGGGCTGCCGTATTTCTTATCGAGGACGACGTTGCGCCCCTTTGGTCCGAGCGTGATTTTCACTGCGTCCGCGAGTTGATTCACGCCGCGCAAAATTGCAGCTCGTGATTCTTCGCCATGAACTATTTGCTTTGCCATTATCTTTATCTCTTCTCCTATTTAAAGGTGTGACGCAAACTCTCAGTTTGCGGGTCGTGGAATATACAGACTTCGCAAACTTCTGTTTGCGGTACTCCAGGACCTACTTGCTCTTTTTGCCGCCGGCAGCCGCACCCGCGCGGGTGATGATTCCCAGAATCTCGTCCTCGCGCATTATCAACAGCTCTTCGCCGTTGATCTTGATCTCTGAGCCACCGTACTTGCCGAACAACACGCGATCGCCTGCATTGACATCCAATGGCTGGCGCGTTCCGTCTTCCTTGTATTTGCCAAGGCCTGCGGCAATCACTTCGCCTTCTTGTGATTTCTCTTTCGCTGAGTCGGGAATGATGATGCCGCCGCGCAGCTGCTCGCCTTCATCAGTGCGTTTCACGATTACGCGGTCGTGCAGTGGTTGGATATTCGTCGTCATAACTTCTTTCAATCTCCTTTTTGGTTTCTACCGGAGTTGGGCTGCGAGGCTGCGAATTGGTACGCCATTACCGCTGCGTTAACAAACGCGCAATAATGACAAACTAATAGCGCGGGTAAATACCCTTACCTTTGGTAGTTTGAGCTGTAAGTTTCAGACGAATCTGGCAGGTCCAGAAGAGCTGAGAATGGAGTTAGCTGGTCTCGGTTCAGTCCAATCATACGCTTCGTAGTGCTATATGTCAATGAAGTATATACTACATACGCACTATATCTGCTGAGCACGCGATGCGCTGGTTGTCGTTATTAAGTCACGACAATATGAAGTCGGTTTTGGTATCGGGGTCATTTGAGCCATTCACTCCCGAACCTCAAATTGCGCACGAACTCGCCAAAAGCACCAAAGATAAAAGCCAAACCCAGGGCGACGAGGAATACGGCGAACGCGAGGATGAAAATCGACGAGATGCCACGCCCTTTATAAGTCCTAACCGTGGTCCATGCGGCACCACCTAACAGGATTAGGCCTACTGCTATTTCTATAATTCGCATAGCTCTGTTAACTCTGAGACGGGCTAGCCCAAAAAGGTCCCGGATCGATCTCTCCTTTGTTGGTCATCATTGTAAATGACACACTACCTACGCCTATGTGCGTTAGAGCACAGACCTCTGCTGCCGGAATTGCTAAAGGTTTGAACCATCTGAAAAGAGAGGGAAGCAGGCGAGAGAGTCTAAAGTGAAAATTACTAATACATTAAGTGCTGAAAACGACCCGCCGCCGCAGCTAAGCCTCGTAGGACCCCAGGCAGCCGAAGGAGACTTCAGACAACCAACTGCAGCAGAAGTATCTATTCTTGCCTTTTGTAAG
Source organism: Pyrinomonadaceae bacterium (assembly GCA_035696765.1). GTDB lineage: Bacteria > Acidobacteriota > Blastocatellia > Pyrinomonadales > Pyrinomonadaceae > PSRF01. Next base: position 9,080 of record DASSEB010000341.1, on the reverse strand, counting down.
TTGCGCAACGCTCACAATCATGCACAGGAGTTAAGCAACGAATTCGCGCGTCTCCTGAATCGTGGATCATCGCTTGAATAGCGCTCCGAAACGAAATGCAACTAGCGAGAAAACTCCGAGTCTGAGTATGCCTCCGCACAGCAACAGCAATGCTACAACAGCTTGGAAGATGATTGGCCAAATCTGCAACGGGCAGACCTGATTAGGTAAACACGCAGGTGCGTGATACGGTACGTGGCGAACCGAGTTCAAGCTTACTCTCTTCTCAGCTCCTCTGGAATCACCCAGATCACCTGAAGTCCATAGCCAGACAACCTAAAGGAGCTAACCATGTTTACACGCCATGTCATAATGGAACTGAAGCCAAACGCCACCACCGAGTTTACCAACGTTGTTGAGAGCAAAATTTTGCCACTCCTGCGTAAACAAAAGGGATTCCGCGATGAGATGACTTTCGTCGCCCCAGACCGCTCGGAAGCTATAGCTATCAGCTTCTGGGATACTAAAGAGGAAGCGGAGGCCTACAATGTCTCAGGCTACCCTGAGGTATTGAAGACCCTCGCCAATCTGGTGGAGGGAACGCCCAGAGTGGGGGTAGCTGAGCTTGCCACTTCAACGCTTCACAAGCTCGCAGCCGCGAAAACAGCGTAAGGCAGACGTATTTCTAATTCAGAGAGAGGGTGGACATCCGCCCTCTTTTTCTTCGTCTGACAGAATTGATCAACCATCGCATACTTAACCTTCTATGTGGGGTAGCACACAGACGGATCTCCCCAGGCAATGTAAAGATTCATGGTCTGAGGCCAAACCGAATTTGTCGACTGAAGCGACGCCCACGTCAGCAGTGAAGGTGCCGTCTCGATTGCATGATTCAACGAGATTAGAGTTCCCGATGTCATCATCAACGAAAGCCTTGCGGGTTAAGAACAGTGATTCAAATGTTATGAACGACGATGAGTCATCCGCCCGCGACCAGACGCAATCACGACTGCGCATTTCAGAACTCCGCTACCGGCGTCTCTTTGAAGCTGCGCGTGACGGAATACTCATTCTCGATGCGGTCAGTCTGAAAATCACCGAAGTGAATCCATTCATGACTGAGTTGTTGGGCTACTCACATGCCGAGTTCTTAGGAAAGGAGCTTTGGGAAATAGGTCTCTTCGGTGATAAGGAGGCGAGCCAGGAAGCCTTTAAAGAGTTGCAGAGAGCAGGCTATCTCCGCTACGAAGACTTGCCGCTTCAAGCCACAAACGGAAAGCTCAGGGATGTGGAGTTCGTGAGCAATGTGTATGAAGAAGATACCCATCAAGTTATACAGTGCAACATCCGCGACATCACTGATCGAAAGCGAGCGGAGAAAGAACGCGCGCTACTCCTGGCAGCCGCACAATCAGCACGCGCGGAAGCTGATTTGGCTAACGGCGTCAAGGATGAGTTTCTTGCCATCTTGTCGCATGAATTGCGGACTCCTCTTACCTCGATCCTCGGCTGGTCACATCTGCTCACCGGCGGTAAGCTGGATAAACAGCAGACTGCTCGTGCGATCGAAACCATCGCTCGCAACGCTCGAGCTCAAGGGCGACTCATCGATGAATTGCTCGACATCTCGCGGATCATCACCGGCAAACTGGGTCTCGACCTACGCGAGGTCAAACTCGCGCCGTTGATTCAGGCCGTCGTTGACGACGTGCGCCCCGCGGCAGATGTCCGAAGCATTAATCTGAAGGCCGCACTCAACTCAAACATTGGACCCATTTCGGGTGACTCCGACCGTCTTCAGCAAATTGTCTGGAACCTATTAACTAACGCGATCAAGTTCACACCTGAGGGAGGCGAGGTGCAGGTACGCCTCGAGCGAAATGACTCGCACGCTCTGATCACTGTTAACGACAGCGGACAAGGCATCGGCACCGAGCTGCTGCCGCACATCTTCGAGCGCTTTCGCCAAGCCGATTCCTCGAACACACGCAGCAATGGTGGGCTTGGACTAGGACTCTCAATTGTGCGTCAGTTGGTTGAACTTCATCGAGGGACGGTAACGGCTGAAAGTTCCGGTGAAAATGCGGGTACCACCTTCAGAGTCATGCTTCCGCTGCCGAGTCTTCATGAGGTCCCTAACGCAGCAGAAAATACAGAACCAAAGAATGAACGGAATAGCCCGACCACAGGACCACACTCACTCGGTGGTCTGCGGGTCCTCGTCGTCGATGATGAACGAGACACTCGTGAGGTTGTTGCCGCAGTGCTGACGACGTGCGGAGCCGAAGTGGTCTCCGTAGGTTCCGCCACTGAAGCTCTGGATCAAATGGAGCGACAACGATTCGATCTGCTGATCTCAGACATCGGCATGCCGGAGATGAACGGTTATGATCTTATCGGCAAAATACGTCAGCTCGGCGAAGAGCAGGGCGGAAGAACTCCTGCTGTGGCATTAACGGCCTATGCTGGAATCGACGACCGAAAGCGCGCGCTGGCCGCTGGATACGAAATGCACATTCCGAAGCCATTCGTTGCCGCCGAGTTAATCAACGCTACGGTTTTTCTTACAAAACCAAAAGCCGGCTTAGCATAAGCCTTTTGCTTTGCCTCAAAAGTCGAACGCCGGGTTTGGACACAGTCAGTACAGGGAGCGGTAGCGACCTGGTCAGTGATCAGCATGCGATATGTTTAATAATTCTTGATCCCCGTCGTTGACCAGGTCGCTACCGCTCCCTGTACTGACTGTGTCCAAGAAGAATTTCGACTTTTGAGGGAAAGCTGAGCCTTTTATATGAAGGATCACCTGCAGAAATTGTGGAGAAGCGATTTAAGGCCAGCCTTGCTGAACTTCCTGAAGTTGAACACCGTGTCGTTACCTCCGAAGTGCTTGCACCCCTAGCTCGCCGCCCTGCGACACAATAGCGCTCCGGTTTTTAGCGCGCGTCAGCTTCATCATACTTGTCTCTTCGATGAGCCGCAGCGGCGGCGGCAGTATCCATGTATTCGTGAAATCTGCTGACTTTGCCATTAACCAGTGTGAACACATGGGCGAAGTCACCGCCGAACTCTCTACCAGTAGACTTAACACGCCACGCGTAATGACCAAGAGCCACGACTTTGTCTCCATCGGCGATAAACTCTCTTGGCTCAAAGTGCTGAACCTCTTGAGTGTCTACCAGAGATGCGAAGAATTGCCCCATCTCTTCATGACCTCGACGTCTCCCAGCAAATGGCACATTCTCTATTTCGGGTAATTGCCATTCAATGTCATCAGAAAGCAGATTCAGTAAGGCCTTAATGTCTCCACGTCTGAAAAACTCGTAGACATGTTGTACGATGTTCGTGTTTTCGTTCTCGTTCATGACGCGCTTCTTTCTCAATCCTGTCCGAACCTAAGGGCCCTGAGCCCTTAACTTACATACTTTGCCGATGTGCCTCCTTCATCCTCCCAAGTCTCAGTTGCTTGACGGTCACTTTGAGGCAGTGCGCCGGGATCGGATCCGTTACTCGCAATGTTTTCGTCGGCAGGGCGGATTAGCAAGGCAAGCTCTCGGCGTCCCACAGTGGCGCCACGGGCCAAACTGGCAAACGGATCCTCTATCAGGCAAAAGTCCACCTCATCTTCGCCGGGTAAAGGTACGATTTCTTTGAGAAAGAGGGCATCAACCGCGACCGGCTGGAAAAGCAGTAATCCAAAGTCATGCAAACGGGCCATCATGGCGTCATGAATGCTGTGGAATATCGGCACGCGTAGACGTCCATAGTGGTCAAGTGCAAACCAATCGCCGTTCGCTCGTTGCATGGCAAAGATATCGCTCATAAAAGATCTCTCATCATTTCTAATCTGATCCCGGCCCCCAAAGAGAACGTTACGCTGCGCCATGCCTACGGTCTGTGCGCCACCTCGCATATGCATTAGAACTGGCGCTTGACGTCAAAACCTTGACGGTTCGCCTTATATAGGGATATCAACCGGCGGGCGTATGAGGATCATAACGATTGGGGACTGGGGCAAACTGTCGCGGTTTGTTGACCATCCCGAGTGAAGGTTGGGTTGAATCACGTTTTGAGCAGCTTATGTGCTCGGCGGCCACCATACGCTAACGACTAAACGAACGCCGTTAGTTCGCTGTAGCTGAGGTTCAATACCTTACGAATGCGGTCATTCCTGCTTCGTGAAGCACCTGTTGCGCCATGCCAGCTTCAATTTCGTTGTTGAAAATCTTAAGTACAACCACTTCGTCTCACATTAGGCTTGTTCCTTGATAGCTCTTAGTTTTCCAGTTGGTATATCTGCCTGTCCTCCCAGTGAGAGGGCATCCTTGAACAGATTATCGAAGGATATAAGAGGTTCGGTACGACGAGTTCTTTTAAACTCGACTACCCAGGACCGAACCCCTTGTGCGGATCGGTTTCGCATAGCGCGATTGATCCTGGATTGAGTCGTTGCAACGTTACGTTCCGCGTGCTTGATGAGCTTGATTGGTTGCACTGTGTTCGTGTCGCTATGTATTGCTCACGTTAATGAAGATTAGTGGCCGGAGTAACCATCGGCATAGCCGTGCTCGTAGGCCTCTCGGAAGTAGCGCTGGTACACGTCGCGGTCGCCAAGACCGGAGCTATAGTCCTTCGTTGCTTTCTGATAGGTACTATTGCGTTGGTAGTCGTTGCCCTTGCGCGATCTGCGATCTTTGCGGCCTTGTTTGACTCCCTCGTTGAAACCAGCGTTCAGGGCGGTTTGACGCAAATGGGCCGAGCCACCGAAATTGCCGTAACCATCTTCGTTGCGACCGAGGCGGTCCCGGTCATCGTCGTTGTTACGGTCCCGGCGATATCGGTTGCCCCTGTTATAACTCTCGGCGTTAAATCCGTCTTCGAATCCTTCACGGAAGTAACGGCGGTAGAGTTCGCGGTCGCCGAGACTTGAACTGTAGTCCTTCATCGCTCTCTGATAGCTACTCAGATTGCGGTACTCGGTGCGACGGCCATTCCCGCGATCTTTGCGGCCTTCCCTGACTCCTTCGTTATAGCCGGCGTTCAGAGCGGTGCGACGCAGTTCCGCGGAGCCGCCATAGTTATCGTAACGATCCCAATCGCGACCACGTCTATTTTGGCTTGCGTTGTCCCGATCTCGATCGTAACGATCGTCTTGACTCTGCGCTCGAGCAGTCGTGCTCAAAATCATTCCTAATCCAAACAGCAACGAAAACACCAGCAAGGCGCTTCCGCTTCTCTTTTTCAATTGATCTCTTTTCATAATTGACTCCCTTGTTCATGATGGCCCCCTAACAGCAGCTTTACGAAGACCAGCTTCTTGACCTCGCTGAAGCCAGCTCTTCCCTCACTGCTACCACTGTCTCTTATCGCAGGGATTAACGGGGACGGATCACCATTAAAGGTCATCTGGCAGGACTTGTATGTGCAGTAGCACACATAGGATCAAAAATGCTGAGAAATAGTTCCAACTTAGCCGGTTGATAAGACGGACGTGGTCCTCGCAAAAATTTGTTTTGTGTGTTAACGCACAGACGCGGTTGAAAGTAGAGCGCAAAGTAATGATCAGCAAATCAGACAACGAACCTGGCGTCAACCAACTCTCTATTCAGGACTCTACGTCAGTCTGGAAAAATAAATCCATGTCTATCATTCCTGTCAATTCCCAATCAGCCACGCTCCCAACTCGGCAACTCCTGCGGCAAACGCGAACCGGTCACCAACCTACGATTCTGGTGGTCGAAGATCACGACGACACGCGCGAAATGCTTCACATGCTGTTAGAGATGTGGGGCTGTCGAGTAGTGGAAGCCTGTAACGGGCTGGACGCGGTAGAGGCGGCTTCGCGGGAAAGACCTCAGTTTATTCTGATGGATAGTCGCCTGCCTTTCATCGATGGGCTTGAAGCCACTCGCCGCATTCGTAAAAACGGGCTCCGCGATCAAGTGAAGATTCTGGCGCTCAATGGCTCGGGCAGTCCACTCTATCACGCTGATGCGTTGGCGGCCGGGTGTGATGATAGCCTCGAAAAACCCTTCGATCTTGACCGCCTATGGACATACTTGTCCGTATCTTGATTCTTCCTCTCATGACCAGCGGCACGGTAACGGGCTCTTATTTAACATTGACGCGAGTTTCTTTATCCCAGCAACCGAAGGAACTCGTCTTTGACCACCTGGTAACACTCGCAGACGGTTTCTTCCAGCTTCTGACGGTTGAGGATCTTGATGCGCCCGCGGACGTAACTAATTGCCCCGACATCTTGCAGGTGACCTGCCGCTACAGTAACGCCCTCGCGACGCACGCCTAACATGTCGGCAATCAATTCCTGGGTCATGATCAGTTCATCGGTCTTAACGCGGTCGTGGCTTAGCAATAGCCACCGGCAAAGTTGTTGTTCCACCGAGTGAAGCCGATTACAAACGGCCGTCTGCGATATCTGAGTAATCAATGCTTGTGTATAGCGCAAGAGCAGTTGTTGGAACTTTCCACCAAGCGCGAATTCGTCTTGTAACACTTTCGCCTTCAACCGAATCGCGCCGCCGGCACTTTGGACGACGGCACGATTGGGCATGGTGCCGCCACCCATGAAGAGAGCAATCCCAACCACACCATCATTACCAGTCAATCCCATTTCGGCGCTCGACCCGTTTTCCATGGTGTAGAGTAAAGAGACAATTGAAGTAGTCGGGAAAAAGACATAATCGAGGTGTCCGCCGAATTCATAGACCACTTCACCGAGGGAAAATGAGACCTGCTGTAAGTTTGGCAGTAGGCGTTCGTACTCGTTGCGCGGCAGGGCGGCAAGCAGCCGGTTTTCAACTGGTTCACTTGGTCGTGCCAAAACAGCCATCAGTACTCCCGTTGCCTGGTCGCACTAAAACAAGGATCATCCTGGCGGTAACCAGAATCTGAAGGGCTCTCAGAACATCCACAACCTTATTAGCTCGCGGGAAAGCATATCATGTATGTGTGAGAGCACACAGACGGCTTGGCGTAAAAACTGAAGCAGGAGCACATGACCTTCGTGCTCCTGATTACCGCTCCTGTTAACGGGTTTCTCTGAGTGGTGAAGAAGTTTAAATCCAACCAACCAGAGCAGTAACACTTAAGAATAGCCAGCGTGTTTTCTCAAGCTGCCTTGGGAATCCTCTGCAGCAACCGGGCCAGAAGGCCTCTCAACTGATCGAAGTTATCAGGGCGCGTGACATGTACGTTCTCGCCGATCGCGACTTCATCACCCTGAGCTATCTCATCGATGCAGAAGACAACAACGGGCACATCCTCTCCAATCGCAGCCTTCTGTCGAATACGGCGGGCGGAACCAATCACCTCGCCTGGTAAACCAGCCAGACTCACGAGAATCAGATCGGGCCGTTGTCGTCGGGCGCTCTCTATTCCATCTTGTTCATCTATGGCTAAAACTATACGGTAGCCATCCACCAGCAGCAGCTTTTCAATGCCCTCGCGGGTCTCCTGGACATCCTCCACTACCAGAATGATCAGGTCCATGTTGTTCTTCTTGTCCATTCAAAACCTCTGGCCGTTCTCTTTCTCTTTCTTGGCCCAACTCCTCAGGCCACGAAACGTTGAGCCAAACTGACCAACTTAATCGCTCTTGCGAGCCCTAGAAACTGCATGACACGTATGCCCCACCAGTTGATATCGATTTCGTACCACGCTAGTCCGTGCCGAGCAGCGGTTGGGTGTGCGTGGTGATTGTTGTGCCAGCCTTCGCCAAACGTCAGCAGCGCCACCCACCAGTTGTTTCTGGAATCGTCATCTGTTGAGAACCGCCGCGTGCCCCACATATGCGTCGCCGAGTTCACCAGCCAGGTCGCGTGGAAGTTAAAAGTGACGCGGAAGAAAATTCCCCACATCACATACGACCAGCCGCCAAAAGCCAGCAACGCCAAACTCAGGAAAACCAGCGGCAGCCAATACACCCGGTTCAGCCATACATGAAATTTATCCTTCATCAGGTCAGGGGCATAGCGCTCCATGACCGAACGGTCATACTGCTGCGCAGTTCCGTTCAGCATCCAGCCGATGTGTGCCCACCAGCCGCCATCGCGCGGCGTGTGTGGGTCACCCGGGGCATCTGCATGCGCGTGATGGATGCGATGGGTGACAACCCAGTTGATTGGTCCACCTTCGAGCGCGAGTGTGCCGCAGAAGGTCAGAAAGTACTCCATTATTCTCGGTGTCTTATAGCCACGATGAGTCAGGAGTCTGTGAAAACCCATGCCGACTCCCAGGCTGGCGGAAATCCACCACAGCAAAATCGCAGCCAGAAGCGCCTGCCAACTGAAGACGAAGAGCGCGGCCACCGCTCCAACATGGAAGAGGCCCATGAAAATTGCGGTATGCCAGTTAATGCCTCTCAGCCGTTTTTTAATCATTCGTTCGTTGCGCATTTCGAATTCTGTAATCATCTGTCTTCTTATTGGACCAAGGAGGTCGTAAATAGAATATACAACTCGAAACGCAGCCCGTCGGTGCGCAAACACACTTATGCGGCGCTGGCGGATTTACTTGCCCACTAACAAAAAACTTCTGTTCATAAGCGATCTAGCGCACAGACCTCTTCACCTGCTTGATCTAACAATGACAAGAGGCTTTTTATGAGCGACATCTATGTCATGCAAAAAGCGAACGGCGAAACCAATTCGCAAGCGCCATTAGAGTTTGATCCAATACGCTGGGCACTACTAAACCCGTGGCTCTCAGAGGGCCAGGCAGATGACAGGATACCCATGAACGGTTCTGTCAAAGACAGCGGCGAAACACCATCCGTTCAGCGCGCTTTCGCCCGGAGGTCTCATCAGGCAATGTTCAAGAAGTGGTCGCAAGCCAGACGCGATTAACAGATTTCGGTGCTACGTCGAACCCGCGTCATCGAAACAGTTACACCGCCCCCCTACCGCGATGCCTGGGATGCTTACCATCTAAACTTTGAGCTGAAAATCAAATTGTAATCTTTACATCAATGAGCGCAGTGACGATCCTCGATCTAAAGGGCATGGAGAGAATTCGCGGTGTCACTATGGCGTTGCACGAGTATTCGTGGCCTTGCCCGAGAAGGAAAGATTCAGGTGGTTTCGACC
>DASSEB010000340.1:0-21780 GCA_035696765.1 Pyrinomonadaceae bacterium | reverse complement strand
GCTGAAGCGGACCTTCAGGCACTACTGGATTATTTGCAGAGCTTGAAATGAGCCACGAAAAGGCACAAAAAGCACAAAATAAATCGAGCGCGTCAACTCTTACTGCTGGCGACGAAAGAGCACAACAACCGCCCAGAATCTCAACTGCTACGATCGGCGACGAAGAGCTGGCCGACATCATGGCGCGCGAGAAGGAGGAACTCGAGCGCACGTGGGCGCGACCGCGGGGTCTGTACGGCTGGCTCATCGACACCGATCACAAAGCAATTGCCCTGCGTTACATCGTCACCGCGTTTATCTTTTTCGTACTGGGTGGCATCGAAGCCGCGTTGATGCGAATTCAACTTGCCCGGCCCGAGAGCCACTTTCTCAATCCTGATCGTTATAACCAGATCTTCACCGTGCACGGCACCACGATGATGTTCCTGTTTGCAGTGCCGATCATGACTGCAATGGGAATTTATCTCGTGCCGCTGATGATCGGCGCGCGCGACGTCGCGTTCCCACGCCTGAATCTCTACGGCTATTACGTCTACTTGATCGGCGGAATTCTCCTGTACGTAGGACTCGTTTTGAACACTGGACCAGACGCGGGCTGGTTCGCTTACGTGCCTTTGTCAGGCCCGGGATTTTCACCGGGAAAACGTGTGGACATCTGGGCGCAGATGATCACTTTTACCGAAATCTCCGCGCTCGCGGGCGCTGTCATCGTCATCGGCACAGTCTTCAAAATGCGTGCGCCGGGAATGACGCTCAACCGTCTGCCGCTGTTTGTGTGGGCACAACTAGTCACGTCTTTCATGATTGTTTTTGCGATGCCGGCGGTAATGCTCGCGAGCAGCTTTCTCGCGAGCGATCGTTTGATCGATACGCATTTCTTCAACCCGGCTGAAGGTGGCGATGCGATTCTCTATCAACACCTGTTCTGGTTCTTCGGGCATCCGGAGGTCTACATCATTTTCATTCCGGCGCTGGGATTCATCTCGCCGATCATCATCACCTTCGCGCGGCGCAAAATCTTCGGCCATCTCGCCCTCGTGCTATCACTGATCGCGACCGGATTCATCGGCTTCGGTCTGTGGGTGCATCACATGTTCGCGACGCCGATTCCGCAGATGGGGCAGAGTTTTTTCACAGCGGCAAGCATGATGATCGCGATTCCGAGCGGCGTACAGATTTTCTGTTGGATCGCGACGCTCTGGGGTGGCAAGTTGCACATCAAGACGCCGCTGCTTTTCGTACTCGGGTTCTTTGCGATCTTTATTCTTGGTGGTCTGACCGGAGTGATGCTCGCGTCGGTGCCGCTCGACTTGCAGATCCACGACACGTTCTTCGTCGTCGCGCATCTTCATTACGTGTTGATTGGCGGCTCAGTATTTCCACTGTTCGGCGCGTTTTATTACTGGTTCCCGAAGTGGACCGGACGAATGTTGAGCGAGCGCGCGGGCCACTGGAATTTCTGGTTGATGTTCATTGGTTTCAATCTCGTGTTCTTCCCGATGCATCAACTCGGACTCAACGGTATGCCGCGCCGCGTTTATACCTACTTGCCTGAAACTGGCTGGGGCACGCTCAACATGATCGCTTCGATTGGCGCGTTTATTCTCGCCGCGGGTGTGCTCGTGTTCATCGTGAATGCCTTCTCGGCTTACCGCGCGGGCGTTGTTGCGGGTGATAACCCGTGGGCCGCGGATTCACTGGAGTGGTCAGTCTCTTCACCTCCGCCACATTACAATTTTCATAATATCCCCGTGGTCCATGGACGTTATCCGCTTTGGCAGGCGCCTGAAGATGCGCCGGTGGTGCGCGGCTTAAGCACGAAGAAACGCGAGACACTCGTTACGAGTGTGTTGGATGCGCAGCCGGAACTGCGCTTTGAGATTCCCGGTCCATCGATCTGGCCGCTAATGGTCGCGTTGGCAACGGGTGTGACGTTCATTGTGGGTATTTTCACGCCGTGGGCGTTTTTATTCGGCGCGATTCTGGCCGGCGCGGCGCTCATAGCCTGGTTTTTCGGCGATCCGAATTACGAAAACAAGACAGCACGCGAAACAGGCGAGCGGGTCGAACCGATTGCCTCGCCGCATGAGTTGCAACCGAAAGAAGTATGAGCACACGAACTGTCATCGACGTTTCCGAACTGCCACACCACGAGTTTGATACTTACGATCCGGTGTGGTGGGGAAACAATTTTCTACTCGCGATCGAGACGTCGATGTTCGCGATCCTCATCGCCACGTATTTTTACCTGCGGCAGAACTTTACTTTGTGGCCGCCGCCCGTGGCGCAACTAACGGACACGCTGAGGCCGCTTCCGGAACTGTCGTTCGGAACTGCGAACACTATTCTCCTGTTGGCGAGTTGTCTGCCAATGATCTTGACCGATCTCTCAGCGCGACGTGGAAACCGGACTTTCTCGCAAATCGGACTTGTAATCGCGGTTGTGTTCGGAGTGACCGCGCTGGTGTTGCGCAGTTTTGAGTTCAGCGCAGTTTACTTTCGTTGGGACAGTAATGCTTACGGTTCGGTCGTGTGGTTCCTGCTGGGCATGCACGCGTTACATCTGCTGGTGCTGACATCGGAATCCGTTCTGCTGACGATCTGGGTCTTCACGCGGGAGTATGACATGAAGCATCGCGTGGACATCGTGACGGTCGCCGTCTACTGGTACTGGGTCACCGGAATGTGGTTGCTGATTTACGGAGTGGTTTACTTCACGCCACGGCTGGGGTGAGATGCGATGGAAGAAGAGCTTCAGGCAACAACTCCGAAAGCTTTGTGGTTACTGGTGGTGCTTGGGCCAATAATCACGGCGATCGAGATGCAGATCAACTTCGTTCTGGTGCGGCAAGCGTGTTCGGCACAGCGAAACGTCGCGCTGTACGCGGTGATCCTAGTTGCAATTGCATTAACAGTAGCGACGGCGTTCTTTGGCTATGTGATGTGGACACAGGCAGGGACGAAATGGCCCACGGAAGCGCCTGATGTTGCGTCGCGCATCCGATTCATCTCCGTTTTGGGAATACTGAGCAGCGCGATGTCATTGCTGGTGATCGTGGCGCAGGGCATCGCGACGATTCAATTCAACCCATGTCAACCGTGAGGCACAAGAACGCACAAAAGAGCACAAAAGTGGTTGTGTGGGCAGTGACTCTTTTTTCGGCACCAGCCGTACTGGCTCACGAAGGCAAGCCGCACAACTGGCATGATCTAGTGCGAGCGTGGAGTTTCGAACCCCTCGTCACGGCGTCGCTCGTTATCTCCGCGCTCTTGTTTGTTACCGGTCTGCGTCGTCTCTGGCGTGAAGCACCCAAACGCCGATCGATCCGCACGTGGGAAGCGCTCTGCTTCGCGGGCGGATGGTTGGCACTGTTAGTTGCACTCGTTTCCCCCGTGCATGCGTGGGGACAGGTGCTTTTCTCGGCGCACATGACTCAGCACGAGATCCTGATGCTCGTCGCGGCGCCGCTCCTGGTCCTTGGACGTCCACTCATCGCTTTCTTGTGGGCATTGCCTCTTGAGTGGTCTCGCCGCGTTGGCAACATCGGCAAGATCGGTTGGATCAATCGCACGTGGCGCACACTCACGCTCCCGCTCGTCGCCTGGCTGGTGCATGCAATTGCTTTGTGGATCTGGCACATTCCGGTGTTGTTTGAGGCCGTGCTCCACAACGAGGCAGTGCATACCGCGCAACATCTTTCTTTTCTGCTCTCGGCGCTGCTGTTTTGGTGGGCACTCATTCATGGACCACAGGGCGCGCTGGGCTACGGCGCTGCCGTGCTATATCTGTTCACCACTTCACTTCACAGCGGGCTGCTGGGCGCCTTGATCACTGTCGCCGGATCGGTTTGGTATCCCTCGTATATCGGCCTGACGAGTTCGTGGGGACTCACGCCTTTGGAAGACCAGCAACTCGGCGGACTCATCATGTGGATTCCGGCCGGCCTGGTTTACGTGATCGCGGGACTCGCGTTGTTTGCCGGTTGGCTGCGTGAAGCAGAGAAAAACTCGATGAGGGTGCACCAACACCCATGAAGAAGATCGTTGAGATTGCGCTGGGAATTGTTACAAGCGTCGGCGGCTTTTTGGAGATTGGATCGATCACCACTGCCGCGCAGGCCGGCGCCGACTTCTCCTTTCAACTGATCTGGGCCATCGTCCTGGGTGGCATCTGCATTATCTTTCTCGTCGAACAGGCAGGCAGGTTTGCGGCCGTGAGTGGACGCACGCTTCCTGACGCCATCCGCGAACGCTTCGGCTCCAATTACTTTGCACTTCTTTACCTTGTACTCGGTCTGGTGAGCTTGCTGGTTCTCGCCGCGGAGATCGGCGGCGTATGCATCGCTCTCGAACTCGCGACGGGAATCGGTTTCCAGTGGTGGGCCGTGCCCGCGGCGCTCCTGATCTGGCTGGTCATTTGGAAGGGAACGTTTGGAGTAATCGAAAAAGGCGTTTCGATGCTTGGACTGGTGACACTGTGCTTGGTCGTGGGCGCGATCGTCATCAATCCTCCGTGGTCGCAGGTCGTTAAAGGCGCGCTGCCGTCGCTTCCGCAACACGATGCAACTCATTACTGGTTCGTCGCAGTTTCAATTCTCGGCGCGACGATCTCTCCTTATCTTTATTTCTTCTACTCCTCCGGCGCGATTGAAGATGAATGGAACGAAGGTTACGTCGGCATCAATCGCGTGATTGCTACTGGAGGAATGACCTTTGGCTCGGTGATCTCCATCGCGGTGCTGATACTGGCCGCCATGATCTTTGCGCCGCAAGGAATGAAGATGGACCACTACACGCAACTGCCGCAGCTTTTGACTCCGGTTTTTGGCTACTGGGGATTCTGGCTCATAGTTGCTTCTGTGGGTATCGCCTGCCTTGGCGCGGCCATGGAGATTACTTTGGAGATCGCCTACCTGACCGCGCAGGGCTTTGGCTGGAACTGGAGTGAGAACCAGCACCCGAGTGCTGAGGCGCGCTTCAGCGCTGTTTACACGATCACGATCATTCTCGGTGCGCTGTTGACCGTGACGGGCATCGATCCTTTAAAGCTGACGATCTTTTCGATGGCGCTGACCGCGGCGAGTCTGCCGGTATCGATCGTGCCGTTCCTTTTTCTGATGAACGACTACAGTTACGTGCGTGTTTATCGTAACAGCTGGTTCTCGAATGCGGTCGTGATTGTGGTCATCACTCTCGCGTTTGTGCTGGCTGCGGTCGCGATTCCTTTACAGATCTTCGGAGGCGGTTGATGGATTTAGTCAGAGATTGTCTCGACAAGCAGTTGGAGGATGGTAACAAACGGCGGATGGGCCGGGTGGACGGAATTATTCTGGAGCTTGAACCGGATCGGCCGCCGCGAGTTGCGTACATCGAGTTGGGAGTGAAGACTCTGATGGATCGGATGAGCACTCGCCTCGGTAATGCGACCGCGCGATTGTTCAAGCGATTTAACGTTGACCCGGAGCCGTATCGCATTCCGTGGGGCAAACTCCACGTGGGTCTGAACAAGGTAACGGCGGATGTGGAGGCGGAAAAGACTCCGGCGTTGGAGTGGGAGCTTTGGTTGCGTAAGAAAGTGATCGGACGCATTCCGGGAGCATAGAATGTCGAAGCAACTAATCCACGTACAGCTCTTGTTAGGTGAAAAAGTGTTCGCACTCAACGGGCAGCCAATCGGACGGCTCGAAGACATCCGCACCGAGAAGGATCGAGGACACTTCTACGTGTCGGAATTTCTGGTGGGTAGCTATGCGATGTTCGAACGACTGGCAGCGTTGAAGATGGGGCGCATGTTACTGGGCGTGTTCGGTGCGAAAAAGAATGAGGGTTACCGGATACGGTGGGACCAGATAGATCTTTCGGATCCCCATCACCCGCGGTTGTTGTGTGAAGTCGACGAGTTGTTGCCGTTGAAACGGGAACAGTATCCGTCATGAAAAGAGACCTCGCGCCTTGGCGTCTTTGCGCGATATGCTTTGTCTTGCTTGTGCTCGCAGGCTGCGCTACCAGGCCCTCCGGCCCGCTTGCATTCGTTACCAACGAACGCGACGGCACGATAACAGTCATCGACACCGCCACGGATCAGTCTGTCTCAACGATAAAAATCGGCGGACGTCTCCGAGGCATTCGTTTGAGTCCTGACAGAAACCGGATCTGGGTCGCGATCAGTTATCCCACCAATCAATCGCAAGGCGAAGACAAGATTGCCGAGCTCGATCTGAACGGCAACATCATCGCGAAGTACGAAGCCGGTACCGATCCCGAGAACTTCGTTATTGACGACAACGCCACACGTCTCTACATCGCCAACGAAGACGCCGGCACAGCTTCAATTACCGACGTCAAAGCGAATCGAGTCATAGCCACCATGCCCGTCGGCCTCGAACCCGAAGGCGCGGCCATGAGTCCGGACGGTCGTTGGGTTTACATCACATCCGAAGCCAGCAGCACGGTCAGTGTCATAGATACGCACACGGGCGAAGTGGTGAAAACGTTTTTGGTCGGCGCCCGGCCGCGTGAAGCGGCCTTTTCAGCCGACAGCACACGAGCGTACGTGACGGCCGAAAACGGAAATGTCGTGTCAGTCGTCGACACCAAAGATCACACGGTCATGAAGACGATCGAACTGCCCCGCGGCAATGATGCCGCTCAACTAAAACCGAAAGGTGTCGTCGTTTCACCGGACGGAAAACGCGTCTATGTAGCGACCGGCCGTGGCAACAGCGTGGCTGTGATCGATGGCGAACACTTGACGCTCCTCACGTTAATTCCAGTCGGCCAGCGGCCCTGGGGTATCGCACTCACACCTGACGGGCGCAAGCTCTACACAGCAAACGGCGTCTCCAACGATGTTTCCGTTATCGACACCAACACGAACAAGGTGATTGCGACCATCAAAGCCGGGATCGGTCCGTGGGGTATCGCCTTGTAGGAGTTTCGATTCCCAACTCAACTGCATCACCGAAATCCGGTAGTGTCTTAGTTAGAACTTCTTCTCTGTGCAACCTCTGTGTTCTCTGTGACTCTGTGGTTGTTGTATCTCGAGTTTCTACGACCACAGAGTCACAGAGAACACAGAGGTGGCACAGAGAATCCAAATTAAGACACCACTCGAAATCCTGTATTAAGTGCCTACTCTGACCTAGTTATGGTATAACAGGCTTCCCCTGTCCCCTGATTTACCAATTAAACACTTGAATTCTGCCTGTCGCTGCTATTGGAGGAGCGTTAGTTGAGTAGACAAAATCGTACTCGTTCCAAACCCCTGGAAGGTCTGCAAAAGGAACCATCAGGGATCCGTGGGTTTGATGACATCACCCGTGGTGGTTTGCCTAAGGGGCGCCCCACACTCGTGTGCGGAAGTGCCGGCGCCGGCAAGACCCTCTTCGCCATGGAGTTTCTCGTGCGCGGCGCGATGGACTATGACGAGCCGGGCGTGTTCATGTCGTTTGAAGAAAACGACGAAGAGCTTACGAGAAACGTGGCCTCGCTTGGTTTTGACCTGAACCAGTTGATTGCCGACAAAAAGCTGTTGCTTGATTACGTGTTCATCGAGCGCTCTGAGATAGAAGAGACCGGTGAATACGATCTCGAGGGATTGTTTCTTCGCCTCGGTCACGCGATCGATACGATTGGAGCGCGACGCGTCGTTCTCGACACGCTCGAAGCACTCTTCTCGAATCTCCCGAATGAAGGCATTATCCGCGCCGAACTCCGGCGCCTGTTCCGTTGGCTTAAAGAAAGAGGAGTGACTGCGGTCATCACTTGTGAGCGAGGCGAAGGGACACTGACTCGCTATGGCCTGGAGGAGTACGTCGCCGACTGCGTGATTCTTCTCGACCATCGCGTGCAGAACCAGATCTCAACGCGGCGCATGCGGATCGTGAAGTACCGCGGCACTTCACACGGAACAAACGAATACCCTTTCCTGATCGATACCAAAGGCTTCTCTGTTCTGCCTATCACGTCCGTAGGGTTGGATCACAAAGCTTCGACGCAGCGCGTCTCCTCGGGCATCGCGCGCCTCGACACGATGTTGGACGGCAAGGGCTTCTACCGCGGCAGTTCGATACTGCTTTCCGGAACGGCGGGAACAGGCAAGAGCACTGTTGCCGCGCACTTCATTGAAGCCGCTTGCAAGCGCGGCGAGCGAGCGCTGTTCTTTGCATTCGAAGAGTCGCAGGATCAGATCATTCGTAACATGCGTTCGATAGGTATTGACCTCGAACAGTTCGTGAAGAAGGGTTTGCTGAAATTTCAAAACGCCCGGCCATCATCTTTCGGTTTAGAAGTACACCTTGCTTTGATTCACAGGATTATCAGTGACTATGAACCGGACGTAGTGGTCGTAGATCCAATTACAAACTTTCTGGCGGTGGGCGACTCTATCGAAACTAAAGCGATGCTCATGAGGCTGATCGATTTCCTCAAGCAGAGGCAATGTACGGCAATGTTTACGAGTTTGACCTCGTCGGGAAAGGAGATCGAAGATTCGGAAGTCGGAGTCTCATCGTTGATGGACACCTGGATACTGGTAAAAAATATCGAAGCGAACGGTGAGCGCAACCGCGGTCTCTACATTCTCAAGGCGCGTGGCATCGCGCATTCTAATCAGGTAAGGGAATTCTTAATGACAGACCATGGCATTGAACTTATCGATGCATACGTTGGTTCGGAAGGAGTACTGATGGGCTCTGCGCGGGCGTCACAGATCGCGCGCGAGTCTGCGGCCGAAGTTGAACGCCGTCACGCAAGACAGCGCAAGGAGCGCGAGCTCGAGCGCAAGCGAGAGGTATTCGAAGCGCAATTAGTGGCCTTAAAGAGCCAGTATGAATCCGAGCGAGAGGCCGTGCTCAGGGAATTGGATGAAGCGCAAAGACGCGAAGCCTCGATCGAATCCCATCGCCTTGAAATTGCACGCCTACGGCATGCCGACAGCAGTCCTGTTCAAATAGATGAAAATGGCGCGCCAAAGCCCAGGAAAGGAACGGTAAGATGAAAGCCCCCGCAAAACAAACGCGACGAGCCAAGAATGGACATTTGCCGCAGGCAAGAGTCGACGATGCGCGCAGTTGGAACTTGCGACTTTATGTTGCAGGGCAAACGCCGCGATCGCTGACTGCTTTCAAGAACTTAAAAGAAATCTGCGAAGCACACCTCAAAGGTAAATATCACATCGAAGTTATCGATCTGATGGAAAACCCGACGCTTGCCCGGGGCGATCAGATCCTTGCTATCCCCACTCTCGTACGAAAACTCCCCCAGCCGATCAGAAAGATCATCGGAGATCTTTCCAACACCGAACGCGTTCTTGTTGGCTTGGATATTCAACCAGGTTAGAAAGCAAAATGTGAAGTAATGCCAGAGCATAAAAATGAAAATGCAGAGTCCGGCAGCAGGGAGTCACTTAAAACCAAACTCCGCAATGCAACGGAAGCCTTTGAAGAAACCGCCAAGAGGGGTCCTTTGCGTCG
Source organism: Pyrinomonadaceae bacterium (assembly GCA_035696765.1). Lineage (GTDB taxonomy): Bacteria > Acidobacteriota > Blastocatellia > Pyrinomonadales > Pyrinomonadaceae > PSRF01. The sequence goes on along the minus strand of DASSEB010000340.1, from coordinate 12,307 downwards.
CGCTAAGTACATCCTGCGGCTGTATGTGACCGGATCATCGGCGCGATCTCTGCGGGCGGTCTATAACCTTCAAAAAATCTGCGCGGAGCATCTCCCCGACTACGATTTGGAGGTGATAGACATTTACAAAGATCCGGCTGCGGCCCGACAAGAGCAAATCATTGCCGCACCGACGCTGGTCAAACAATTACCGACGCCACTCAGAAAGCTTGTGGGCGATCTTTCCAATACACAAAAGGTCCTGGTGGGGCTGGATATTTACAAGCGCCACGATCTAACCGGCGCTTGATTCGCGCGCTCCCAAAATAGCATGGCACAACGAAGAGAAAGCCCAAGAGAATCACACACCGAAATCGAGGTGCTGCGGCAGCGTTTGGAAGAGGCCGAAGAAACGCTGCGTGCAATTCGTCAAGGCGAAGTCGATGCTTTAGTCATCGAGAGTCCCCAGGGCGAAATGATCTACACCCTCACGACCGCCGACTATCCTTACCGGCTCATGATCGACGAGATGAACGAAGGCGCGGTCAGCGTTTCGCCTGACTCGATCATTCTCTACAGCAATCGCAACTTCGGAGCGATACTCGGTCTGACTGAAACGACTGCAACGGGAGTCCCGTTTGGCGATTACATCGTGCCGTCCATGCGCGAGCAGTTTCTGCAAGACCTGGAACGCGCGCGAGAGCAGGGCATTCGCCGTGAGTACACGCTCAACCTCCGCGACGGCAGAGAAGTTCCGGTCCTCCTTTCGTTTGCGAAGCTGCAGCCGCAAACCAACACGATTGGCATCATAGTAACCGACTTAACTGCGCAAAAAGCGCTGGAAGAGAAACTGCGCCAGGCCAAGAACTCACTCGAGGACCAGGTAGCGGAACGCACGAAGGAGTTGCGTGATAGTGAGGCACGCCTGTTTGGAATTCTCGAGCATAGCGCCGCTGACTTGAAAGCGATGAGGCGGTTAAATGAGATCGGCACGCGTTGCGCGAAAGATGGACACGATGTCGACGGCTGTCTCAGCGAAATCTTGAAAGTCGCAATTGAAATAAGCGGAGCAGATAAAGGAAATATTCAGTTAATCGATAGTAAGTCGGGCAAGCTCAGGCTGGCAGTGCAGAGTGGTTTCGACGAGCCCTTTCTAAGGTTCTTTCAGACTATTGCCGACACCTCGTCAGTCTGCGGCCGCGCGATGCAGTTGCAGCAGCGCGTCATCGTCGATGACATAACCCAAAGCGACATTTTTGCCGGGCGACCCTCGCTGCAGATTATGCTTGATGCCGGTGTGCGTGCAGTGCAATCCACTCCTCTTATCAGTAGCAGCGGAAAACTGCTCGGCATGATTTCCACTCATTTCGAAAGCCCGCGCCGTGCGACGGAACAGGAACTACGATTGATGGACCTGCTCGCTCGCCAATCTGCGGATTACCTGGAACGGCTGCGCGTGGAAGAAGAACGAGAACTGTTGCTCTCGCGCGAGCACGAACTGCGTCAAACGGCGGAAGAAGCAAATCGTTTGAAGGATGAGTTTCTGGCGATCATGTCACACGAGTTGCGCAATCCGCTCAACGTAATTCTGGGTTACGCGGAGCTGCTCCTGCGTACCGAAGAGATTCGCAATTCGGCGAACCTGAAGCGAATGTCAGAGGCCGTTAAGCGCAATGCGGTGGCCCAATCGAAGTTGATTCGCGATCTGCTCGACCTCTCGCGGCTGCGTAGTGGAAAACTCGAGTTGAACCGCGAGACAGTTTCGCCTGTGGCGTCTATTGAAAACGCGATCGAGACTGTGCGCAACGACGCGGAAGGTAAGGACATCTCGATCAGTGTAAACACGCCTGACGACGCAGTGTTTGTGCAGGCCGATCCCGTCCGGCTGGAGCAGATCATCTGGAACCTGCTCAACAACTCAGTCAAATTCACTCCCAACGGCGGCCACATTGCAGTCAGCCTCAAGGCCGAAGCGGATCATATCGTGCTGACAGTCGAGGACAATGGTCAGGGGTTCGATTCCTCATTCCTGCCGCACATCTTTGAAATATTCCGGCAAGCTGATTCCGGCACTAACCGCTCGCAATCCGGCATGGGCATCGGATTGGCTGTGGTCCAACAATTGGTCGAGTTACACGGCGGCTCCGTGAGCGCGCACTCACCGGGCGCCGGAAAAGGCGCGACCTTCACCATTCAACTGCCGCGAAGTGTCGAAGCAAAACAACCCCTCGCGCCGATGCTGGACTTGCGCAACGGTGCATTGAGGGGAATGGGCGTGTTGGTTGTCGACGATTCGGAAGACACGACTGAAATGGTGCGTCACTTGTTGGAAATCGGTGGTGCGGCAGTCAGCGTAGCCACCAGTGGTTTCGAAGCATTGGAGCTGGCGAGTGAGAAGGAGTTTGACGTTGTGTTGTCCGACATTTCCATGCCGGGGATGGATGGATTCGAGTTTCTCAGAAAATTGCGCGAGCTGCCGGGGAAGGATGGCGTTCCGGCAATTGCGTTAACTGGATTCGGCCGCCCGGAAGACGTGCAGCGCGCCAGCGCAGAAGGCTTCTACGCACACCTCACGAAACCCTTTGACATCGAAACACTAACACGGCTGCTACAAAACCTGCCGAAGAAGAATTGAACCACGGATTACACGGATCGGTGGAAATCGATTTTCACAGATCCCTCCAATCCGAGGTTACTTTATTGCGCGGTTGACGTGGTTGTTGGACTCGCCAGCTTCTTCACGTACTTGTCGTACCACGCGAGGTAGCGCTCCATCCGGTCGCGTTGATAACTCGGCCGTTGAATGCCGTGGTTCTCGTTCGGATAGATGATCAGTTGTGTCTCGATACCGAGGCTGCGCAGCGCCTGGTACATCTGCTGGCTACCCTGAACAGGCACGTTGAAGTCGCGCTCGCCGCCGAGAAACAACGTCGGCGTTTGGATCCGATCCGCGTGTAAGAACGGATACGAGATCTTCACGTACGTCTCCCATGCTTTCGGGTTCCAGGGCGGCCCAATCTCGTAATCGTATTGAATGATGTACTGATCGGTGCCGTAGAACGCGACCGTGAACGCGGTGCCCGCGCCGCTCGTTGCGGCTTTGAAGCGAGTATCACTCGCGATCAGATAGTCAGTCAGAATTCCCCCGTAGCTCCAGCCGCCGACGCCGAGTCGATCCGGATCGGCGACGCCCATCTTGATCACGTGATCCACTCCAGCCAGCAGGTCCTGCACTTCGTAGTTGCCCCAGTCTGCAAAGATCGAACGCGAAAACTTCTGCCCGCGACCGGAACTGCCGCGATAGTTTACCGCCAGCACCGCGTAACCATTCGCCGCGAATAACTGCCGCTCGAGACTGAACGAATGCTGATCCTGCGAGTTGGGCCCGCCGTGAATTCTCAGCAGGAGCGGAACTTTTGTGCCTTTGACGTATCCAACCGGATAAGTCAGGAGACCATTAACCTGCGTGCCGTCTTTACTCTTAAACTCGACCTCTTCGGTCACGCCGAACTCCAGCTCCGCAAACAGCGCATCGTTCTGGTGTGTTAGTTGGCGCAGCGACTTTCCTTCCCAAACGTAGAGCTCATTTGCTTTCGCATCACCGCCGGAGATGGCGACTGCACGTGTGCCGGAGAAGTTCCAATTCGAAATAACGATGGGCGGAGGCAGCAATTTCTCAACCTGGCCTCCCGATACGTTCACCCGCGCCGGATACACGGACCGATCGTCAGTGACGAGAAAACGGATTGACTTGCCGTCCGGACTGAAACGCGGTGACGAGACCCCGCGATCGAGATCCTCGACAGCTTTCAAACGAGCAGGAGCGCTGCCCCCATCCGCGGGAACAAGCGTGAGGTGCTCCATGCTGTAGGCGCCGTATTTCTTCTCCTCGCCTTCGAGAACGGCGATCCATTTCGAATCAGGACTCCATTCAGGCCGCGACCGACCGGCGCGTACCGCTTCAGGCGTCAACTGTTTCTCGGTCGCTTCCGGCTTTGCGTCAGCGACATAAAGTTGTGCTGCCGGATCGCGATCGGGATCGTCCGAGTGGTTGCTCATGAAAGCGATGCGAGTGCCGTCAGGGGACCACGCCGGTGAGCTCTCATCCCATTTGCTCTTGGTGAGCCGGTCGAGTTTTTTCGATGCAACGTCGAAAAGGTAAATGTATGTGTGACGCCCTGAAAGCAGGTAACCCTGTCCGTCCTGCTTGTACCGGTAGCGATCGATGACGATTGGCTTGGGAACGCGCGGCGTCGCACCCGGTTGTGGAGACGGGCCGGGATCGGCTTCAGGATCGGGATCGCCAATCAACAGTGCCAGACGCTTCGAATCAGGAGACCACTCGTAACCCTGCAGACGACCCTTCAGTTCTGTAAGCTGTGTTGCTTCACCGCCGCGTCGATCCATCAACCAAACCTGGCTGCCGCGCGCCTTGCCCGGCCGTGAAGAAGTAAACGAAAGATACGCGCCGTCAGGACTCCAGCGCGGGGAGTTCTCGCTCTCCTGGCTAAAAGTAATTTGACGATCGTTGCTGCCGTCGATGTTCACCATCCAGATATGGGAGTTCGACTTGTCTTCCTTCGCGTTGGTGGTGCCGACGGTGTAAGCAACCCATTGGCCGTCAGGCGAAATTTGCGGATCGCTGACGTTGCGAAAGCTCATCATGTCGTCGAGTTTTAGTGGACGCCGTGCGGTTTGCGCCGGCAGCGCGTTCGCGAGCGCAAGGATCAACAACAGGGAGATAGAAGACAGGCGTCGTCGAAACATAAGGCCTCCTGAGAATTTTTGGCACAGATTAACACGGATGAAGACGGATTGAGAACGTGTTCTTATGGAGCGTAGTTGATTCGCCGAAGCTCTGTCATGCGGCCGCCGTTGAGCGTTCCTTCGACAATCTCATACCCGAGCAGCGCAAACACTCTTCCACGCAGGAACAACGGTCTCGCGTTTCCATACCAATCGACACACGACGCCTGACATTTATCGTCGATCGTTTTATCCGGTTGTGATCCAAGCTCACCGACTTCCTGAAACTGTAACGACTCGTTTCGCAGGAACAGGATCGCAGCCGAATTTTGGAACAAGTGTTGGAATCCTGGCCGCGCGGGAGTGCTTATCGGCAACCCGAGCATGCCTGTGTTCTCGCCGTCCGGTTTGTAAAAGAAACCGTGACTACGCAGTTCTCCCTGCGAAGCTTCGTGCCGTGTGTAGCGCGAGACGATCTCCGGCGATGGGCCCAGTCTCACAGATGAGAAGTGCAAGTCTTTGCCATCGGTGCCTACAACCACTGCGTCCGAACCCATCTGCTCGATTCGATCGACGCCGTGCGGCAGCAGCAATCGGTGTGGATTGCCGAACCTCCAGTCGACGATGAAGAGTTCCGACTCGACATGCTTTTGCGGCTCTTCCCACCCGCTTCCCGTTCCGTAGAGCACATAGTTGCCGACGAATCGATTCTGAAATGTCTCGCCCATGGGCCGCTGCAGCTTTCTGTAGTTTGCACGGTGCACAACATCACTGCCATCCGAAAAGCTATACAGCGGAACGCGCATCAACGCCACGTCGCCCTTCGCGACTTCCGCAGCCCACATGCCGTCGCCGTTTGACTCGGAGCGTACCAGCACGTTTAGATGTTGATCGTCACTCTGAAGGAATGAAAACTGGTCGACCGGACTGCCTGACACGCGCAACGCGCTTGGGCCAGAGCCATCGAGAGGCATACGGAAAAGGATCGACTTGTTCTTTTCCTTCGCCGACCAGGTGCTGGCCCATATGTAAACCGAATCAGGCGAAACGTAGAAGACATGACCCGGCGGACCTATCACCGACGTTGCCTCGCAATTGAAACCGCCGCCGGCCAGATCGCAAATGGTGACGGTGTGGATATCGACACTGCCGTCATCGGTTTGCAGCCCGGTTGCAGGCACGTAGACGCGAGTCGCCGGTAAGATAGGTTGAAACTCTTCCGGCTTCGCCCCTTTGTGCCACCTGCGCACCGCCGTAAACGACTCCATCAGATGTGGCTCGCCCGGGAACAAATAATCAGGAGAATAAAAAATCAACTTGCTGCCGATCAGGCGGCTCGCGAAATTGCGCGAAGAGTAGTAGTCGTCGCTACGCAGGTGATACGTCGAGCGATACGAGAGCCGGCCCGCATTGTCGATATCAAATAGGCCCACTTCGGTGCCGCCGCGTTCATAGCTGTAGCCGATGACCGCGATGGTGTTTTCCGAGATGAGCATCTCGTCGTACCAGGTGTCTTTCGGATCTATCTCCGGACCAAAAGCATTGATGTTGGAAATCGGCTGCAACGCACCGTCTCCGATGGCGACAGTGAATAGACGGCCGCGACGCAATACGACGAGGTGATCACCATGCACCTTGACGATGCCTCCTTCGTCGACCCCGGCATGCTGGACGTTGGTTACTGATTCATCTTTTAAAGAACTTTCCGGCGCTGCTGAAACCATCACTACTTCTTTCATGGTCTCCGCTGAGAGTCCCTCTGGTGCTCCGCCTCCAAAGTTCATTCCGCGACCCGGCTTGCGCGGGTGTTTTTTTGCCCATGCACGAAGGTACCTCTTGAGTTCCTGCTCCGACCTGAAGGCCCTCATGGTCTTCTTGGACCGCGTTGGATTGAATGCAGCAACTGGAAGGGAAGCGGCCAATACGACTGTGAGCGCTAAGAGCAAACAGATCTTCATGACGGGTTACCTCTGTCTCACGGCACAACAAGGCACAAAAGGCACAAATAGTTGCGCCTGCTTTTGTGCTTTTTGTGCCTTTTGTGGCTAAACGTGCTTCCACTCGCGGCGGAGCAGTCCATAGAAGAGCGCATCCTGCAATTCGCCGTTGACGTGCCAACGCTCACGGAGAAATCCTTCACGTTGAAACCCCAATCTCTCGAGTGTGCGAATAGACGCAGCATTGCGTGGGTCCACGTCAGCTTCGAGTCGACGCAGTTCCATGACTTCGAACGCATGCGACACCAAAGCCTGAAGTGCTTCCTGCATGTAACCTTTACCCCAGTAAGCACGGGCCATCGCATAACCGATCTCTGCGCGACCGTTATCGAGGTTAAGGTTGAAGAGCGTTGTGGTGCCGATAACGAAATTGGACTCGCGTAACGCCAGTCCCCATTTCATCATCGTGTTGCTCAGATTCCCCGCGGCGATTTCGCGTTGCATCTCTGCCGCCGCTTCTCTGTGGGCGAGTGGACCAGTGCTCCAATAACGCATCACCTGCGGGTCGGAGAAAACATCGTAGAGGCCGTCAATATCGTCTTCGGAAATCCAACGAAGGACCACGCGCGGCGTGGTGATTATGGGGAGAGTGTTTGCATCCATGCGGCGGGATTGTACGAAAGGGGTGGCAATGAGTGCCACCCCTTTACACAACCAAGCCCGGGCTTAGTTGTTGTCGTCAGGGGGAATCGCGAGCTTCTGACCCACTTGAATCTTGTCGGGATCGTTTAACTTGTCGCGGTTCGCATAGAAGATTCGCATGTACTCGTTGGGATCGCCGTAGAACTGCTTACTGATCTTCGAAAGATTGTCGCCGCTCTTGACCTCGTAGGTCTGGCCGCCCGAACCCTGACCTCCACCCGCGGCTGCTCCGACAGCACGGCTCGAGTCGACACTGATGTCCGCGGTGATATCGTCTGCGTTTGGATTGACGAGCTTGACCTGATCCCAGAACTTGTTCTTTGCATCTTCAGACGGCGCAATGGCGCGAATGAAAAGTTTGTTGTCCTGTATGTGCAGGTTTTGGAATTGGATGCGTTGTTGATCGGCGGTCGTGAGCACCGTTTGGTATTTCTGCTTCAGTTCGTTGAAGCGCTGCTGCGCCCCCTGCTGTTGCTCAGCGTCCGATGCGCCGCGTCCAAACATCTTGTCGAAAAGTCCCATGATGATTTCCTTTCCTTGTTGATTAAGCCTGTGGGGGGAAATCGAGGGGGGGTTACGCAGGGGTCGGCAACAATAATACTACTTATCAACTGTCACGCAAGTATCTATTGATGAAATTATTCCAACATTTCTGCGATAAGACGATCGACGTGAATGCGAGTGGTGTCGAGCAGGCGCATTCCGTTGTGTTCATCCGCACGAAGCAGCAATGGCAGTTCGGTGCCGCCGAGAATGACCGCCTCGATACCGTGACGTGCTTTCATATCGTCGGCAATCTTTAAAACTTTCTCGCGCGTCTCGGGCGAGAATACGTCCTTGAGCAGTTCGCCTAAATAGATCTCGTGAATGTAAGCCTGCTCCTCGCTGTCAGGCATGATCAACTCCACGTTTGTGCGAGAAAACACGGACGGGTAGAAAGGAGCTTGCATCGTGTAGCGTGTGCCAAACAACGCCACGCGTTTCAACCCAAGCGCCTCGACTCTTTCGCGTGCCGCCTCGACGATACTGATCAACGGCAAAGCGCATCTGCGCTGAAGCTCATCAAACACGATGTGGGCCGTGTTTGCCGTCAGTGCTCCGAAGTCCGCGCCGGCTTTGCGGAGCTTCTCGATTTCGTCCACCAGGTAGTCGGCAACCTTGTCGAGTTCGTTGGCACTCATCCACGCCAGCAGTCGTTTGATATCGACGCTGTTGATGATCAGGGGTGGAGAAGCCCCGTCGGCCTTCTCGCGATACTGCGCGGTCAGCAACCGGTAGTAATCGATTGTCGATTCAGGGCCTGTGCCGCCGATTAGACCAAGTGTTTTCATTGTTGCGTGCTCGTGCTCCTCGTTGGTTCGCCAATATCATACTCGGGTTTCGGAATACCCATGAGCCATTTATCGAACCAGCCAACGATGTGCTGCAAACGCTCGATGCGGTGCCATGGCTGTCCTGAACGCGACAGCTCGTGCGACTCGTTCGGAAAGCGCACCATCACCGTTGGTATCCTGCGATACTTCAACGCGCGAAACATCGCTTCGCCACCTGAACCGGTTGGCGTCCGCCAGTCAGCCTCGCCGAGGATGAACATGACTGGGGTTTGGACTTTGTTGACGTAAGTGATCGGAGATCGTTTGGTGTAGTCTTCCGGATCTTCAAACGGCGGCGCCTTGAACCATGAAGGCTGGAAGAGCGTGAAGTCGGCCGTGTACCACCAGTCAGACCAGCTCGCGATATCGCGTTGCGAGACTGCTGCCGCGAAACGTGTCGTTTGTCCGATGGTCCAGTTCGTCAACAACCCGCCACCGCTGCCGCCCGTGACGCCGAGTTTCTTGTCGTCAATGTAGCCGCGGCGCACAACCTCGTCGACCGCCGTCATCAGATCTTTGTAATCGTCGCCGGGGTAATTGTGCTGAATGATATTTCCAAACTCCTGACCGTAGCTGGTGCTGCCACGCGGATTTGGATACAGCACGACGTAACCCTTCGCCGCCATCCACTGAAACTCGTGATCGAAGATGTACCCGTAAGCTGAGTGTGGCCCACCGTGAATATTCAGGATCAGCGGATACTTCTTGTTCGGATCGAAATCCGGCGGACGTTGAATCCAGCTCTGAATCTTCTTGCCGTCAAAGCTCGTGTGCCACATCTCCTCCGGCTCGGTGAGGTTTAGTTTTGAGAACAACTCATCGTTAATATGTGTCAGTTGCTTCGGCTGGGCGCCGGGCTTGTCGAGCAGGAAGAGATCGCCGATCCGGGTTGGCGTCGAAATCAGCAGAACAAACTTCGACGCATCCGGCAGCGCGCGATAAGTAACCACTGCTTGATTTCCGGTTGTGACATCAGACTCACGTCCACTCGCAACGTCGAAGGAGCCGAGATTCGCCTTGCCTTCTTTAGCATAGACAACCGTGATGCTGTGTCCATCACGCGACCACACGGGTAAGCTGCCACCGCCTCCTCTTGGCGCAGTGTTGTCGCCTCCCACTCCACTGCCGACATCGTAATCAAAATTGGCCGTAAGATTTCGCGGCTTCGCGCCGGGTTCCATGTCCATCACCCAGAGGTCGGGTTGTGAATAAGAACGCACCGGCTGATTGGTTGAAGCGATGAAAGCAAGCTGCTTTCCGTCGGGACTGAGAGTGAACCCGCCAGCTCCAAGGTCAAATGAAGTGAGCTTGGTACGTTCACCGCCGGTGACGGGCACTGAATAAATATCGGTGCGGGGCAGTTCGTAATACGGCTCGTCGGTGTAGTCAGCGTCGAAGTAAATGCGAGAGCTGTCTTTGGCCCATGTTAAGCCGCCGGTGTCGAAGCGTCCGGTGGTAAGTTGTTTCGGCGTGACTTTCTCATCGCCGGTTTTTGGCGCGTTGATGACCCAGATGTGTTGTGGATGTTTGAAGTCGAGATATCCGGGACCGTTCGCGCGATAGACGGCGCGGTTGATGACGCGTACATCGCTTTCGTGTTCGGGACTCGGACTCGGACTCGGGCTGGGACTCGCAACGGGTTTAGGCGCGTTTTTCGCAGCTTCCTTCGCGAGCTCTTCCGCTGTCGCGCTGTTGTAGAAAGCGATCATTTTTCCGTCAGGCGACCACTGCGGACCACCGACGCCGCGCGGCAGAGTCGTGAACTGAAACGGCTCGCCGCCAGTCATTGCCAGCATGAATAGCTGCGACGATTCAACGCGGCCGGACACTTCGGGAGAGCGCACGAAAAGGAGATAGTTCCCATCGGGCGACCAGCGCGGTGTTGTATCGCGTGGGCCATTTGTTAGCTGGCGTGTCTCGCCGGTTGCAGTGGTGACGGTCCAGATCGCGGTGTTGTAGCCGTCCTTTTTGTCGTTCGCCGTTACGCGAACGAAGGCGACGCGAGCGCCATCAGGCGAGATCTGCGGATCTCCGATCCAGACGAAGTTGAAGAGGTCCTTTTCGGTGATGCTGCGTTTCTGGGCGAGGGCCGGCGCGGCCAGCGAGACGGCGATGACAAGGAGAAGCGAGACACGTAGACGCATGGTATTTCCTTTCGGGTGAAAACGTGGGTAGCGCGTATTCTACTAGAAAAACCGACAGATAAACACGGATTGACACTGATCCGATCCGTGTCAATCCGTGTTTATCTGTGGCTCACTTTAGGATTTTCGATAGACGTAGTAAACCACGCCGCCGTAGTCGTCAGTTAACAGAAACGCGTCTCGACCAAAGTTGAAAATGTCCGCCGGCCGGCCGTTGATCTTGCCCAACTCGAAAAATCCGGTGATGAAGTCTTCCATCGCGCCGCCAGACTCCGGAACCCTCACGACCCGATAACCACGCCGCAAACTCTTCTTCGTCGATCCATGCAACGCGACGAGAAAACTCGAGTCGAAGTATTCCAAACCGAGTGGCGAGCTGTGCGCGGGAAACGGCGTGAGCGCCGCCGGCACTTTGCGACAATCAAACTTCTCTCCCGTCGTATTGAATTTCGGATCCGGGTAAATCTTAGTGCCGACTTGAAAGCAGTACGGCCAGCCGTAATTCTTACCGTCCTCTACGACATAAAACGTATCGGCCGGACGATTATCGCCAAGATGATCTGAACCCATGTTCGTAGCGAAAAGTTTTCCCTTGGTCCAACGCAGCCCGACCGCGTTGCGCAGCCCGCGCGCGAAGTAGTGCTGGTTTTTACCGTCAGGATCCATCTCGAGAATGCTGGCGCGAACTTCTTCTTTCTCCTCGCACGCGTTGCAACTGCTTCCGACCGCGACGTAGATCTTGCCGTTGCCGCCCACGATAACCGTGCGCGTCAGGTGCCAACCACCGTATTTGTAACCGAGACCGTAGTCAGGAAAAGTCGCGAGCACCTGCGGCTGACCGGAAGGCGCATCTTTACCGGCTTCGTAACGATAACGAAGGAGACGATCGGTAAGGGCGAGATAAAACCAGTCTGTGCCGTTTCGATCGGTGTAGAAAGCGACGTTGTTTGGATTGTGCAACCCGGTGAGGTATTGCGTCACTTTCTTGAACCGGTGCGCCACGGGATCAAACTGGTCGAGAATGTAAACGACACCCCGTCGATTGTCGGTGAGGTTGTACATGTCGGTGACGAAGAGCCGTTTGTCCGGGCTCAGGGCCATGAACCGTACGCGTTTGAGCCCTTGCGCGGCGACGCTGATCTCAAAACCCTCGGGCAGGTTGAGTTCGAACGATTTGCCGTTAGCGAGCGTGATGCGATGCGGCGTCAGTTTTGGGGTTGCTGCTAGTGTGTTAAAGAAGCCTGCCAGCAACGACAGGAGCGCGATGCGTGCGAGTCCCTGGGCGTGTGTCATCGCCGAGAAAATAACACAACCGAGTGTCACTTCTTTGCACGAAAAATCAGCGTACAGGATTTAAAGGAGTATATTAGGGCCAGAAAAAATGGTGGCTTACCCCCATTCTGCAGTCGAAGGAAGAGCGGGGCTG
>DASSEB010000339.1:0-9356 GCA_035696765.1 Pyrinomonadaceae bacterium | reverse complement strand
ATTCCTCGAGCAGGCCGCGGAGTTCGACGTCGATGCATTGTCGGACGACAGCGCGTGTGTGATCGCCGGCATTCAGGAACACATTGAAGAGGCGGGTATACACTCGGGCGATTCGTCATGCGTCTTACCTGCCGTGCGGATCGATCCGGAGCACATCGAGACGATGCGTCTTTACACGCGCAAGATGGCCAGAGCACTTTCGGTGCAGGGATTGATGAACGTGCAGTTTGCGATCAAGGACCATCGCGTGTACGTGCTCGAGGTAAATCCTCGCGCGTCACGGACCGTGCCGTTTGTCTCGAAAGCTACTGGCGTACCCATCGCACGGATTGCAGCGCTTGTGATGACCGGATCGAAACTGAAGAATTTCCATCTGCCGGACGAGCTGACAGTGTCTCGCTTCTTCGTGAAGTCGCCGGTGTTCCCGTTCGGAAAGTTTCCGGAAGTCGATCCGGTGCTGGGACCCGAAATGCATTCGACCGGCGAAGTGATGGGCATTGGCGACACGTTTGGCGAGGCGTATGGAAAAGCAATGATCGGCGCCGGGCTAACGTTGCCGGAAAGCGGTACAGCTTTTATCAGCGTCAACAACGCCGACAAAGGACCGGCGGTATTGCTGGCGCGACGTCTGGTTCGATTAGGGTTCAAGCTGATGGCGACGCAGGGCACGGCTGCAAGACTGCGCGAAGTGGGGCTCGACGTCGAAGAGGTTTTCAAGGTCAATGAAGGACGGCCCAATATCGTGGACCATATCAAGCAGCGTGACGTCGCCTTGATCATCAATACTCCGTTAGGTGGGACTTCGCGTCGTGACGAACAGGAGATTCGGCAAGCGGCTCTCCAGTACAACCTCCCCTGCGTAACAACCATGACTGGCGCGCGCGCAATTGTCGAAGCAATCGGCGCTCGCAACGGCGTCAAACCCAGTGTACACTCGCTTCAGGAACTCCATGCACTGCGCGGCCTCGCAGCCGCCTGATAGCGATTAGAGACGGAGCTCGCCGCCGTCTCTGGCCCAGCTGATGCAATCTCTCAAACCAAAAACCTTTCACAAGGATCCTCAGTGACCTCTGCAGTCCTGAAACTTCGCCCTTTTAGGCGCGCCCGAGTCTCATTCGGCTACGGCGGTGATCCAACAGTTGAGCATTAAGGAGTAACGCCATGGATCTCGTAAAAATCAAGCCTCGATATATCAACAAGCTGGACCAGATAGGAGGGTTGAGTGAAGCAGACCGGAAAGACCTCAAACCGGTAGCAGAAAAATTTGCCTTTCGTACCAATGATTACTATCAGTCGTTGATCGACTGGAATGATCCCGACGATCCGATTCGACGCATTGTGATACCCGACATCCAGGAATTGAACGACTTCGGAGAACTGGACGCTTCCGACGAACATTCTTACACCGCGCTTAAGGGCCTCGAACACAAATACCCTGATACTGCATTACTTCTTGTGAATAACGTGTGTGGGGCCTACTGTCGATTTTGTTTTCGCAAGCGACTCTTCACTGACGACAACGATGAAGTAGTCAACGATGTCACGGATGCGGCCGCATACATCGAGCGACATCCCGAAATAAACAATGTGCTGTTATCCGGTGGCGATCCCTTGATCATGTCGACCGGAAAATTGAGCCACATCATCAAACAACTCAGGGACATCGATCACGTACGGATCATTCGCATCGGCACGAAAATGACAGCGTTCGATCCCTATCGAATCATCAACGACCCATCCCTGCTCGAGTTGCTGAGTAAATACAGTTTGCCTGACCGAAAGATATTCGTGATGGCCCACTTCAACCATCCGCGAGAGTTGACTGAACCGGCGTTGAAGGGTCTGCAGTTGTTACAGAAGGCGGGGGCAATCACGGTGAACCAGACGCCGCTGATCCGCGGAGTCAATGATAAAGCGGAAGTCATTGCCGAGCTGTTCGGCAGACTGTCCTACAACGGCGTCGTACCCTACTACCTCTTCCTGTGTCGCCCCACACTCGGCAACGAACCTTACGTGGTGCCCGTCGAGAAGGGGCTCGAAATATTCGAAGAAGCACGGCGGCGTCTGGCTGGTTTAGCGAAACAAGCGAGACTCTGCATGTCTCACCGCACCGGCAAGGTCGAAGTGGTTGGAAAGATGGACAACAAAGTCGTCTTCCGTTACCACCGCGCCCCTAACCCGCTCGATTGCGGGCGCATAATGGTGTTCGAGAGCGATCCCTCCGCCGGTTGGTTGGATGATTACACAAATCCCCAGCCGGTCATCAGCCTCAAACTCAATACCCGCGCGCAAACAGTCTCCGGCTGAATGATTAGCCCGCGAAAAGGAATTACCATGAACTACTCCACACCTGCCAAGAAGCCGTCACTCGAATGTCTGATCCTTGGGCATTACGATCTGGGGTTTGATTTCCACGAAGGCTTGCAACGATCAAAGGGACTCTCTTCCGGCGAGTACCGCAACCTCAGGATGGACTTCATTACCCTTGATGGGAAAAAACTGCCCTTTCTCGACGTTCTTAACTATCAAACGGGCCAGCGCCTGCATTGGACCGAGATGACGCAAGTCGCGCCGGTCTATCTCGCCAGCTTTCTGCGACACCTCGATATCGACGCTGAGTTCTCCAGCTTCTTTCACTCGAAGCGCGCCGAGTTGGATGAGTTATTCAGTAGAAAGCCCAGGGTGGTCGCAGTAACGACGACCTTGTACCTGACGCCGCTCGTCGCCAAGGAAGTAGTAAAGTTTATAAGAGAACGCAGCCCTGAGTCGTTGATCGTCGTCGGTGGTCCACTCATCGATAACCTTTCGTATTACCTGGAAGAAGCAGATTTTCGAGTGATATTGGAAGATATCGACGCCGATGTTTACGTGCAGCAGAAACAGGGCGAACAAACCCTGGCGAACTTGTTGCTGCGCCTCCGCGAGAGTGACGATCTCAGCAAGGTGAGGAACTGTTACATCAAACGCAAGGGGCAGTTTGTGTTTACCGGTGCGGAGGTTGAGTTTTCTCTCGCGCCCGTTAATTGGAGTAACTATCGAAACAAGGATCTCGGAGCGACACTCCAGACTCGCACCGCATTGAGTTGTCCCTTCAGGTGCACGTTCTGCGATTATCCGGTAAGGGCAGGCAAGTGGGTGCCGCAGGAGATCACCGAAGTTGAAAACGAGCTGCGCCAGATTCAGGAAAGATCCGACGTGCGCAATCTCGTCTTCATCGACGACACGTTTAATGTGCCCGCGGATCGCTTCAAAGAGATACTGCGGATGATAATCCGCAATAAGTTTACGTTTCGTTGGTACTCCTATTTGCGCTGCAACATCATGGACGAAGAGCTCTGCGACCTGATGGCGAGGAGCAATTGCGGCGGCGTGTTTCTGGGCATTGAGTCCGGCGATCCCGATGTGCTCAAGATCATGAAAAAGGTCGCCACACCCGATCAGTATCGCCGGGGCATGAAGTTTCTGAACGCGAGCGGAATCATGACCTTCGCGTCGTTGATAATCGGCTTTCCGGGAGAAACTGAGAAGACCGTTGCGAATACGATTGAGCTATTGCAGGACGCGCGCCCGACGTTTTTCCGCGGAGAGATTTGGTACAACAACCCTCGCGCGCCGATTTATGCGAAGAGCAAAGACCAGCATGGAATTTCGGGAATGGGGTACAAGTGGCAGCACAACACGATGGACTGGGAGCAGGGTTGCGAGATGGTGCTGAAGCTATTTGGATCGGTTACTGATTCGATGTGGCTGCCAATGTACGACTTCGATTTTTGGATCCTGCCTTACCTGGAAGGGAAGGGGATCAGTCTTGACCAGATCAAGAGATTTGTCGGCGCATGTGATGATCTGCTCTCGATGGAGATTCAGGTTCCGAGAGGAGAGCCGATCACGGATAGAGAAAGAGCAGAAAAGAATCTGCGGCAAATCTGTTCGGAAATACAGAGCAGGAGTTTCGCTGCCGCTGCTCGTTGATACGATTTTTTTAAGCCACGGATTACACGGATTTACACCGAAACCAGCTAATCAGTATGAGCCGTGTTGTTAATCCGTGTCATCCGTGTAATCCGTGGCTACATTTCGCGGAGGAGAATAGAAGATGTCTACGCAACACTCTGAAGATGAAGACAAAACCATTTACAAAGTTGTGATGAACCATGAGGAGCAGTATTCCATCTGGCCGGAATACAAGGAAAATCCGCTCGGATGGAACGATGCCGGAAAGACCGGCACCAAAGCCGAGTGCCTCGCTCACATTAAAGAAGTGTGGACCGACATGAGGCCGCTCAGCTTGAGAAAGAAAATGGAAGAGATGGCCCGCAATCCACCACCTCCAGCTCCGCCGAGCACGGCTTCACACGAAGAGAGTCTCGTCGATCGCTTGTGTGTTGGGGATCATCCGGTAGTCGTCAAGCTGCGCCCCGAACCGTCGGTCAAGAGCTTCAAAGAAGCGCTTGATGGTGGCTACGTGCGCATTAAATTTACAGATACAAACGGCGGCACCGAACTCGGAGTCAGTGTTGACAAGGAGGCGTGCGATCTATCCGCAGCCAACTTCGACGAAGGAACAGGACGCGTGCGCGTAGTGGGCGGCCTCACTGTGGATTACACGAAAGTGCGGTGCATCGCAGATGTTGACTTGCAGACACTGGAAGGCACCGGACATCTGGAAAAGGTCCTCGCCGCAAACGGTTAGGTTCTACAAGATTCAATCTTAGACAAGATGAGTTACGGGCGCCGCAAAGAGCACTCTGTGCTTCTTTGTGCCTCTTTGTGGCTTTGGTTCGAGACGCAGGAGTCTCCACGCATTAAGGAGGACATTTTCCATGCGGCTGAGTGAAGAGCAGGTACGAACTTACGAGCAGGACGGGTTTCTGTTCCTGTCAAACTACTACACCGACGCTGAAGTTGGCGTGATGAAGGCGGAACTGCTGAAGGTCTTTAATGAAGACACGCCGAAACGCGTGCTCGAAAAAGAGCGAGGCTTCGTGCGCTCGGTCTACGGCTCACATATGACGAACGAGGTCTTTCACGAGCTGTCGCGTCACCCGCGTATCGTCGAACCGGCCCGGCAACTCCTCGGCAGCGATGTCTACGTCTACCAGTTCAAGATCAACGCCAAGGCCGCGTTTGGCGGTGACGTGTGGGAGTGGCACCAGGATTATATCTTCTGGCAGAAGGAAGACGGCCTGCGCTCGGATCGCCTCGCCAGCGTCGTGATCTTCCTCGACGACGTGAACGAATTCAACGGGCCGATGTTCCTCATCCCAGGTTCGCACACAGAAGGTGTGATCGACAGATCAGCACAACCGTTGGACGGCGTCCTGCGCTATCAGGTCTACGAAAATAGTCCTGCCTGGATTTCCAATCTCACTGCCGATCTCAAATACTCTCTCGATCGCGATACAGTCGGTCATCTTGTCGGCAAGTATGGGCTCTTTGCGCCGAAAGGTCCGGCAGGCTCGGCGATCTTCTTTCACAGCAATCTCGTCCACGCCTCATCAAACAACATTTCGCCGTTCGATCGCACAGTCGTTATCGTGACCTTCAACAGCGTGGAGAACGTTCCCGCCTGGCGTGAGAATGCGAGGCCGGATTTCCTGGTGGGGCGCGACGTAGCTCCGATCGTTCCCGTGATGGATAACGCACTGCTCCAAAGATAACTGTTTCGAGGAGCCCAAACCTCACACAAAGAAGGAGGCCGCCCCTGATGGGTAACGGCCTCCTTCTCCTTTTAAACCACGCCGATCGGGTACAATCCCTCGCGATGCCGCACTACATCGACTTAGCTACCTGGCCGCGACGCGCCGTGTTTGAGTTTTACCTGCCTTTTGATAAGCCATACTTCAACGTTTGCACGCGTCTGGATATTACAAATCTGCTTAGCGCATTGCGCAAACGCGAACGTGCAAATGTTTGGTTGACTTATCACTACCTCGCGCTGCGTGCCGCAAACGAAATCGAGCCGTTTCGTTATCGTTTGCGCCAGGGCCAGGTCTTGGTCCATGACGTCATCAACGGGGGGACGACTCTGATCCTGCCGAACGAGACCTTCACCCTCGTCTACTTCGACTACGCCGAGAGCTATTCGAAATTCATGGAAGGAGCGACGCGTGCTGTTGAAGAAACACGTAACGGCGACGGCGCATTCAGGCCGCGACACGAAGACGACGCGCGCATCCACTGCACAACGCTTCCCTGGATCGCGTTTACCAGTTTCTCGCACGCGCGAAGATGGGGCCGCGAGGATTCAGTGCCCAAGCTCTCCTTCGGCAAGTTCACGCAAGAGAACGAACGCACCATCATGCCATTCTCCGTCGAGGTGCATCATTCGTTGATGGACGGCCTGCACGTCGGACGCTACCTTGCGCGCATGGAAGAAATGCTCGCGCAGCCGGAAGCCTTTCTCGACTAATGCGCGGCTTTGCCTAAAAAGTGCACAAAACCGATTCCATTCCAGAATGATTTGCCACAAAGAAGCACAACAGGGACAAAAATCAAGGAAATGCTTTTGTGCTTTTTGTGCTTCTTTGTGGCTGAAATGCGTTGAGGCAAAGCTCTAATGCGCAAAGTCGTCGTCGTTCTCATACTCCTGATAATTCTCGGTGGCGCAACTGCCTTCATCGTTTTTCGTTTCAGACGCAAGCCGCTGCCGACGCCACTCGGCTGGAAGGCGCACGTCGTCACACTCGGCGGCGACGGCTCCCCCGCGTTCCGCGACGGCACGCAGTCCGCGTTTTCAGATCCGTTTGCTGTTGCGGTCGGCATTGACGGTACGGTTTACGTTGCCGACGCGGGTGAGAGTAATCGCATTCGCAAGATCGCGCCTGATGGAACAGTCACCACACTCGCCGGCGGAAGCGAAGGGTTCGCAGACGGCGCCGGCGCAGCGGCCTCTTTCAACACCCCTTCCGGTCTCGCACTCGCGAACGATGGCAACCTCTTCGTCGCCGACACCGGAAACAATCGCATACGGAAAGTCACGCCGGCTGGCGAGGTGTCGACAGTCGCAGGCGACGGCACTGCGGGTTATGTCGATGGACCAGCAGCACAGGCACGGTTCAATGGGCCGATGGGAATCGCAGTCGATCCGCGTGGCAACATCTACGTCGCGGACACTTACAACGATCGCGTTCGCATGATCGCGGCCGATGGTCAAGTCAGCACCGTCGCAGGCGGCGGAACTCCCGGATACGCGGATGGTGATCGCGCGACCGGGCTCTTTGATACGCCCTGCGGTATCGCAGTTACAACTGACGGCGCCATCATCGTTGCCGACACTGGAAATGATCGTCTGCGGAGGATAACCGCGGATGGCAACGTCAGCACTTTACCGGTGAACGAAGAGCTTTCGAATCCTGTCGGGCTCGCGGTGTCACACGACAACTTCATCTACGTTTCCGAACTCGATCGCGCGCGAGTTGTTCAAATTGCTCCCGACGGGACTGTGCGCGAGATCGCCGGCGACGGTTTTAATCAACCGGCAGGGATCGCAATCGGTTCGCACAGCGAGCGGCCCGCAGAACTCTACCTCGCCGACAGCGGCAACTACCTCGTTCGCAAGCTGGACCAGGCGGTTGGGTCAGCGCCCGACGCTCCAGATCCTCTTCCGCGACTGACCAACGAAACTCTTGGCCAACAGTCATTGCTGTGGCCACTCGATCCGCAGCAAAGCCCGCACGAGGTCGTCGCAACCATGGGCGAGGTGCGCGGGAGTTTCGATTCGACTGACAGCCGGCACCACCTTCACAGCGGCCTCGATGTCTTCGGCGCGTACGGCGACGTCGTTCGCACGGTGCGGTCCGAGAAAGTCACGAGCCCACTCCCAAACTGGGGTTTCGGTTCGCTCAACGAAGGCTTTCGCGTCGGAGTTGTTTCCTACATTCACATCCATGTTGGTCGCGACAAAGACGACAAGATGTTTGACGACAGTCGCTTTGCTCGAGTTAACGAGACGCGCGTCCGCGTCAAACGCGGCACACGTTTCCGCCAGGGCGACGCTGTCGGAACCATCAATCGCATGTACCACGTGCACATGAACATCGGACCACCCGGCGGTGAGATCAATCCGCTGACGCTGTCACCAGTCGGCTTCAGCGACAGTATTCCTCCCGTGATTGAGAAGGATGGCATTCAACTGTTCGACGCGTCAGGCAATCGTTTGACTGAGAAGCAGGGAGGGCGTTTGCTGGTGCGTGGGCCGGTGCGGATCGTCGTCGACGCGTTTGACCTAACGAACATGAATGCGAGTCGCAGGCGTCTTGGCCTGTACGGCGTCGGCTACCAGGCTCTTAAAGGTGATGGAACACCGGCGCCGGGTTTCGATCAACCACGCATGAACATCCTTTTCAATCGTCTGCCTCGTGATCGGAAAGCGACGAAGATCGCGTATGCGGCGGAGAGCGGGATAACTGTCTACGGCAGCAAGTCGACGAAGTTTCTTTACGAGGTTACGAACACGGTGCGTGACGGCCGTGCCGCGCCGGGTATTTGGGACACGAGCGGATTGCCCAAAGGCGACTATGTTCTGCGGATTATCGCGGTGGATTTTTCAGGCAACGAGGCGCAGGGGAATCGCGACGTTTTGATTACTGTGCAATAATAGGCTTTGGCCCAGAAGCAAAAAATGAGTCCTGCACTGCCTCCCGAAATCCACGATTACATCAGGCGTGCGCTGGCGGAGGACATCGGATCGGGCGATGTCACGACCGACACGATTGTGCCCGCCGGTGCTTCGCTACGCGGCCGCATCGTCGCAAAGCAGGACGGCGTCGTTGCCGGTTTGGAAGTCGCCCGGCAGGTGATGCTTGCTTTGAGTGAGCGCATTCAATTCGTCGTAAACATGGCCGACGGCGCAAACGTCAAACGCGGCACAGTCCTCGCCGATGTCGAAGGCTCAGCGCGCGCGCTACTCACCGGTGAACGCACAGCGCTGAATTTCCTCGGCCGGATGTCGGGAATCGCCACTTTGACGCGCCAGTTTGTCGACGCTGTCAAAACCACGAACGCGGTCGTTCTCGACACGCGCAAGACCGCGCCCGGCCTGCGCCTCACAGATAAACTCGCCGTGCGGCTGGGCGGCGGGCAGAACCACCGCACCGGCCTGTTTGACATGGTATTAATAAAGGACAACCACATCGACTTCGCCGGCTCCATCACCGCCGCCGTCGAACGCGTGCGCGCGTCGCAAACAAAGCTCGAGATTGAAGTTGAAACCCGCTCGCTCGACAACGTTCGCGAAGCGTTGCAACTCGGCGTGGAACGGATTCTGCTGGATAATATGTCTGTCGAAACGATGCGCGAGGCGGTAGCGATTTGTGAGGGAAAGGCGAGACTCGAGGCGTCTGGCAACGTAACGC
>DASSEB010000338.1:0-8563 GCA_035696765.1 Pyrinomonadaceae bacterium | reverse complement strand
AGAGATCACCGCCTTTGAGACGCAGTTAAGCCGTCGCAGTTTTCTCGGAGCCGCATTGCTCGTTGCGATTGCGCCGAAGCTTTCATTGGGCACGGACGACCAACGCTTCATCGATGCTGTCGCCGCCACTCTCCTTCCCGCCACCGCATTACAAAGCACCGGCATCAATGTCGGTGAGAACGTTGAATACCTGCTGCGTACTGGCAGCGCCGATCATCGCAAAAAGGTCACCCGGTTTCTGTCGTGGTCGCAGCGGGCTTCTATTTTGTACGGGGGAGGAAGAGTTGCACTCAATGCGCGCGGTTCGCGATTCATGCTGGTGCGCAAAATGGGCCGCACACTTTCCTCGCTCTGCCTGATCGCGTTCTGGGCGGACGAACGAGCGCTGAAGCTGATTGCTAATCCCGAGGCAAAAGCGTGATCAGAAAACTGAGCAGCGAACTCCGCCGCCACATCATTTCCGCTCGCGACCTCATAAACCATCAAGAGGTATTGAGCAACGTCTACGATGCTTGCGTGATTGGGTCTGGACCAGGTGGCGCCGTAGCTGCCGCAACGTTGGCCCAGGCAGGTCTCAAAGTTTTGCTTGTCGAGAAAGGGCCCTTCGTTCCGCAGGAAGAAATAAACTTTCGCGTGCTCGACATGTCCAACAAGTTCGGTCATGTTGAAACAACCAGTGGTTACCGCACGGTGCTTTACCAGGGAAGCGCGCTCGGCGGCAGCAGCATGGTCTTCGGCGCGGTGGCGATGAAACCGAAGCAGTTTGTTTTTGACGAGTGGCTGGAGCAGAGCGGCACGGCTGAGATCAATGCGGAAACTCTGGAACCGCACTATCAACACATCGGCGGGGTAATGTCCATTACACGGCAGACGCGCGAGCTCGAGAATCGACCAAACCGCGTGGTGCGGGATATGGCCCAGGCGCTCGGCAAGCCGGAGGATCTCGTCCTTGTCAATCGCTACACAAGTGGCTGCGCGGGAGTGGGCCTTTGCAATTTCGGATGCGGTGTTGATTTGAAAGGCAACATGACAAACAGCTTTCTACCGCTTGCTCTCGCGACTGGAAATCTCACCGTCCTGACTGATTGCGAGGCGAAGTCTGTCGTTGGCGAGGAAGCAAAAGGAGGTTGGACCGCTTCCGGTGTAGCGGTGTCGCCGCGAGACGCTGCGAAACCCGCGGTTATCAACGCGCGACGTATCATTGTTGCTGCCGGCGCATTCTTCTCTTCGGCTGTTCTACTGCGTAGCCCGAAGTTTCCAAACCGGCAGTCGATCGGGCGAAAAGTTTTCCTGCAACCTCACGCGCAAGTGTTCGGTCTGTTTGACGAGCCAATGACGATGCGCGGCGAAATGCAGGATGGCCAGTACGTTCCATTCCACGGCGTTCCGGCAATCTACAACTTTCTCGGGTTTCTAAGGGAGCATCACTTCTGGTGGCTGGCGAGTATTCTTTATCCGGCGAGTCTGGCTTCGTTTGTGTCGCACCTTCCGCCGCAAGAGCACTTTGAAATCATGCGTCAGTTTCACCGCACGATGAGTTTGACAGTAACGGTGAAAGACGATCCGGCGAAGTCCCATATCGTGCTGAAGGACGGGCGGGCGCAACTCGAGTTTCAGGAGAGCAAACGCGACATCGAATCGTTCCGCCGCTGCTTCATCGAAGCCGCAAAAGGATTGATGGCAGTGGGAGCGCGTCGAGTTTTTCTGCCGTTGTTGCGGCCTCCGTTGATCGAAAAGCCACCTGACCTCGAGCGAATTGAGAAACTCAAATTCACCTACAACGACCTGCTCTCTTATTCGGACCACACCAGCGGCGGCAATCAATTCGGCGTCGATGCACAGCGAGGAGTGACAGACGCTTCGGGACTGGTATTTGGAACAACTAATGTTTACGTGGCGGATTCGAGCCTGTTTCCGACAGCGCCGGGTGTAAATCCGTCGTGGACGATCATGGCGCTGGCGCGTCACGTAGCTACGCGGATCGCCAATCGCGCGTAGGTCAAAACACGGAGCACTGGCCTTCGGCGAGTTTCTGCAAAGAGCCCGCGGGCAATTTATAGTTCCATCCGCGTTTCTTCCACACCGATCCATCAACGTACTCGATCTGGTTGATAACGACCGTGCCGTCTTTCAGCGCGTCCTTACGTTCGGCAGCACTGATCACTTTAACCGGAAGATACGGCGTCCAGATATCGAGTATCTTCTTCTCCTTTGGTTTCACCTGCAGCGCGCACAGATATTGTTTCGGCTGGTAGTCGTCAGGCCCGGCGGTTGGTCGGAACTCCCAGATCAAGCCTCTGACGACGTTCGCGCCGGTGTTTTTAAGCTCGAGCCGAAGCTGGTAGCTGTCCACTGCATTCTGGGCTGAGGCATTGGCCTTTTTCTCCATGATCCGCAAGTCGGTTCGTCGCGAACCTAGATCCCGGTTGTCCGGTATCGGTGTAGCGATTGGTCCTCCAGGATTTTGAGCTCCGCGAATCATCCGGCTGTTCTGTTTTTCACTGGCCCAACTAAACTTTACGACCAGCAGGTCAGGCTGTTCCGGATCCACGTGCTGTAGAGTCAGTAAAAAGGCGATCAGGAGAAGTAGGAGTAGTGGTTTCAAGGGCCGCACTTTAACACAATCAAGAGAGGACGGTTTCTACTTTTCTCACTTTCGATTAAGCTGAACCAAATCCGGTTGTAGAGAATAAGCATGGTCCCCGTCTCGATACTCGATCTCGTTCCTGTCATTCTGGGTGAAACACCGCGCGAGGCCCTGCGCAAGAGCCTTGATCTCGTGCAGCACGCAGAAAAGTTCGGTTACAAGCGCTACTGGGTCGCGGAGCATCACAACATGACGGGCATTGCCAGTGCGGCCACTTCTGTGGTGATCGGATATCTCGCTGGCGGAACGTCGACGATTCGAGTGGGTTCGGGCGGCATCATGCTGCCGAATCATTCGCCGCTCGTGATTGCTGAACAGTTCGGCACACTCGAATCGCTTTACCCGGGTCGGATTGATTTGGGCCTGGGTCGCGCGCCAGGAACGGACGCGCGCACGTTGCGTGCACTGCGTCGCGATCACGTGCGTGCCGACGATTTCCCCGAAGACGTGTTGGAGCTGATGTTGTTACTCGGAGACGTTAAGCCGGCCCAACCAGTTCGTGCGGTGCCGGGCGCGGGCACCCACGTCCCGATTTGGATTTTAGGATCGAGCACGTTCGGCGCTGAGCTCGCCGCTGCGCTGGGACTGCCTTACGCCTTTGCTTCACACTTCGCACCCGACGCGCTCTTCCCTGCGCTCGAGATTTATCGTGAGAAATTCAAGCCGTCGAAACAGTTGGACCGTCCATATGCGATGCTCGGCGTCAACGTCGTCGCGGCCGACACAGATGCAGAAGCGCGTCGATTATTCACCACAGTCCAGCAATCGTTCACCAACCTCGTCCGCGGCGCCGGCGGCAAGCTTCAACCCCCTATCGACGACATCGAGACTTATTGGACCGACCCCGAGAAGCGCCTGGCGTCACGCATGCTGAAGTACGCGATCGTCGGCTCCCCTGAGACGGTGCGCCGGGAATTGGAAAGCTTTGTCGCATCAACTAACGCCGAGGAGCTAATGATCGTCACCAGCATCCACGACCATCCCGCCCGCGTCCGTTCCTACGAGCTCGTTGCCGACGTGTGGAGCAGTACTTGAACGGTTAATCGCTGCGTTCCGTTGCATTTCGCCAATAGGAACAACGGACTCATAGTTCTCGATTCTGTACTCCCGCTGAAACCCGTACGTCAGCGCTTTGCTTTTGAATCCCGATCTCTGATTGAAAACCTACTATTCCACTCCATTTTCGGAAGTTTGTCCTTTTGTAATTGGGACAATGCCACATACGATTCGACTCTCACTGAACCGTTACTCAGCGGTGCTCAATCACGATCGAAATCAACTAATATTCCAGGGGCTTACTTCTTCCTGACCATATCAACCATCTGACGGATGACGGGCGCCTGCTGCTGCATGTCGATCTTCCGACCTTTGGAGACCTCTGCATGGCTGAAGATCCTATTGGTTGGAATACCCCACCGATCAGCAACATCTGCGACCAATCGCACAAGGTTCTCAGTTTGACGATCGTCCGACAGAGCTCCGACTCCAGTTACAGAGATGCCGATTGTGTTCGAGTTCTCAAGACCAAAGTCAGCAACACCAACGTGATTCGCCTTCTCAGTTTCGTCAGCAATAAACACTATCTTGCCGTCGGACTGGACCACCCAATGAGCAAGTGGTCCGGGTAATGCCGGTATCCCAGACAAGGCTGGTCGACCAGAGCGCATGATTCCAACAGCGCCATCGGTACCCATTGCGTCATGCAGAATGATTGCTTTACGGCTATCGTCTCCGAGGTGTGGGGTTGCACGCGCATCCGGAGGGTACGGTACGCCGGGTGAAGCGAGAATCCGATCAACGATGGCTTGAACAAATGTGATTGGCTTGGCACCAATGCTAGCTGATGCTCCGGATCCTGAAGAGGCCGGAATTACCGGGCCATCGCTACCGATAATCTCCTCCAGCGATGCAAGTGTTTTCGGATCCAGGTGAATCAAGCCGTTCTTCGCAAAGAACACAAGGCTCTTCGCACGCCCAGTCTCTTCCGCGGGCTTGATCGCTTCTTTGATTAGGTCATTCTCTAACTTAATTCGCTCAGCGGTATTCTGATTTTCGAGTTGCGCCCGCTGGTTTCGGTTGCTCCAGATACCGTTGATGAAGTTTCCGAGCAGTCCCAGGGCGCCAACCAAAACTGCTACGGTCAGAGGATTGGCCCAGCGGTCAGTCCGACTCGTCCTTTCCTTCAAATCCAGTTCGCGACCTTTCAGCGTCTGGTCAGCAATTTGCAGAATAATGTTGTACTTGACCTCAAGTTGCTTGAGGGCGGCTTCACTCATTTCTGGCGATGGAGCGAGGTCAGGAAACTGCCCGGTGATGTCGTGAATGTCGTGACTGAATTCAATTGGTTTGTTCAAGCTCATGAGGTGGTCTCCCAAGATCGTACAAACGTTATCACAACGCTGTTCTTCACTCGTTATCAGACGGCGAATCAAAACAGCTTTAAAGCATATGCGAAAAGGGATGGATTCATTTCGGCGGCTCTGTGCTCGCTGAATCAAAGGGTATGTAGAAGCATGCGTTCTCCTGTTCGGCGCCAGGTGTGGCTAACAGGTCGAATGCCGGCGACTCAGAGACCAAAGCCTTATTCAAATCCGCTCTTGCGGCGGTCGAAAAACGCCATCGGCTGTGGAACTGCGGATGTTTTTATGAGGCAACCCGGAAGGCTTGGGACCTGCGCACAAGAAGCCATCTCGCCTCCATACAGTAGAACTCGTCGTGTCATGAGTCGGATTGTAACCGGATTTATCCCTAAGCCAATCCTTCAATAATTAACATTGGTTGGGCTTTAACCGAAGTTGCATGGAACCCCTGGACCGAGCTGTACTATAGTGGTCACTCCCAATTCAACCACGGAGCGGTTCGTGATGAAGAGCTATCGTAAGGAACTGTGGTTCAACGTGCCGGGCCGGCGTGCGTTTATCAATATCACTCCACAGGTGAACGAGTGCCTGCGAGAGAGTGGCGTCGTAGAGGGTTTGGCGCTGGTGAACGCGATGCACATAACCGCGTCTGTTTTCATCAACGACGACGAGAGTGGACTGCATCACGATTACGAAACCTGGCTGGAACAACTCGCGCCGCATGAACCCACGAGCCGCTATCATCACAATAGGACCGGAGAAGATAATGCTGACGCGCACATCAAGCGACAGGTGATGGGCCGCGAGGTTGTCGTTGCGATTACACGCGGTCAGTTGGATTTTGGACCTTGGGAGCAGATTTTTTATGGCGAGTTTGACGGCGGGCGAAAGAAGCGGGTGCTCGTGAAAATCATAGGTGAGTGATATTTACCGGCCGCGCTCACAATCCAGGAGAACGGTTCAATGAGACGTCAAAAGCTACTAATCAATCTCTTCATCGCGATATCGTTTTGCGCTGCCAACCTCTTTAGCTATTACCGAATGCCGGAAGGTTCGACGCTCGATGATGGATTCGTGTATTTCGGTTGGCCGTTCAGCATCTACGCGTACGGCGGTTATTGGAGCCACGCGGTTTTTATTTGGACTGGGCTGATTGGCAACGTCTTTGTCGCGTTGGTGGCGAGCAGGGTTCTTTCGTGGAGTGTTGCAAAGCTTTCCGGGAATGCATCTTTGAATAAAACACTACTTTGCATTCTGATGTTTACGTGCTGCTTACAGCAGTCACGCGCTCAAGCTACCGGCAACACTAAACCGGAACAGACACGAGTCGTGAATGGTCAAGTATTAACTTCACCTTCCCTTCCCTCCATTCGTCTCGAGTTTGATAACAAGTTCAAGTACGCTGGCACACAGAAGTTTATCTTGTATGAGAGAGCGCAAGTCGAGCAGTTCTTTTTCGTCGACGCCGACGACCAGCGGCGCATCAAGCGTATGTACTGGGTGCAATTTGAAGGCTACCTGCCTGGCATCGAGGCTTCATACAATTACCCTGTTACAGAGACGGTTAACCTCGGCGGCCAAACCTATATCGTGAATTCTGAACGTATTGCGAACGTATCAGCCGCGCTCAAGCACGATCCTCAATCAGATGCCGCGCACACTGCGTCATTTCTCGAGAGCAAGGGTTATCGACTTAACGAGTCAATAAGGTTTCAGCGTTTTGTGCGGCTGGTAGATGAGCCCAAGCGAAACGAGTTCATTGTGGTTTACATTGAAGATGCGAGTGCCGAGGCTTCAGGGGGCGACGATAAAGAGTTTTTGGCCCGCGCGATGAAGGGGTTTACCATTCTCAAGTAAGACACTACGAAGACTCATGAGTATGAAAACTCGGCAACTTGTCCCGATGGTATTTGTGGCCGACGTAGAACGTTCGAGTGCGTTCTATCAACATCTCGGATTCGAGGTTCGCAACACCTTCGCGGCGGACAACGCGCCGAAGCCCACGTGGGCGTGGCTCCGGTCCGGCGATGCGCTGTTGATGTTGGCGGCGGCGTCACACCCGGTCATCGCCGAGCAACAGCGCGTGCTCTTCTATGTCTACACGGATGACGTGGCCGCGGCACGAGCATCGCTCGTCGAGGCGGGTCTTGGCCCAGGTGAGATCACGACTCCGTTCTACGCTCCGCGCGGTGAGTTCGAGCTAGTCGATCCGGACGGATACGTCGTAATGGTCACGCACACATGATCGGAGGAGGTACTCATGAACATCGAAGTGCGCGGAGTTTGCGTGCTGCTGCAAGTTTTCGACATGCCTACATCGATCCGTTTCTACCGCGACATACTTGGATTTGAAATCGTTCAGACGACGACGCCGCGCGAAGGCGATCAATTTGACTGGGGATTGCTGCGGCTCAACAACACGGAAGTGATGCTCAACACCGCTCACGAGCGGGATTCTCGTCCAGCGCAGCCCGATCCTGCACGGATAGCCGCACACCGCGACACGTGCCTGTATTTCAGTTGCCCCGATGTGGATGCCGCGTATCGACATCTGCGCGAGCATGGTGTCGAAGTGAACGAACCCGAGATCGCTCCATGGCGTTCGAAGCAATTGTACCTGCGAGATCCGGACGGTTATACGTTGTGCTTCCAGTGGCCAACGGAATAAGGATTAGAACCTCACGCCGGTAGTTAACGTACTCTCATGCGTTCAGCTAGAATCATCTTCAAATCGAGGGCTTATGTATTGTCCTAATTGTGGTCAGCAACAGATCTCAGATCAGATGAGATTCTGTTCACGTTGCGGCGTCGCGCTGAGTGGATTGGCGGAGTGGCTCGCAGGTAGTCACGCGCCCGCCAAAGGCGTAAATGAAGCACAGGCTGCGGCGTTGTCGCCGCGGCGAAAAGGAATGCGGCGGGCAGCAAAAGTGATGTTCGGCAGTGCCGTGCTCTTTCCTATCGTTCTCGTGATTAGTCTAGCGGCGGATGAAGGCGCGCCAATGATAATTCCGATCGCCGTCTTTTTTGTGTCGCTTGTAATGATGCTTTATGCTCGACTCTTCAGCGACAAAACGGCACCCATTGCGAACCAGGCCGCCGAGACCTCGGCTTTAGGATCAACATCGGCGCGCGGCTCATTAGCACCCGCAGCTAACGTTTCCATGCCCGCTGTTGGCGTGCAGCCAGTGAGGACGAACGAGCTGGTCCAGCCGCCGAGTGTCACCGAACACACTACCAGGATGTTAGATAACGAGTAGTGGGAATACTTTCCTCAGGAGTACGGAATGAACACCTTCAATCGATTCTTAACCGGCGCGGTGCTTCTTCTGCTAGCGTCGTCCCTGGTTTCATCGCAGCAGAAGCCGGAAGCGAAAACTGAACCGGCGCCGAAGATGGTCGAGTTTCACATGGCGCTGCTGAAGCACGGGCCGAAATGGACCGCGGAGGAAAACGCAGACACGAAGCGTCTGCACCAGCAACACGTCGACTACGTGTTGTCACTGCTTGACTCCGGTAAAGCAGTTATCGCGGGACCGTTTACTGACGGCGGTGAAAT
>DASSEB010000337.1:0-6110 GCA_035696765.1 Pyrinomonadaceae bacterium | reverse complement strand
ACCGTAACTACCGGAGCCCTGCCCGTAGCCTCCTCGGCCCGAGCTTCCGGATCCCTGTCCATATCTGCTGGACCCGTAGTCCCGGCCTAAACCTTCTCCATACCTGCTGGAGCTTTGGCCGTAGTCACTACCTGATCCCTGCCCGTACCTGCTGGAGCCCTGCCCATAATCACTGCCCCAGTCCTGTCCAGAGTTACTGGAACCCTGGTAATAATTTTGTCCATAGGCTCCGTAGCTGCGATCGCGATCGCTGGTGTAATCGCGGTTACTCTCCCAACCTCTATTTTCCCGGCTGCCTTCGTAATCGCGACCTCTGCCGCCAGAAGAGCTGCCGCCAGATTGGCCGCGCCATCTGTTTTCGCCCGAATATCTGTCATTTTCATCGCGAAAGCTGGAGCTGGAGCGCCCTTGCGATCCTTCGCCGTAAGAACGACCGTACTCCGATTCGCGTCGACGACCGTAATCCCGTTCATTACGATCATCTCGATCGTCATATCTGCTTGACATGTCTAAATCTCCCTCCTTTACCCTCGGCTCGTTTTCTTGAATTCTGTCAGGCCGCCTTCACAAACTTGTTTCCGAACTGCAACGGAATTCGAGTACTCGCGTCCATTCCGTTGCGCTCGCGAATAAAACAACGTAGCCGCAATATCTTTGCGGCTACGTTGCTTATTCACAGGGCCTTGAAAGTGTGTTTAGTGAAGCTTCTGAGCTTGCTGTTGTTGCGCCTGGCCTAACATCAATTGCTCGAGTGTTGCCAATCTTCTTTCCATTTCGCTGTTGGCCAACCGCAACTGATTTACCTGTTCTCGCAACTGTTCGACTTCAACCGTTTTCTGCTGAAGTTGATCCGTGCGCTGGTGCAACTCCTTTATCGCCGCCAGGCTCACGCCGGTAAGATCCTGCAAGCCAATCGAGGTATTGCCTGTTCCCAACTGAAACGCTTTGTAGAAGTCTTCCGCCATCGGGCCCATGTGACGAACCGTGCGTCCTTCGGAAATGTAGTTCCAGGTGCTCACTTCGATGTTCTGCAGTCGCGACAACACATCGCCGCCATTCACGAACATGAAGTTCTCTTTCGTAGCGCGGCTCGACGTGCAGTTGAAAACTCCAGAGCCGGCCGGAAGGTTACAACCCGTCGTGCCCGCCAGGTTAGTGCGAAAGCGGAAGCCACCAGTCGCTCTTGCCGCAAACTCGTTATTCGTAACGGCCTTGAAGGTGTTCACGCTGCTCGTCGCTGAACCATCACCCCAAACAAAGCTGCCGGCGAATCCGTTGGTCGACGCAAATTTGCCGAACGCGAACGAGTGATCTTTATCAGCCGTAACGTTGTAACCGATGGCAACAGCCGCCAGACCGTTGATGTTGAACGTATCCGGATCGCAGGCGCCATTGACTAGTGGACCACCGGAAATCGCTTTGTTACCGAACGCAACGCCGTACGTGTCGCACACGTGATTGCCGGCGCCTGCCGAGATGCCCGCCGCGCCTTTGACTTCATTACCACTGCCGAAGACGATACTGCTGGTGCTCAGCGCCTTGTTGGTATCGCCAAACGCGAGCGCGTAAAGACCACTGGCGGTCGAGTTGCTGCCGCCTGCCCACGAGAAGAAGCCTACGTTGGCATCGTCCCACTCCGTGTCTGCATAACCGGAACGAAACGCGCCTTTATATGCATGCCACATCGTGCGGTAACCACTGCCTTGCACCGGGATATTGCCGATGCCGAGGCTTCCCGTTGCGACGAAGCTGCCGTTCTGAAGCACCTTGAAGTCGGCAAACCCGGTATTTGGCCCGCAGCACGTGCTCTGGCCACGAAGATTGATCATGGGTGCGGTGCCGTTAGCATCGCCTATTGATAACTGCGCCACGCCGGGCACGAACCGCACTGCGTTCGCGTCGAAGTAATTCTTGTTGATAGCGTCGCCACCATTGACGGCGTTGCCGACGTTTGTGATCTGCGCGTTGTTGGCCGAAAGACCGCCGCTGAAAGTATTGAAATTGGTCCAGGTGTTCGCCCCGGCGAGTCTGGCCAGATTGAGCGAAACGCGATTGTCGTTGATGACGCCGAGAGTCGCCGGATCGTTGATCGCCGTGATGATGGTTGTACCCGAAAGGTTATTGCCGGCAGATGCTGTTGGTGCATCTTTGCTCGGTGACAAATCTTTTGCCGAGGTCAGTGTTGTACCGTCGCCAAACTGTATGCCGTCGCGAGCTCTAACCGTGCCTGCGACGTCCAGAGTCGCTTCCGGACTCTTGGTACCGATACCAACCCGGCCCTCGGGTGTAACGCGCATCTGTTCCTGTTCGCTACTGGAAAACACGTTGCCGGTGCGAAACGTCAGTGCACCGTTCGTGCTGCTCACCTGGCCGTCAGTGCCGTCATGCGCATTGACGACGACTGCACGCTCTTTTCCTTCACGCAGAATGGAAATCGCATCGTCGCTGTCAGTGACTTTTGTCTTCTGAGTTGCACGACGAGCTTCCAAAGTCTGCATCTGCGCAGTCGTTACTTCGCCTCGCTTTTGATTCTGTAAGTTGAGTTGGCCCGATTGTAACGAAAGCGCGGCCATTCGTTGGTTTAAGTTGCCTTTGAAGTCTTTGACTGTGACGACGACAAGATACGAACCATCAGTCAATGGTTGCGTAGCGTCGGCCTGTTTCCAGTCGATGATGTTGCCTTGACGAAGACCGGAATCCGAGACGAGCTCACCGGCCGCCGAGTAAATCTCCATGCGAACTTGCAGCGCCTCGCCATGTGCGATCATGCGAATGGCGCCGTCTGCCGTGACCGTGCCGGTAACGGACGCGGTCGGAGTTTGTGCATGAATGTTAGCTGTGACTACGATAAGAATTAGAATTGCGATAGCTGTGATGCGATTTAGTGACATGACTCTCTTCTCCTCTAGAGATGTGGCAGTTGCCGCTTGGGTCGTTTTCCCTTTTCGACCCTTCGTCCTGATAACGCGCTTTGAGAAGGGAAAGGGTTGCCACCCGTTTGGGTAGTCATGTCACGAGTGAGGAATCACAAATATGAAACCATCATCAATCGGCCGGCCATTCTTCAGTTTGCTGCTGATCTGTAGCGGATTTGCCTTCGCGTTTGCACAAAAGCCGGCACTTCCGTCGGTCAACGTGCGCCTGGTCACCGATGAGGCAGAGGCCGTGCTGGCCGTGCTGACGAAAAGGAAAACGAACCAACCGGTCACTGAAGCGGATTGGCAACGAGTTTTTCAGAGCGAAGGGTACGTGCGGCTGAAGCAGCGCGAGACTTCGATGCAGCGTTCATTCGAGGATGCTGACTTCAAAACCTTCGTTCTCTCGGACCAACTTGCTGCACGCATGCAAGCTCTCGAAGAAACACTCGCGAAGTGGCGGAACGCAGACGTCACCCGAGCGGCGCGTCTAGCGCTGGCTTACTTGCCGAAAGACGCGACTGTCAAAGCTAAAATCTACCCGGTTATCAAGCCCCGCGAAAACAGTTTCGTCTTTGACGTGAAAGGCGATCCGGCAATCTTTCTTTATCTCGATCCGGCGATGAGCCGCGCGAAGTTTGAGAACCACCTCGCACACGAACTCCATCACATTGGTTACGGCAGCACTTGCCCGCGTAAAGATACGTTGGACCAGATCAACAAGCTGCCGGCCAACACACAGACAGTTATCAAATGGATTGGTGCTTTCGGGGAAGGCTTCGCAATGCTCGCAGCGGCGGGCGGCCCCGACATTCACCCACATGCAGTCAGCAGTCCGGAAGACCGTGCGCGCTGGGACAAAGACGTCGCAAACTTTGCTAACGATCTGAAGAGACTCGAAGCGTTCTTCGACAACATCTTGCAAGGGAAATTAACTGGCGATGAAATCGATAAGACAGCGTTCTCGTTCTACGGTACGCAGGGACCGTGGTACACAGTCGGCTGGAAGATGGCGGTGCTGATCGAGAAAACTTATGGGCGGGCGAAGTTGATCGAGTGCATGTGTGACCAGCGACTCCTGTTGCCAACCTACAATCAGGCAGCCGCCAAGCATAACCGCAACGCCAGCCAGCCGCTTCCGCTTTGGTCAACACGGATCTGATCCGCGGAAATCCGTGGCTAAACTTATTCGGGAACGTTGTCGTGGAACATTTCTCGAAACCGATCCGTACCTCACACGGCCGGCAAGTCAACAGCGAATCCAATTGCCAAAGGAGAAGGTAGTGAAGTTACTAACTATCATTGCAGTGGTCTGTTTGTGTGGAGCAACCTTGTCTGCCACGAGTTCTGCTACTTCCGACTGGCCTCAGTGGCGTGGTCCGGATCGCAATGGAGTCTCGTCTGAAACCGGTTTGCTGAAACAGTGGCCCGCCGGTGGACCAAAGCTGCTCTGGCAAGTGAACGACATCGGCGACGGTTACTCAACTCCCGTTGTTGTCGGAAATCGGATTTACTTCATGAGTAATACCGGCATGGACAATGAATTTGTCCGCGCACTCTCGACTCAGGATGGAAAAGTCGTCTGGACAACGCGCGTCGGCAACGTCGGCAATCCCAACCAAAACCCAAACTACCCGAAAGCACGGTCCACTCCGACTGTTGACGGCGACTCCATTTACGTGCTCGGTTCAGACGGCGACCTTGCTTGTCTCGAAGCGAAGACCGGCAAGATTCGCTGGTCGAAGAGTCTTCGTAAAGACTTCAGTGGTCAGCCGGGCGAATGGGCGTACGCGGAGTCGCCGCTCGTCGATGGTGACCTTGTTGTCGTAACGCCCGGCGGCGCGGAAGCCACAATCGTCGCACTCAATAAGAAGACAGGCGCGCTCGTTTGGAAATCGGCAATCCCCAACGGTGAACCGGCGGGATATGCATCGGCGATCGTAGTTCAAGGTGGCGGACGCAAACAGTATGTGCAGTTGTTGAGCAAAGGTATTGTCGGAGTTGATGCGAAGACCGGACAGTTTCTCTGGCGTTATGCGGAAGCGGCCAAGGGTCCGGCGCAGTATTTCACGCCGATCGCCCGTGGCGAATTCGTTTATGGCGGAGCGCTTGGTGTTGGTGGCGGACTGGTTCGTTTGAAGCCGGATGGAAACGGTGTCGCGGCGGAGCAGGTCTACTTCATACGCGGACTTCCGAATGGTCTTGGCGGAGCAGTGTTGGTTGGCGATCACATTTACGGCACTGAGGTCGCGCAGAAGTTAATCGCGGCTGACTTCACGAGCGGGAAGGTGAAATGGGAGTCGCCGAATTTTGGCTGGGCTTCAGTCGCGGCCGCGGATGGTCATTTATATCTTCACCTGATCATGACTGGAGAAATGGTTTTGGTTGAAGCCACTCCCGAAGCTTTTCGCGAAAAAGGTCGATTCACTCCGCCCGCTCCACCGAAGCATGCACAGGTCGGGCCATTTCCGGAAGGCGCCTTTGCCTATCCGATTATTGCTAATGGGCGACTCTACATTCGCGATCTCGGAACACTGTGGGCTTACGACATCAAAGCCGGCGGTTAGTGGCCACAAAAAAGCACAAAAGACACAAAAATCAAGAAACATTCTTTGTGTTTTTTGGCTGAAGCACTGTGCGTTAGGCAAAACACAGGATTGAGGAAACGAGACTGCATGCGCACGTTGTCTTCATTAGCGGTGGCTCTTCTTTTTGTTGTTGGCTTGTTGTTCGGGTGCTATCAACCGTCAGCCTCATCGCAGCACGCTCGTGGTCCATGGCGGCTGGTTTGGTCTGATGAGTTTGACTACACGGGTTTGCCCGATCCCGCCAAGTGGGGATACGACGTTGGAGGTCACGGCTGGGGCAATCAGGAGTTGCAAAACTACACAGCGAGTCGAAAAGAGAATGCCCGTGTCGAAGATGGACGACTGATCATTGAAGCTCGCCGAGACGGTTCCCGAGAGCAGAAATATACGTCGGCGCGGCTTGTGTCGAAGGGCAAAGGCGACTGGACGTACGGGCGCTTTGAAGTGAAGGCCAAGCTGCCCTCCGGTCGTGGTACCTGGCCCGCGATATGGATGCTGGCGAGTTCGAAGAGCTATGGAGAAAGGTTTTGGCCCGACAACGGAGAGATCGACATAATGGAGCATGTCGGGTTTGATCCGGACGTCGTACATGGCTCCGCTCACACAA
>DASSEB010000336.1:0-5217 GCA_035696765.1 Pyrinomonadaceae bacterium | reverse complement strand
TTCGCCACTGGCTGCCGCTGTCGCTGCACTGCCGAACGCGCCAAACAACACATTCGTCATCGAACGATTCATCGCGCGGCACATCAGGATCGAGAGTATGAAACCGGAGAAACCGTCGAGCGTACCGGCGATGATCAGGACTTTGTTAGAGAGCACGAATCCGGTCGCAGCAGAAGCGAGACCTGCATAAGAATTCAGCAATGACATGACGACCGGCATGTCCGCCGATCCGATCGGCATCACCAGCAGCAGTCCAAACACGAATGCGAGGCCCACCATCGTGAAAAACAGCGGCATCGAACCGGGCACGACGACGAGGTAAATAAAGATCCCGATCGTCACTGCCAGCAGGGCCATGTTGAAAACATTCTGGCCCTTGTAAGTCATCGGCGTGCCGCGCACGAGTCCTTGCAGCTTTGCAAACGCGAGCAGGCTTCCGGTTGTTGTGAGCGCACCAAGCATCACCTCAAACCCGAGCGCACTCATCGTGATGGTCTCGAGATGTCCACCGCTCTTGTAAAACTCCGAGATCCCGACGAGCGCCGCGGCGAAAGCGCCAAACGCGTGTGAGAGCGCGGTCCGTTGCGGCATCGCCGTCATCGGTACCCACACGCCCATCGCGAGTCCGACAACGGAGCCCACAGCCAGGCCCGCAAGTATCCACGTGTAGGTGACAATCTCGTGGTGCATCAGCGTGCCGATGATGGCCATCAACATGCCAAACTCGGCGAGATGCATACCGCGTTTCGCGGTTTCAGGATGGCTCATCCCCTTCAATCCGAGGATGAAGAGGATGGACGCGAGCAGGTAGCTGAATTCGATGAAGTAGGTTTGCATCCGCGAAAGTGTGTGGCTCTACTCTTTCTTCGCGATCTCTTTCCGCTTGAACATCTTCAACATGCGATCGGTAATGACGAAACCACCAACGACGTTAGTCGTCGAACAGACGACGGCGATAAAGCCGAGGATCGTACTGACCGTGTTGTAATGAGCGCCGGCAGTGACGATCGAACCGACCAGCGAGATGCCCGAGATCGCGTTCGTAGCCGACATCAATGGTGTGTGCAGCAGTGGCGGCACTCGCGAGATCACCTGGTAGCCCAGAAACGCTGCGAGCGCAAAAACGTAAAGCGCGGAGATTAAGGTTTCTGCTGACATTCGATCTGCTCCTACCCTGGTTGAGCTTGCAACGCGGCTGCGACGCGCTGGTTCACGACTTCGCCCTTGTGCGTGACGCATGATGGTCCGACCACATCGTCGTTCATGTCGATCTGCAACCGGCCGTCTTTGATCAGCAGCGACAGGAATGACGTTATGTTCCGTGAGTAAAGCTGGCTGGCATGCACTGGCACCGTCGCCGTCAGATTGGTTGGCGCCACAATCGTGACACCATCGCGTTCCACTGTTGTGTCGGCCTGGCTGAGCGCGCAATTGCCGCCAGTCGCACCCGCGAGATCGATAATTATCGAACCGCGCTTCATTCCTTCCACGGCTTCTTTCGTGATGAGCAGAGGAGCGCGCCTGCCCGGAACCTGGGCCGTTGTAATGACGACGTCCGCCTGTTTTGCGTGTTGGGCAATCAACGCGCGCCCGCGATTCATTGCTTCTTCGGACAACTCGACTGCATAGCCACCCGC
The DNA here is from genome assembly GCA_035696765.1 of Pyrinomonadaceae bacterium. Lineage (GTDB taxonomy): Bacteria > Acidobacteriota > Blastocatellia > Pyrinomonadales > Pyrinomonadaceae > PSRF01. The sequence continues at coordinate 3,580 of DASSEB010000336.1, read as the reverse complement.
GTCTTCAGTTTTGATTCCACCGAGATCGACTTCGAGAAACGTAGCGCCGAGCGATTTCACCTGTTCGCCCGCTGCCGCGCGCACGTCGTAACCTTCGACGACAGCGCCGAGTCGTCGTGCTGTCGCGATCGCCTGCAAACCGGCGACGCCCGCGCCGAGCACGAGCACTCGCGCGGGCGGCACGGTGCCCGCCGCGGTCATCAGTAACGGAAACATTCGTGGGATGTGGGCGGCGCCGATCAGTACGGCTTTGTAACCGGCGACGGTGGCCATCGACGAGAGTGCGTCCATCGCCTGTGCTCGCGTGATTCGCGGGATCAGCTCGACTGAGAAAGCAGTGACACCGCGATCGACTGCCGGTATCAATGCGGCAGGTTCGTCGAGCGGTCGTAGAAAACCGATAACGACCGCGCCGGTTTTAAGCCGCGCAAAGTCGTTTGGACCAGGGCGATTTATGACGGCGAGCACGTCGGCATCTGCGAGCAGTGCTTCTCGATCGGTGCTTACTTCAGCTCCGGCTTCGCGGAAGTCGTCGTCAGTGCGAGCGGCGTTGAGACCCGCGCCGCCTTCGATGCGCACAGTAGCGCCCAGGCCGATGAGTTTCTTAATAGACTCGGGCATGAGTGCGACGCGTGCTTCACCGTCTTGTGTTTCCCGCAACACGACGATGTTCATGAGTGAAGTTCTCGCGTCCGATGGGATAGGCTAGCGTTCAAGCGGGGTGCAGTATAGCAAAATCAGTCACAAATTAGCGCGGAGCGCGGCGGGGCCATCTTCATCTGTGTTCATCGGTGGCGGAGCTTGCGAATGCTGCGGCGGGGCACCTATAATCCGAGTCCACCGTGGCGCATTGGTGTAGTCGGCTAACACGCTGCCCTCTCAAGGCAGAGATCACGGGTTCGAGTCCCGTATGCGCTACCACACTCCTTAACAGCTACAACTATTGTTCCCTAATTCTGGCTTCAATCGTCTGGCGAAGTGAAGGATCACTGATCATTGAAGCAGTTTTTCTCGCTTCGTCGAGCAGTCCCATACGCGCTTGGGCGGTGCCTATCTCATACAGTCTTCCATCAGCCTGTGGATTGTTTTTTTTCACTTCTCGTCGAATTGCTTCTTGAAAGGTTTTCCTGGCCGCATCGAGATCCTTTCGTTCGCCTTGAATGAAAGCAACAGTTAAATACATTTGCAGCCTGTCCGTTTCAGGGAAAAGCCTGATGTTTGCTTTTGCGGCATCATCGAATCCCGACTCTGCCAGACCGCTAACGACGTAACTCAATGTGTAGTTTAGGCCGTCACGAAAACGATTCTTGAGCGCTTCGGCACGTGCTCCGATTAGTATGCGTCGGGCAGCTTCCGAATTACCTACCTTGTACTGACTGCTCGCCATTTCCCGATAGACGATGAAGCGTTCGGAGGGTTCGAGAACTCTCCTGAGCGAGCGCCTTGCAGCATTGATCTGTCCTTCGTTTGCAAGTCTTCGCGCGGTAAGAAACCAATCCCGCTTTTCGTACTCATTCAGGTTGAGACAGCGCCGTCCGCGGGGGGAGCTTGCGATCCCGACACTTTCAGCGGTCGACGTGCCGCTGCCAGGGACGCTTCCAATAATGCAAACAGGAGTTGGAGAAACTCTTACGATGACGTCGTAGGAGTCGCTGTACGAATAGTCTTGCCTCTGCGCAACTTTCAAGGTAAATGTGAGAGTAATACTTTTTCTGGGTGTATTTACTATTATCCATAATGGAGAACGGTGCAGCCCTTCGTACTTGGGATCCTTGGTATTCCAGTAGCGCAACGGGTACTGTCGTCCATTCGGGGCAATCAAATAAATTTCCGGTTTCGCTAAGAAAATCCCCCGCTCAACCTCATCACCTTTAACCAGGAGTAAATAACCTTCGACTCCCTTGCAAATACGGGCACCCTGGCCCTTGAAATTCTCAGGTTGCTTACAATCGCTCCCCCAAAGATCCGTGCCCCTCATATCTCTCCACTCTCGCCCCGGAAGGTCTTTGGGCAGTTCCTGGGCTAGGCACTGTCGGCCGAGCAAGCTGACGAAGATTGCTGTCATCGCACATAAACAATTTAAAAGTTTTGCTTGGGTGGACCGCATTTGATTCAAATAACGCTACCCTCCGACCAGTAGTTCAATCTAGTTAAAGCTGTCTTCGTAGTCACAAGATCGAATCGACTTGTTGGCTACAACGCTTCCCGCATCTGCTGCAAGAAACTGAGCATTTCTGCCCGTGGCGAGAGGAAAAAGTTGCGAAGATTGTCCGGTATGGGCTAATAATTCCTCAACCCTTCGACCAGGAGTGACACCATGAAAAGAAGACATACGTTCCCAGCGTTGGTTTTCGTTATCCTTGCTGGAATCGTCGCCTCAACTCACTCGTCATCAGCCGTTGTGACGGAGCAAGGCCCTTCGGCGTTTGGTCAGGGCGATTTCTCGTTTTTCAGTGGTCTTGGAACCGAGCACTGGGGTTATTCCTTCGATGCCACAGCCAACCACAGAGGTCAGGCGAGAGGACGTGCCACTTTCAATATTCTCGAAAATTTTGTTCAGACGCAGGTGGTCGTCAAAATCAATTGCCTCGAGGTTGTTGGCTCGTCGGGGTTCGCAACCGCCTTCCTCAGCGGCACTGTTCTACACAGCGACGATCCGGAATTCCCGAAGCACGCGAATGTTGTCTTTCTGGCTGAAGACAACAGCAACTCTCCCACTTTTCACCCGGACATCATCTCGCGGCTGTTTGTGTTTGAAGGAATCGATTGCCACGACCGCGCCGTCCCCTTAACTTTCTTCCAGCAGAGTCCGGACGCCATCACCATCGAACCATGATGACCATGCCTTTCTATGCGTGATCCTTGACTTCACTAACTCCCGCTTGCCGGGCACAGTTGGCGCAGCAATAAAAAGTGTGATTGGCCTCGATGCCGTGTCCGATGATCTTGCAGCCGCAGTGATCGCAGACAGGCGCAAGCTTGTGAATTGCACACTCGAAACTGTCGAAGGTATGTCTCGCGCCGGACGTCACAACCTCGAAAGACAAATAATAATCGTTGCCGCAGACTTCACATTTCGCCATTGCCGGAATCTCCTCTTCACGTGATAAACGGAAATTCTCGGTTCGGCTGCGAGTGAGTGTCTGTACGATGCGGCACAAAGAGCCACGCCTGCACTATTCACTAATCCGCTTCAGAGGCGTACCATTGGTGCCATGCGGATTGTTCTTCTTTTGATTGCGACGGGATTGTTGCTGGTCGAATCAGGCGGTATAGCCAGACCCGCAGCCAAGGCCGGCGTCGTTTCGTCCGCACTCATAGCAAACTCTTCAACTGCGAATGCGCGCGTCGATTTCGATTCTCAGTTAAAACCGATCTTCAAGTCGAAATGCATGCCGTGTCACTTCAGCGGCGGGCAGATGTACGATCGCTTGCCCTTTGATAAGCCTGACACGATCCGAAAACTCGGCCACAGACTGTTCACTCGAATCAAAGACGAAAACGAGCGCCGCCTGATCGACGACTTTCTCACGCAGGCACCCTAAACAATAAGGTCATTTTTTACAGGACGGCATCCTGG
>DASSEB010000335.1:0-13139 GCA_035696765.1 Pyrinomonadaceae bacterium | reverse complement strand
GCGCCTCCTGCGTAAAACCACAGATTACACGGATGAAGAACGGATAATCACAGATAAAGATCCGTGTTCATCCGTTCTTCATCCGTGTAATCTGTGGTTAATCGCGTGTAGTGTCAGACTTGCCTGTTCTTTTACGCGCTTCGAGACGTTTGTTGAGTTTGCGTAGCTTTGGACCAACTCAAGATCGTCCTTCGTTCCGATCAACGCCAGCGCTCGCAACACCTCCCAGACACTGTCCTCATCCGAATTCAAACTCAACACATCTTCCCCTCGCGATACCTGCGACCCGTTCGCCTTCATGATCTTATTGATGCGCCCCGGCAGCGGCGATCGAAGGCCGGCGATGTTTCCGTCAGCCTGCCGGATTCGCAGCAAAGGCGATCTGCGAGCGACGGTTTGGCCCTCTTGTAAACTGCTTTCAATCACTCCATCAGCCGGAGCTTGCAACACGTAAGGCTTCAGCACTGAAACGAGCTCGTCATGTCCACTGGCGTCGTTGAATCTCACTAGCGCCAGCGCCGCATTACGTCGCACGATCGGTTCCTGATCGCGCAGCAACTTCAGCAGTGCGTTATGAAACTCCTGCGACTGGTTATCAAAGCCCATCAGCCACGCCACCGTCAGCCGGAACTCAGTTTCCGGACTGCCGCTAAGCACGATTAGCTGCGGGTACCAATTCTTCGCGCTGCCGTCGCCTTGCTCCATCCGTCGTTGAACTTGCAGCAGCGCGTGCTGCACGTGACGCGGGTTCTTCTCATCGGCGAGATACTTCGCGATGTCTGCATCTGACAGCTCACGGCCGAACCACGAGAAGTACCACGCGAGTGATGTCGCCGCCACGAAGAGAGCGGCGAGCACAAGAATCGGCCCAGAGCCGCGCCCGCGCTTGCGCACCTCTGCAACTCGTATCTCCGGATGGTTGCCGTTTTCAGCCATCAGCGAACGTGTTCAGGAAGGATAGATATGGTAAAGCATAAGATAAACGATCACGCCCGTGATCGACACGTAGAGCCAGATCGGCAACGTGACACGCGCGATGCGCCGGTGCCGTCCAAACTCGTTGCGGAGTGCACGATAAAAAGTGAGCGCCACGAGTGGAACGATCACCACCGCCAGAATGGTGTGGCTGGTCAGGATAACGAAGTAGAGCGGGCGCACCCAGCCTGTTCCCTGAAAACGCGTCGCGCCGTGGTAATAGTGATACGTGAGATACGAAGCGAGGAACAGTAACGAAACAACGAGCGCCGAAGTCTGGCACGCGCGATGGGCCGCGACGTTTCGCGCTCTGATGAACGAATAACCTGAAATGAGTAGCAGCGCGCTCGTGGCGTTAAGACAAGCGTTGAGATGCGGCAGGTAGGAGATGTAATCAGCCATTACAGCCACAAAAAGGCACAAACATTAATTTCATCTGTTTTGTGCTTCTTGTGCCTTTTCGTGAGTCAATGTCCTTCCATTCTCGAGACAATCGCCCTTACGTCCGGTGGCACGGCACGGCCCTTCGCATCAAGCAACGGCGGCGCCTGCGTTCTGATCTGGCCCCATTCACCGCCATTAGCCGGAGCAGCGATCGACTTCCTCTTCACAAACGGCAACGGCAAACGGCCTTCAGACTTGAGATAGAGCAGCGGGTTGATGGCAAACAGCAAAGCCATTACCAGGCTGACGGTGATGATGAACAGGTTATCGATGGTGAGAAAGTCGCCCGAGTCCAGCACGCTGATGACCGCCAGCGCCAGGAAACCGAGCGCGACAAGCAGGCAGATAAAGTTTAGGAGTCCGAGTTCTCTCTTCATCGGATTGACACGGTCCGCTAGTGCTTCACCTTTCCAGCCGGCTTCTTTCGCTCGCCGACTTCTTCATAACCACACCGTTCACATTCCCACAGTGGAAACGACCCCGCTGGATCAGCACCCGTTTGATAAACCGCCCGGTTGGAAGGAATGATCTTCCCACCACACCGCGGACAAACACGCCCTCGCGTCGTGCGCTTTTCAACGTCGAGGGCTAAAGGGTTGTCGTCACTCATAAAACCAGCCCGCAGACCAACGCAGATCAATCTTTCTTCTGATCCGTGTCATCCGCGTTCATCCGTGGCCCATACTTTCTCAATAGGATAAAGATCGAACAGAAGATCGTGGCCGGCGGCACTAACAGCACCAGCACGCCGATATTGAAGTTGTGAATAAACCGGCTGTCGGTGGCGCTGGTCAACGCAGCGCGGCACATCGCACACTGCGCCTCCGCGTAACTATTCGCGAGCAGCACAATCGCCACTGCTACCAGCATGAAACTCAGCGTCCGCCACCAACTCGATCGCATTACGGTTCCTCCGGTGCAGGCGCGACTGGCGGCGGTTCCTTGAACTGGTAACGCAGCCCAGCCGACCGGAAACTGTCGGGGAAGAAAGCAAACAACAGGATAATACAAACGACCAGCATCGGCACAATCGTAAGAATCAAACTGAGTCGTTCAAATCTCAAGTGCATGAAGTAGGCGACGATGAGCGCGGCCTTGATGATCGAGAGACCCAGCAGGATCACGAGCATGATGTGAATCGGCATCGGCTTGTAAGCCAGAAAGATCTCGACGAGCGTCAGGGCCACGAGCCAAACCCAGATCGATGTGAACAGCTTGTTACTGCCGGCGAAATGTTCTTCAGCGTGTCCGTGTGCATCCATTTCGGTTTCCTCCACTGATGACTAACGAGCCAGGTGTCCGCCAACGTCGACTGACATGATGTAAATCAGCGGGAAGACAAACATCCAGACGAGGTCGACGAAGTGCCAGTAAAGGCCGCTGATCTCGACGTCTTCGTGCGTCAACTTGTTGACTCGCGCTGCAACCACGGCGAGGTAAACCGCGCCCGAAGCGACGTGGAACATGTGCAGTCCCGTAATCGTGAAGAAGGTGGCGCCGAATAGCGGCGAAGGCGGAACGCCGTCAGTAGTCGTAAACACATTTACCCAATGCTCGGGCAGGAAGAACGGCCGCAGGCCTTCCTCAAGCAGGTGTCGCCACTCGATCAAGTGGAGCACGATAAAGGCCACCCCGAAGAATATCGTCGCAAGTATCCATTTCCGCGCCTTGGCTTTGTCGCCCTTGCTCGACGCCGACACGCCAAACACCATCGTCAAGCTCGACGACAGCAGGCAGAAAGTCATGACCGAGGAGAAGACGATGCTGGGATAAAACGGAAACGGAGTCGGCCAAACGTTCGATGCGCGCAGATAACTGTAGCCAATGAGGAGCGCAGAAAACGTCAGCGAGTCGGAAACGATGAACAACCACATTCCGAGCTTGCGATGGCCCACGCGATACGGAAAGGCCCCGCCTTCCCAATCCACTGCGGGGAAATGTCCCGCCTGTGCTTCAGTGCTCACCTGTCACCTCCAAAGGAATAGGAGTAGGAATAGGTAGATCCAAAGACCGTCCATGAAATGCCAGTAAATCGTCACGGCATCGGTGGTCGCTTGCCGCTTTGCGATCAAAGCCGACCCGGACACTTCTCGTCGCCAACGTAACCACAGAAAAGCAAGTGCGAGCAGACCGCCGAACAAGTGCACCGCATGCGCGCCAGTCAAAAGATAGAAGAACGAGCTGTGCGGATTACTCGCGAGATAGATTCCCTGCCGGGCCAGTTGTCGCCACGAGATCAACTGCGAAACGAGAAAAGCCAGGCCGAGCAACACTGTAAATAACAGATACCGCCTGTAAGCATCCTGAAAAGAGCGCTTCAGTTTTCGTCGCGCGAGCTCGATCGTGATGCTGCTGATCACGATCAGCGCTGTGCTCACGAACATCGCACGCGGGACGGCGAGCGGGAGCCAATCGTTTGCCGACGCATACCTGACGATGTACGCACTGCTGAGCGACGTAAACATCATCGCAATCGACGCCAGCCCCACCCACATGCCGATGCGATAACGATTGGAGCGCGAATCGGGATCCGGAAAGCCGCCTTTGCGTTTCGAACCGTTGCCGTTGGGTCCCGGTAAACTCGGTCCGCCGCCGGCGCCTTTTTTAATTACTGGTCTAGTGCTTGTGACCATTGTGGCCATTACCGCTTGGCACCTCTGTGTCGATGTCAGTCTGCATTACGTAATCTTTGGCAGCGCCGGGCACTGCAAACTCGTACGGCCCGTGATAGACAACCGGCAACACGCCCGCGAAATTGTCATGCGGCGGAGGTGTTGCCGTAGTCCATTCGAGCGTGGTCGCTTCCCACGGATTGTCATCTGCTTTCTTACCCTTGAACATGCTCCAGATCACGTTGAAGTAGAAGAGTACCTGCGCGCTGATGGTGATGACTGCCGCTACAGTCACCAGCACGACGAGCGGATGGAGACTCGCCAGAAAGTTGTATTCCGCGAAACTCGAATAGCGCCGCGGCATGCCGACGATGCCCATGATGTGCATGGGCACGAAGATCGTGTAGACGCCGACGAAAGTAAGCCAGAAGTGAATCCGTCCGAGGCTTTCACTCATGAAGCGCCCAAACATCTTCGGGAACCAGAAGTAGAGCGCCGCAAACATTCCGAAGATGGAGGCGACGCCCATCACCAGGTGGAAGTGCGCCACGACGATGTACGTGTCGTGCATCGCCAGGTCGAGCGAGCTTTGTCCGAGTATCAATCCGGTGATGCCGCCCGCGACAAAGAGTGAAACGAAGCCGAGTGCGAACAACATGGCGGTGGTGAAACGAATACGACCGCCCCACAACGTGCCGATCCAGTTGAACGTCTTGACCGCCGACGGCACGCCGATGGACAAGGTCAACACTGAAAACGCGATCGCCGAGTAAGGGCTCATGCCGCTGATGAACATGTGATGGCCCCACACGAAAAATCCGAGCAGGCCGATCGCGAAGATCGCGAACACCATCGCGCGATAACCGAAGACGGGTTTGCGCGCGAAGGTCGCGAGAATGTGCGACGTCGCGCCCATGCCGGGAAGAATCGCGATGTAGACTTCCGGATGGCCGAAGAACCAGAACAGGTGCTGCCAAAGAATCGGCGAGCCGCCGGTATGGAGCGGGAAGTTCTGGGTGCCGGAAAGAACTCCGCTGACGTAAAGACCGCTGGGAATGAAGAAGCTTGTGTTCGCGACTCGATCGAGCAGTAAAAGGATTCCGCCGCCGAGCAGGACGGGAAACGACAGCAAAGCCAGCACAGCAGTTGTGAACCACGCCCAGCAAGTAAGCGGCATGCGCATCAGCGACATGCCTTTCGTGCGCATGTTCAGGAGGGTGGTGATGAAATTCAACGCGCCCAGCAACGAGCCGACGCAGAAGATCGCGATACTGATCACCCACAGGTTCATACCCGCGCCCTGACCCGGTCCGGCAATCTTGCCGAGCGCGCTGAGCGGCGCGTAACCCGTCCACCCGCCTATTGGCCCAACCGTGCCGCTGCCTCCCACGAAAGATGGCCCAAGCCCGGTCAACATTTGAGCGAGCCCCTGGTTGCCCTCGACGAAGATCGCCAACAGGATGACTATGAAACCGACAAGCGTGACCCAGAACGACAACATGTTCAGTGTCGGAAACGCCATGTCTTCGGCGCCGATCTGGATCGGCAGGAAATAGTTACCGAAGCCGCCCTGCGGGGCCGTGGTGAGCACGAAGAACACCATGATCGTGCCGTGCATCGTGACCAGCGAGAGATAAAACTCAGGGCTCATCACACCGCCCGGCGCGCCCGTCGGAAACAGTGTCTCCAGAATGGGCCAACTGGTTCCCGGCCACGACAAGTTAAGTCGCATGAGAAGCGACATCACCATACCGACTGCCACCGCCGCCAGTGCCAGGAGGATGTACTGGATGCCTATGACTTTATGGTCGATGCTAAAGATGTACTTACGTATGAAGCTCGTCGGCGCCGGGTGCCGGTGTACCTCATGATGCTCAACTGACATCTGTCGTCTCCTAGTCTTGTGTGATTGCTCAGTAGGTTGGCAATGGATACTTCGCCAGCAGCTCCGCCATCTTTGCCTGGAACTGATCCTGCGGTAACACTTGCAGCGCCTGGATCTCTTCCTCCGGAAGCACCAGCATGTAGCTCTTCATCTTGAAGTGAAGCTGCCCGCATAACTCTGCGCAGGCGAGTTCATACTTCCCTACCTTGTTGGCCGTGAAGTGGACCTTGATCTCCATGCCCGGAACCAGATCCTGTTTGAAGCGCAACTGCGGTACCCAGAAGTTGTGAATCACGTCTTTCGAGCGCAGGCGCAGCTCAACGGGACGATTAACCGGAATCGCGAGCGCGGTAGTGACAGCATCATCCGCCGCACTCGCGTCCGACGAATCAAGACCGACGAAGTTCAACGCGCTGTCGTCGATCAACTTTGGATCGGTGCGACCGAATTTGTTGTCCCTGCCGGCGTAATGGAAATTCCACTGGAACTGCTGCGCGACCACTTCCACCGAATAAGATCCCGGCGGCGCATCGTGTAAACGCAACGACGCCCAGACGCTCTGGCCCATCACTCCCAGCGCGATAAATACGATCGCCGTGATGACGGTCCACACCATCTCGAGACGATTGCTGCCGTGCGTGTAGATGGCGCGGTCGCCGCTCTTACCCGTGTCGCGATATTTCCAGACCATCCAACCGAGGCCGATCTGGGCGGCTGTGAATGAAAGACCGACAACCAGTATCGTGATCATGAACTGGCGATCGAGAGCTGGAGCGTGGTCGGAAATGGCTGTCGGAAACCACCACTTCCCGCTCACGAACAGCAGCACTGAGAGCAGTGTGATAATCCAGATAATAACCGCAAGAACTCGTCCCATCGGTTACAACTCCTTTGGTCTGATCTGTGTAATCCGTGGCTTAACTGCGATTCAATTGGTGCTTCAAACTAGCGATCCAAAACCATCAAGATAAACAGCAGCGGCAAGTAGAGTACTGATGCCAGCAGCAAACGCCGCGCGTGTTGCCGCGACATTGAGAATGCCGCACGAAGACTGCTGTAGAGAAAGAGCAGTCCGAGTACGATGGCCCCCACGAAGTAAATCTTTCCTGACATACCCATCACGGCCGGGAGCAGACTCACCGGCAGCAGCATGAGTGTGTAAACCACGATCTGTTGCGCCGTAACGCGGCCGTTAGGCTCGACCACGGGAAGCATGAGAATGCCCGCGCGGCTGTAGTCTTCGCGATACATCCACGCGATCGCCAGGAAGTGTGGAAACTGCCAGAGAAAAAGAATCGCGAACAGTATCCAGCCTTCGAGACTCAGCGATCCGCGCGCCGCGGTCCAGCCGATTAACGGCGGCACCGCGCCCGGAAAAGCGCCGACGAGTGTTGATAACGTCGTGCGGGTTTTGAGCGGCGTGTAAGCGAAGAGGTAACCGGCGATAACCGTCAGGCCCAGCAGCGCACTCAACGGGTTAACGAGGACGAGTAAATAAGCCTCGGCGAGGATCGTGATCACAGCGCCGAAGGCGAGTGCTTCCCACGGCGCGAGCTTGCCGGCCGGCAGTGGCCTGCTTGCCGTGCGCCGCATCAAGCCGTCGAGGTCGCGCTCGGCGTACTGGTTAAGCGTTGCGATACCTGACGACAGCAGTCCGATTCCCAGCATTGCGCGAAGCAGTGCGATATAGTCGACCGACGCGCGCGAAGCCATGACGAATCCCGCTGCGGAACTCAGCACGATCAGGAACGTGATCCGCGGCTTGGTCAGCTCGGCGTACGCGGCCAACCGTTCCCTCAACGTCAAACGCTCGACCACGGGGACTGCGGAACTTCCTAAATCTATCGCAAACTCTTCCATTAAATTCCTTTGACAGGATTCACATGTAAAAATGTCTTTTCGCCCACAGGCTCGCTGGCGGGCAAAACTCGATACGCTCTCAACGTCAAAACGATCGTCGTCGCAAAGACGAGTGCGCCGCAGGCGACGTGCGCGACGGTGATTCCGATCATCGGCTGCAACGGCTGCGGATCGTCTGGCGAAACGCGTCTCGTCAAATAAGCCGCCAGGCCCAGGAACAACTGCACCAGCAGCAAAACTAACGCCAGCGTCGCCGGCCGTGTCAGAAAGCTTTCGCCTTTGTGCCTGCGCAAAGTCGTAATGCCGGCACTTCCGAGCATCAACGTTACCGCGAGTGCTCCACCAATGTGCGTCAGAACCAACTCAACCGGAAGGTGCTGATCCCACGGCGCGGAATGGCGCAGTGTCGCCCCGATGATCAGTTGCAGGAAGATCGTTACCAACGCCGCCGTGCACAGATACCGAAGCGGAAAACTTCCCTTCTCTTCGTGCAGCGGCTGCGCTTGAATCCAGCTTCTCGACGTAAAAACCGCGAGGCTCACGGTGGTGCAAAAAAAGAGTTGCGCGAGCGTGGCGTGAGCAGTCGAGACGGCCAACGGTAACATCAGTTTTACTGTCAACCCGCCGAGTAAGCCCTGCGCGATTACGGCAAGCAGTGCAAACACACCGAGTCGCCTGACCCACCGCCGTTTCTCTTTCGCAAAGATGTAGATCGTTAGCACGATCGTCAGCATGCCGACGGTGGTGGCGACCATGCGGTGGCCGTGCTCCCAAAACAGGTTCCCGACCATCTTCGGGAAAAATTGCCCGTTCGAGAGCGGCCAGTCAGGAGTGGCCAGCCCGGCAGCGTTACTGGTGACCAGCGCCCCGGCGATAATTAAGAAAAACGTCGCGCAAGCGACGATGATAGCGAAACGATTAAGACCCCGGTTCATTCTTGGATTCGACAAGAGTAGTTTCTCGCAAAGGCGCAAGTCGCAAAACAAGATGTGATTTGCGCCTTTGCGTGAAACCTATTCTTAATGGTTGTGCAGCGCCGGAAACTCGATTGCCGGCATCATCTGCAACGAAGGCTTAATGGACGTCGTAGCTCCTTCGCCGAAGGCGAAGTCAGCTTTCGCCGTTCCATTCGCCGGAACAGTTACCTGCATCGTCTTCTCTGTTCCCGCAGCGCCGCCTTCTCTCCACGCAACGACGGTGTAGGTGCCCGCCGGCACGCCCTTGATTTCGAAAGCGCCGTCTGGACTGCTAACCGCGAACAACGGGTGCTTCATCACGCCGATGTAGGATTTCATCCACGGGTGCTGGTTGCACTTGACCGGGATGAGCACTTCGGCGCGCGAAAAACTCTTTTCGATCGGTCCCTGCCCGGCAGACTGACTCTGGTTCCACTCCTGGTTCAGTTTGGGCGTTGGATGAATATTGTGTGTGGTCGCATCGCTGTTGGTGATTTTCAGTTTTTGGTTCACTTGCACACCCAACACGTGCGGCACATAGTGGCAACCATTCTGATCGAGTTGGACTTCCGTTGTCGGCGTCGCCCAGCTATAGTCGCCGACCTTCTTACCACCTTCGACCGAACCTTCCTTGACGTAGACGAACACGTTCGCGAGTTTCCCATCTTTCACAACCGTATCGTCGGTCTGCAGGTTTGGATTTTTCTGGCCGCAGATTGGATCGGCCGTGGTGTCAATCTTCTTCGGAGCCGGCGGTGTGCCGTTAAACGAAACGACTCCGCTAATCGTGCCCGTTGGGCCACTGTAAGGTGCAGATGCAGCAGAGGCATCGGTTGCGGGTGCGTTGGTGTCAGGCGCTTTCGCCCCACCACACGCAGACGCCAGAGCTAACAGAGACAAAGCAATGGATAACACAAGCCAGACTTTTGTCTGCTTATTCATTGATCAGTTCCTCCAAACTAAGATACTTGCGCGTTAACTGTAGCACGGAAGCCGCATCAAAGCGGAACGTGCTGCAAGCGTAAATGGCCACGAAGAATCACAAAAGTCACAAAAGATTTAAGCGAACTCTTGTCTGATATTTGTGCGCTTTGGTGGCCGCTGAACTCGCGTGATTGAAAACTCTTCGCTTCCCGGGCCCGCGCGCGTGATGCTGCGTCGTGGCTTCCGTCGGTTTTGCAGTCGCGGCCGGGCCTTGCGCCAGCAATCTGCGCTGCTCGCCCGGGTCCATCAGAAACATGTATCGCACCAGCAGACGCGCGTGATCGTCATGATAAGCATTCGCACTCGCAGGCGGGTTCGCCAGGTTTACGACCCAGCGATCGCCCTCGTGCCGGAAGAGTCCGCTCGGCATTGCCGTGCCCGGACTAATCTGCGACGGATCCAACAGCCAGCGAAACGTCCAATCAGGTTTGAGCCGCTCGGACGCCAGCAGGAAGTTGGGTGCAATTGCTTTTTCATCGTGGCTGGGATCACCCGTGATATGACACTTCAAACACGGCGTTCCCGAGGTGAACATCTCACGCGCCGCGATTTTTTCCTGCTCGGTCAGCGGCTGCATTGGCTCCTTGATGTACGGATCCTGCTGGCCCGACATCGCCATGAAGAACCGCACGAGTATCTGCAACTCGTTTGGCGAGAAATTGAACGTCGGCATGCGGAACTGTAGATACGGGCGCACGCCGTTCCGGTCTAATCCCGGTTGCGGCTGCAGTTTCGGCCCACCGGCATTTTGGTTCGCTGCATTTTGGTTCGCTGCGTTTTGATTTGCCGCAGCCGGCGAACCCTGCGGTCGCGCTTGAGCTTGCGGCTGCGGTGACCCGGCCGATTGTGGGCCCGCCTGCGAGAGCGCATTGATCTGCTGCGTCTGTCCCGGAGTCTTCTCACCACTCAGCGACGGGTCGTGCAAAAACTTCAGCAACCACGCCGGATCGACACGCGCGCCCTCACTCGTCAGTCGCGGCGGCAGCAGGTCTTTGGTTTCCGCCGTTTGGTAAAACGGCAAGTCCATCACCACGGAACGCTGTCCGACCTGAAGCTGGTGACAACCCATGCAGTTGTACTTCTTGATCACCCACCAGCCGTTTTGAATGTCCTGTCTTCTCTGATCCTGTGGAGTGTAGAAGAGCGTGCTCGGCACGTTGGCGCCCTCCGAGCCGACACTGCCTAACAGGAACGTCGTCAGCGCAGTGCGCCACTCAGGTGTCAGATAAGGCTCGGGCATGCGCAAGCGGTCTTTCGCGTCTTTCTCCTTGCCTTCGTCGTAGATCGACGGCTGCGTGATCTTGTGTTCGAAGAAGCCTTTGTGGTTGTACCAGGGCTTTTCTTCCTTCTGTTCCGGACGCAGCTTTAATGGGTCGAATCCCTCCTCCGCATGTTTCGTTTGCAACGCGAAGTCGAGGCGTTCGATCGGAGTCGCGCCTTCAACGGTCAACTCTTTACCGATTCGCTGCTCGTCTTCAAAGCCCTTGATCTCGTGACAGCCGGCGCAACCATATTGCTTGATCAGCTTCTTGCCTTCATCCTTCAGTTTCGGATCATTCACATAATCCGCTGATGCATAACTCGGCGGCGAGGAGAGCGAGAACAGGTAGGTAGCGATGTCGCGCGCGTCTGTTTCGGACAGGCGGAAGTTTGGCATCACCGTCATGTTCTGGACCTGCAACTCAGCGCCGTCGTTCGGACAGCGGGAATGCAGTTCGGTATCGAACACAAACGGCAAGTTCTTCTTCGCATAATCCTCGGCCGTCAGATCGCGTTTCTCTTTCGGGCAATAAGGCGCTACGCGTTCGCGCGGGTTGTGAATCCAGCGCACGATGTAGTCGAAGTTTGCTTTCTCGCCGACTCGCTGGAGATTGGCGGCAAAGGATCCGCCGATTTTGTTGTCGCCCTCGCCGATGGAGTGACAGGCCAGACAACCGCGACTCTCGAAAAGCTCCTTGCCGTGACCGGCGTTGCCCTGTTGCTGCGGCGGCAGTTTTGAGTCAAAGCCTTCCTGCCAGAGGTAAGCAGCGATGGCGTGGATCTGCTCCTCGCCATCCTTGTCGCGCATGTGATTGTTTTCGGTTGACGCGAAGCGCCAGAATGTCGGCATCTTCGTGCCCGGACGAAACGCCTGCGGGTTCGATAACCAGACCGGCAACCATTCCGGGCGCAGCTTGACGCGAACGTCCTTGAGGTTTGGTCCAACTTTCTTCTGGTCCTGCATCAGGTACTTCGCCTGCAGGTTCATCTGATCGATACGCGCCGCGAGGAGACTATTCGTGACGCGCAGACTTTCTGCGTGGGCCAGCAGTCTTTTGACGTCCTCGTCGGTTGCTTGTTCTGATGCCCTGGCAGCGTCGTCGGCCCGGATCTGCTTTTCGTTCGCAGTTATCTGGTCCTCGAGTTGGCCCATCGACTGGCGCGCACTCGCGAGCGCATCAGTCTCACGATCGAAACCCTCATAACGGTGACAACCCATGCAACCGCGCTGCATGAACAGGTCGCGACCGAGATTCAGCGTCTCCGCTCCCTGCGTCACACGATCGCGCGCGTGACACTGCTGGCATCCCGCCTCTGTATTCTCTTTTTCAAACATGGGCCACAGCCAGAAGCGGTGTCGGCCGTGACCTTTCATGTCGCTCGTGGTTGCGCGTCCATTGCCCCAGTGACAACTGGAGCAGCCGAACTTCTCGGGATTGTGATTTTGCAGGACTTCTTTGTTGGGATGACTTACGAATGCACGCGCTAGACTGTCCGGCTTTTTGCCTGGACCATCCGGAGCGAGACTCGCAGGCGTCAATTCGATCGGCTCACGAATACCCGCGTGACAGACCTCGCAGCGGTCGACGATGTTGTAAGCGTTGACGCTGATCTGATGGCCGAGAATCGAGTAGTCGTAATTGGCCATCTTGGTCTTCAGGCCTTCGATCGCGGCCGGACCAAGTCCAATCACGTGATTTTTCAGATAGTCATCGCGCTTCTTCGCCAGCTCCGACGGCGCCTTCAACAGTTCGGCTTTTCTGCCGAGAGCCGCCGCCTTTTTGTCGCGCAGATCAGTGTAAAGTGCTTCGAGGCCGGCGTAGTTCAGGCGTTTTTCTTCAACCGACTTTCCATCATCTGAAGGTAGTTCGACAGTAACCTGTTCCTGCCTCTTCGCTTCCGCCTGGCGACGATAGCGTTCTTTCGCCGAACCGTTTGAGACCTCGATGTTGTAATTGATGACTGTGAGGCGGCCGCGCTGGTTCTGAAACGTGTCGGTAATCGCGTCGAGCTTGGCCTGCACGCGCTTTACCTCAGCGTTGATCTGGTCCACCTCGGGTTGAACTTGTTCGCGCGCCGCCTTTTCTTCAGCATCGAACTGCTGATACTCGGGGCTTTCCTTGATCTCTGCTTCCGTCTTGCCGGCGTTGGCTTTGATACTGT
>DASSEB010000334.1:0-7442 GCA_035696765.1 Pyrinomonadaceae bacterium | reverse complement strand
GTGCCCGTCGAAGTCAGCTGCCGTGCGATCTACGAGAACGGCTTGATGGTCGGAGTTCAAGGCACGGGCCGTGACATAACCGAACGCAGGCTTGCGCAGGACGCATTGCAAATGTTTTCCCGCCAGCTCATTGAAGGTCAGGAGGACGAGCGACGTCGAATAGCACGCGAACTGCACGACCAGATCGGCCAGGTCCTGACTGCTATCAAGATGAATCTTCATGCCGTGCAGCAGGATTGCAACACTACGGAAGCACGTTCCCATGTCAAAGATAATATCGAAGCGGTTGATGAAGCGCTTCGCCTGGTGCGGGATCTATCAATCGATCTGCGCCCGCCGTTGCTCGACGATCTGGGCCTCGTCACAGCTCTGCGCTGGTACGTTGATCGTTACGCCAAACGCACTGGATTGAACGTCGACGTAGTAATTGAATTGCCTGACGAAAATGACCGCTTCTCACGCGAGCTTGAAACCGCATGCTTCCGGATCGCGCAGGAAGCGTTAACCAACATTGTGCGTCACGCACAGGCCAGTCGCGTGTTGGTTCAACTTTCAAAAGCCGAAGGCACTCTTTGTCTATCAATAAAGGACGACGGCGTGGGGTTCAATGTCGAGGGCCTGCGCAATCGCGCGCCGCGCGTTGCGACTCTCGGATTAATTAGTATGCAGGAACGAGCACATGCTGCCGGCGGCACCGTGGATATAGATTCGGCTCCTTCCCGGGGCACGGAGGTGAGGTTTAGCCTCCAGCTCGAATCCGAAATTTGACACCCCAGTCCTGGCGAACAAATTGGCCCATCATTTCTTCAACCCTGCTCGCGGGCTTGTAGCGCTCGCTCAGATGCGGCTCCGTGTGTTCGACATACCAGTCCTCATCTCGAGCAGCCGTTAACGCGCTCGCGTCGTAATCGAAGAATTCCGTGGCATCGATCTTTCGATCTCTCATCGCCCTGCTCCAGGTTTCGTAAACAAAGCGCTGTGCTTCAGGCGACACGCGATGCACGCCGCTATTTTGCTGCGCGCCGGTGCGGCACTCTTCCAGAAAAAACACTGCCTGGACCAACGAAGCTAACAAGCCACCGATATCGAACTGTACTATCGGCGTGGGAAGGGCTTCGGTGCGACGAGACACAAAGCTGTATGGATATCCACGGTAAGCAATATGCATTCGCCCGGATGGTCCATGTTCTGAAACGATGTCCCAGGTATGTGGCGCTATTTTGAAACCTGGTCTTCGTTTTAGATCTCTTATGCACGGGCCGAACTCCTCGTCACCGCTGGACGCACTGAGGAGCTTTATGCCGGGCTTGTGGCTCGAAGGCCACTTACCCGTGAAGGGGTTGCGGCCGGAACAGCCAATGACGTAATCGCAACGGAGCAATAGCTCCTCGAGCGAATTGGAACGAATGAGTTTATCGCCTGCGAATCGAGAAACCTGCAAGTGTGGATCCGGATCGTAGAACCAGACGACGTTACCCTGCTTGAGAAGCAGACTCGCCACACCCCTTCCGATACTTCCCATGCCAATGATGCCGAGTTGTTTGCCTCGCAACGATCGGCCCTGAAGGAAGTCTGCAGTTAATCTTTCGATCAGCCAGCGAGAGAAAATGGGGCTGCCGATTTGTAGTTTGACCGCCGCTCTCGCCCATGAGATCACTGCAAACGGTGGCGGCTTTTCTTCAACCTGGACGATACCCGAAGACGTTTGTTCTACACCGCACACCGCATACTGTTGCACGATCTCGGCAGGCACACGTGTAATGCACACTCCGGCATCGTCCAGCACGAGGACACGTCTGATCCGGCGTTGGGCCAGGGCCTCGGCGGCCATTTGCCAAAGCCTGTCCACGTCTCTTTCGAAATAAGCATGGAATTCTCCCGGCGGAGGTACGGTCGTCTCGACGACCGTCACTCCCATATCGCGCAAAGTTTTGATAACGGGAAAACTGTTTGAATAAATTTTTCCGAGTGCGAAGATGTTTTTCAGAGGCAGCCCCATGGCGGCAGCAGTCCTGAAGAGTTCGACAGTCTGTTGCAGCATGTGCTGCACAGCGACGAGCGCAGTATCTGCACCGAAGTCGAAACGCGCTGCTCTGGCACAATCCCATACAGATCGAGTGACTTCCAAGGGCGATAATTGTGAATGTGACATAACAGAAACTACCCTGAATAAAAACGGGGAGACTGTTATTCCGGTGGGTCGGGTTTATTTTGCTGTTTAATTAAGATGTCAATAAACGGCACTGTGTAACACGAAAATCTCTGCGAGCACGAGGTTCCGCCTTGACACTGTCAAACGGTGACTGTTAAAGTTTTCGGTCTTTTTCTGCACTGAATTCAAGTCTGTGTATACAAAAAGGAGTTGTTTTGACTAGCGAATCAGGTTACCTCTTTACCTCTGAGTCAGTTACTGAAGGCCATCCCGACAAGATCTCCGATCAGATCTCCGATGCAGTCCTTGACGCCGCGTTAACCGTCGATCCAAGAGCCCGCGTAGCATGTGAAACGCTGGTCACCACGGGTCTCGTGGTTGTCGCCGGCGAAATCACCACCGACGCCGTGATCGATTACTCGAGAGTCGCACGCGAAGCGATTCGAGAGATCGGTTACACGCGCGCGAAGTACGGTTTCGATTGCGATACGTGCGCTGTGTTGTCCGCTCTCGACCGCCAATCACCTGACATCGCCATGGGCGTTGATACCGGTGGCGCAGGCGATCAGGGTTTGATGTTCGGTTTCGCATGTAACGAGACGCCCGAGTTGATGCCGTTGCCGATCCAGTTGGCGCACCTGCTTGCACGCCGTCTTTCCGAAGTGCGCAAATCAGGCGAGCTGCCTTATCTTCGTCCGGACGGAAAATCCCAGGTCACAGTCGAATATCGTGACGGCCGTCCTTTCCGCCTTGAAGCTGTGGTCATCTCTTCACAGCACGATTCAAACGTGAGCAACGAACAATTGCGTTCGGAGATTGAAGAAAAGGTCATCAAGCACACTGTCTCTTCCGAGTTGCTCGACAAAGACACGAAGTATCACATCAATCCTACGGGTCGCTTCGTGACGGGTGGTCCACAGGGAGATGCTGGTCTAACGGGCAGGAAAATCATCGTCGATACCTACGGAGGCTACGCGCCTCACGGCGGCGGCGCTTTCTCCGGCAAGGATCCTACGAAGGTGGATCGTTCGGCTGCCTACATGGCGCGGTATGTCGCAAAGAACATCGTGGCCGCCGGCCTCGCGGATCGTTGTCTGGTCCAACTCGCTTACGCAATCGGTGTTGCCGATCCCGTGTCGGTGCTCGTCGATACCGCAGGCACTGGACGCATCAGCGAAACTGCTTTGGCCAAGTTGGTGCGAGATAACTTCGAACTGACGCCACGGGGAATAATCGAATCACTAAATTTGCGCCGGCCGATTTACAAAGCTACCGCTGCTTACGGCCACTTTGGACGTAATGAGGAAGGCTTCAGTTGGGAAAAGACCGACAAGGCTGAGACTCTACGTGCAACTGCCGGCATCTAAAAATAAAGTAATCACACCGAGGAATAATAACGTATGAGCGCTACACCGTCCGTCGAATTCGACGTGAAAGATATTGGCCTGTCGGGCCATGGCAAGCAACGCATTGAATGGGCCGAGCGCGAAATGCCGGTGCTCCGCCTCATCCGCGAACGGTTCGCGGAAGAGAAGCCGCTTACTGGAACTAAGCTCGTCGCCTGTGCCCACATCACCACAGAAACCGCCAACCTGGCGCGCGCGCTGCAAGCCGGCGGCGCAGAAGCAATTCTGATCGCTTCTAATCCTCTCTCGACGCAGGACGACGTCGCTGCGTCACTCGTGTCCGATTGGGGGATTCCAGTTTACGCGATCAAGGGCGAATCTACCGAGACCTATAATCGCCACGTCAGGACTGCACTCGATTCGCACCCTGACATCATTATCGACGACGGCTCGGACGTCGTGGCGACACTTCTCAAGGAACGTAGCGGACAGATCAAAGAAGTCATCGGCTCGACCGAAGAGACAACCACCGGTATTCAACGTCTCAAGGCAATGGAGACGGCTGGTGTGCTGCCCTTCCCTTCAATCGCCGTGAACAACGCGCAAACCAAACATTTCTTTGATAACCGTTATGGCACCGGTCAATCGACGCTCGATGGCATCATCCGCGCAACAAACATTCTACTCGCCGGTCGCACGTTCGTCGTGGTTGGTTATGGATGGTGCGGCAAGGGCGTTGCCCTGCGCGCGCGCGGTATGGGCGCGAATGTGGTAGTGACTGAAGTCGATCCGATCAAAGCTGTCGAAGCAGTGATGGATGGATTTCGTGTAATGCCGATGGCGGAAGCATCGTCGATCGGCGATATCTTTGTGACCGTCACCGGCAATCGACACGTTATCGACGGCGAACATTTTTCACGGATGAAGGATGGAGCGATCGTCTGTAACAGTGGACACTTCGATCTCGAGCTCAATCTCGTTGCGCTGCGTGAAATGGCAGGCGATCCGGTGACGATGCGTCCTTTCGTCGAGGAATACAGACTCCAGTCAAGCGGCCGCAAGATCATCGTGCTTGGCGAGGGCCGCTTGATCAACCTCGCCGCTGCCGAAGGGCATCCGGCGAGCGTGATGGATATGAGCTTCGCGAACCAGGCGCTGTCGGTTGAGTATCTCGTGAAGAACAAAGGCAAGCTGGAGCCCGGTGTTCACCTTCTGCCTGCGGAAGTTGACATGGAGATCGCGAGTTTGAAGTTACGTGCGCTCGGTATCTCGATCGATACGCTGACCGCGGAACAACTCGAATACATCTCGAGCTGGGAAACCGGAACGTAGCCACAAAGACAGCTTAAGCCACAAAAAGGCACAAAAGGCACATAAACAGAGAACCTGTCTTGTGCCTTTTGTGCTTTTGGTGGCGGATGTTTTGTGGCTAGGTGCGGACGCGGGAGAGGAAGTAGGTGCCTGCTGCGGCGAAGATCAGCAGTGGGGACCAGCCGGCGACTGAAGGTCGCAGCATGCCGTGATTTCCGAGTTGTTGAAAGCCGCCACCGACTGCCCAGTATGCGATACCCACGACGACCGCGGCACAAAGCGCAATCACAGTTCCCTTTCGGCCAAACGATACTGCCAGCGGCATTCCGATCAAGGCCATGATGACGATACCGAATGGTCCCGCGTATTTTCTTTGCAACGCGACAGCCAGCGCCGAGACGTCCATTCCGCGTTGCTTCGCGGCGTTCAAGTAACCTCTTAAATCATTCGCGCTAAGCTGTGACGGCTTATCGATCGTCGGCTTGAAGACTGCCGGCGATTCGACTCCCGGAAAAACAGCCTCAGCGTCAGTTCTTCGCTCGACTTCCATGCCTTTCAAAGCGAGTGTTTCAGCGTCCGTGATCTTGAGGTGAGTGGGATCGACCCAGGCGCCGGTTTTCCCGCTAACCACCTGCGCTAGATGTACTGCGTCAGCATCCAGCTCGTAGATTGTCGGCTCGATGAGCCGTCCATCTTCACCAAACTCGTACGAGTAAAATCGACCTGTCTCAGTTGACGCGAGCCACTGGCGTCCGGTACGAGTTGTCGCACGCGCCTCGCCACCACGAATTCTTGCGCGCAGTGCATCTTGTTTTAGGTTCGTGCCCGGCATCACGTGTTCCTGGACCAGCCACGATCCAAAAGCCATCGCGAGCGCAAAGAAGAAGCCCGGCAACATCAACCGGTAGACACTCTGTCCCGACGCCCACCACGCTATGGCTTCATGTCGTCTCGCGAGCAAGGCATAAGTGACGAGCACTGAGATCAACATCGTCGCGGGAAAAAGCTCCACCGTAATGAGCGGCAGCAGAAACAGCAGGTACCTGGCGACCAGCCCTGCGCCTGCGTTGGTCACCGCGATGAAGCGCCACAGTTCAAACAACGTGAAGATGTTAAAGATCGCGGCGAGCGCGACGAAACACACGAAAAAGCTCACGGCTAACGAGCGAAAGAGTGTCGCGTCCATCAGGTTTGGAAAGCCTAACGCGGAGAATCCCCGATGCGTCTTCTGTGGTTTTGCGATCGCCGGCTCAGCAGTGTCCTTCGATCTCAGTGACAGAATCGAGCGCGACGAGATAAACGGGATCCGTTGCGTCAGGAGGAACAGCAAGCTCAAAGCGAAAATGAAGACGGTCGCGAGCCATGGCCCAACGTACGGTGAAACGGTGCCGACCCGTGCTAATGACTCACCCAGCAGCGAAACGAGGTAATAAATAATGACTACGATTAACGTCAGCAGCACACCGACGCTTCGACCGCCGCGCCGTATTCGTAAACCCAGTGCGCCACCCATGAGTGAAAAGAAGAAAGGCGCAACTGAAAGCGCCGCTCGCCGGTTGAGGATCCTGATCGCTTCCTTTTGCTCTGCCGGCGAGCCGGCGGCGACTCGCTCACGAAGATCGCTCCAGTCCATTGAATCTGCATTAGTGTCTCGCTGGTTCAAGCGCTGCACGATGTCGGCGCGGCCGGTGTTAATGGAAAATCTCAACTGATCGGACCGCTCTACGACGTACGACTTTTGATCGTTGGCGCCAGTCGCAGAATTCTCCGCACTGGCGTTGGGAAACTTCGTAGCGAGCACGTCAGTTAAAACCAACTCTGACTTGTCGCCTGATGAGTCGATCCTTCCGGAACGAGCGGTGAAGACTTCCGTCATGCGATCGGAGCGCTGTGCGAAGATGAAAACGCGTCCCCAGGTGCCGTGCTCTTTATCGCCATCACGCACGTAGATCACATAGCGCGGCAACGTGCTGAACGTTCGTGGCTCGACGGGCGAATCGAGTTTCGCGAGGGCTCCCTGGAGCGCGATGCGTTCGAGATCTCGGGCTGCCTCCGGCGCTTCTTTCACATGCAGGTAAGTGGTGACGCCGGTTAACATCAATCCGATCAGCAGCGCAGGCCAGATCATCGTCCATGAACCGACGCCAGCCGCGCGCATCGCGACGATTTCGCTGTCGCTTCCCATCCGTGAGTAACCAATGATGATTCCGGCGAGCGTAGCTAACGGAATCGAGAACGTCAGCACTCCCGGCAGCAGCGCTGCGCCGATTGACCCGAGCAGCGAGAACGGTAAGTCGGCGTAGACGAGCAACTCCGCAAGACGCGCTGCCTGCTGCGCCAAGAGAATCGCCGTGAGCATCAGAAGCGAGAGGAAGATGTAGGGCGCCATTGCCCCGATGATGTATCGAGGGATGATGAACTTCTTGAAGTTGAAGTTTTGCGTGAACACCGTCCAAACTAACTTGCCGGCCGAACGCGCGGCATTCGCTCGAGCACTCTCCCAATCAATTGAAACGTCAACTCAGCCATCTCTCGCTTTGTATCTTTCGACACTTCCCTTGTGTCTTCAGCAAACTTCACCGGCGATAACTTTTCCGCTGTTCGCAACTGCATTCGAAGCCCTTTTGAAATCG
>DASSEB010000333.1:0-2001 GCA_035696765.1 Pyrinomonadaceae bacterium | reverse complement strand
GTTCACGAAAGTCCATTAGCCACAAAAAGGCACAAAAAGCACAAAATAATTAATCGGGAGTCAGAATATACTTCTTAATCTCAAGCCTTGGACCACCAAAGTTGATCAGTAGGCCGTGCTCGATTCGTGAAGCGCGTAAATAACCGAGCAACTGCGCGACGTGCTCATCAACCAAACCGCGAACGCCTTTGATCTCGCAAATCAACTTATTTTCAACCAACAAGTCAGCCTTTAGTAATCCGAGGCACGTCCCGTCTTCGTCAAAAACTTTAACTTCCTGCTGTTGTTCCAGGCTGATGCCCAGCTTTCTTAACCGGTGCGCAAGCGCGTTCTCGTAAATCTGTTCTTTATGCCCGCTGCGTAGGTATTTGTAAATATCAAAACTCGTTTCCCTGATTACGTCGCAAAGCGTGAAGATGTCACCGTTGTGAGGACCGGTATTCATTGTATTTCTTCCTTTTCTGTTTTGTGTTCTTTGTGCCTCTTTGTGGCTAAGTTCCTCTTAGCAGCATGTGGCCGAGTGGCTCAGCAACAAAGTGGCCCTCATCATATATCTTTCTGCCGCGAAGAAAAGTTTTTTGCACGACGCCGCTGAGCACTTCACCTTCGTATGGCGTGATCTTGTGGCGATGATGCAGTGCACTCGCGGCGACGGTGAATCGTCCCTCCGGATCCCACACAACAAGATCGGCGTCGTTCCCAACAGCAATCGCGCCTTTTCGTGTCTGCAACGACACCTGCTGCGCCGGATTGGCACAAACCCACTTGGTCACATCCTGTATCGTGAACCCGCGCCGCCGCGCCTCGGTCCAGATAATCGGCAGCCTGAGTTGCAACGAGGCAATCCCGCCCCACGCGTTCATGAAATCGCCACTCTGGCGCAACTTCATCTCTCCCGGGCACGGCGAGTGGTCCGAAACAATAAAATCGATCGTTCCATCCGCGAGCCCTTGCCATAACGCTTCTCGATTCTCACGTTCACGAATCGGCGGACAACACTTAAACTCCGTCGCGCCGGGCGGCACTTGTTCCGCGGCGAAGTGAAGATAGTGCGGACACGTCTCGGCAGTGATTTTCACGCCGGCTGCCTGCGCTTCACGCAACATGGGCACCGCTTCCGCAGATGAAAGATGAACGATGTGTATGCGAGTGCCGAATTCGCGGCTCAAACGGATCATCAATTCAATTGCTTCATTCTCCGCAGCACGCGGACGCGAAGCGAGAAACGACTGATAATCAACAGCATTGCCCGTGGCTTTAATCGGACCAGGGAGCTCCGCATGAACAATCAACAGCGCGCCCAGTCGCGTCAGCTCGGGCATCGCTTCGCGCAAGTGTTCTTCAGTGACATGCGGAAACTCATCAACACCCGACGGCACGAGAAAACATTTGAAACCAACCACGCCCGCTGCAAACATTCGCGCCAGCTCACCAGTATTCCCCGGCACGACGCCACCCCAAAAACCGACGTCTACAAAACACGCGTTCGCCGCAGTGTCTAATTTGATCTTGAAACCCTCGAGCGTCGTCGTGGCAGGAATCGAGTTTAGCGGCATATCGATGAGCGTCGTGACGCCGCCGGCAGCTGCCGCCTGAGTGGCGTGCTGAAAACCTTCCCACTCAGTTCGACCAGGTGAATTGATATGAACATGAGTATCGACCAACCCCGGCATCACCACGAGGTTGTCGTCCAGATCGATCACTTCACAGCCCGAGTGGGTTTCGAAGTAGTCGCCGAGAGCTACGATGCGGCCATCCTGGATATGAATTGAGCGAGGCGCGACTGTGTCTGGCAACACCACCGAACGCCCGCGAATGATGAGATCGGGTACCGGCATGTCAGCATCAAGTAAACGTCGGCGGCGGCGGTGGCATATTGGAAGGCTCAGTAAGATGAGCTAAACCGAACACCCGCTCGTAAGCCACGGCGATTGCGCCGTAAGCGATGGGAAGCACGAGAAATATTCCGACGTAGCAGACCATCATGCCGATAATATTCAG
>DASSEB010000332.1:0-18175 GCA_035696765.1 Pyrinomonadaceae bacterium | reverse complement strand
ATTTAGAAACGATTATGGACGACGAATCGACCGTGCTGCATTACAACGGCGACGAGCACGGCGAAGATTAAGTCATTAACCACGGATTACACGGATCATAAATCCGGATTTAAAATCCGTGTAAATCCGTGGCTAAATATTTAATGCTTTGCCGACTGATGGATCGCGTCTCACCCTCCAAATCTTCGAATCGAGATAGTAGTGAACGAACGCGTAGCCCCACAGAAACGAAATCCCCAGCTGAACACCCAGAGACGATCCCCAGTTGTTCAGTAACTGTCTCGGTCCCTGGTAAATCACCCCGAAAATAATTCCAAAGCCGATGTAGTAGATTAACCGGCGGCTGATGAGTTCCGCGGCGCCGTACTTCTCACGCGATTTGTACTTCTGATTGTGAAACCAGATCAGCCGGTGATACTGGAAATTATGGTAGATCGTCAGTATCGCAACGATCGCGATCGGCTTGTGCGGCATCGGCGTCAGCAACACGATCCAGTGCATCGGAATCGCCGCTGCCAGTAACAGATACTTCGGCACGTTTAATGGCTCGCCGGTCACAGCGCGCTGCACCTGCCGGATAATCCACGCGACAAAGAGAAGAACCGTCGCCGCGAGCAGTAGCTTCGAGAAGCCGTTGACGCCTCCTCGCAAAACCGCCGGCACACGCGCCATCGCTTCGGGATCGCGCGCGATAAACTCGACAAACGGATAGTTGAAAGCAAAGAGCAGCAGCAGGCGATCGAGCGCATTGTCGACACGCGCCAGGTCGCCGTTCTTCTTCTTGTAGAGCACCATGAAGCCGTAGTGTTGCTTCACGAGGTGATAGTAGGCCCACAGCGCCGCTACAAACAGAAACACCAAGCCTGCGCCCGCAAGCACCATCACCGGCCCAATCGCGAAGAAGAGCAGCGAGCCCCAAAGCAATCGAGCGCGATTTTTTCTTTCGGTTCGATCGAAGTAAGTGCGTGAGAACGTGCCGAACACGTGCGGCGCGTCGATCAGGATGGCCCAGAACGCAACCATCGGGAGTAGCGGTAGCACTCCGCTGACGTAAAGAAAGAACAACGCGTAACTGGAAACCACTGAACCGATGAACCAGATGAGGTCGTCGCGCGCGCCGATAATCCAGCGCAACGAGATTGCGCCTGCAACCGGCTTAGCAACAATTTCCGCACTCGCCGCCATAGAGTCGCCACATTCTAGCAAGGTCACAAAAAGGCACAAAAGTCACAAACGATTAGCATGGAAACCTCGGCCGTTCGAAGTAGCTTTCCTCTTGTGCATTTTGTGCCTTTTTGTGGCTCATTTATCATCGCCCAATGAACAAACAACTATTCCAGGCTCATCCGTGGCACGGCGTCACGCCCGGACCAAAGACGCCGGAACTGGTCAACGCCTACATCGAGATTGTTACCACCGACGCGGTCAAATATGAGTTGGATAAGTTGTCGGGCCATTTGCGCGTCGATCGCCCGCAGCGCTTCTCGTCGATGTCGCCCACGCTTTACGGCTTCATTCCGCAAACGTTTTGCGGACGCGAAGTGGCCGCACTCTGCGAGCAACGGACAGGTCGCACCGGAATCGAAGGCGACAAAGATCCGATGGATATCTGCGTTCTGTCGGAAAAGGCGTTTGCACACGGCAGCTTTTTTCTTCATGCGAGCCCGATTGGTGGTCTACGGATGATTGACGGCAATGAAGCTGACGACAAGATCATCGCCGTACTCGAAGCCGACCTCGCGTACGGAAAGATTCAGGAGATTGGCGACGTGCCGCAAGGACTAATCGATCGACTGAAGCATTACTTCCTGAGTTACAAACAGCTTCCGAGCGATACGAACAAGAACGTGGAGATAGTAGACGTTTACGACCGCAAAGAAGCGCTCGACGTGATCACGCGCAGTCTTAGAGATTACGAGGCTGAGTTTGGCCGGTAGGCCGCGGCGTCAGGGTTTCTTTACAAACTCCTCAATCCCACACCGTGGACAGCGCAAACCACAGCGATGACCTTCGTCAACCCATTTAGCAAGTGCTAATGGCTGAGAGCGGTGTTCGCCGTGGTGTTGCTTTCGTTCAGCATCCTCTGCGCAGCAGTGTTTGCACAGCCAGCCATAACCCAGATTGAAGAAGTGGGTCGTCTGGTTCATAAGATGATTAGTAAGCGATCAGCGCCGCGACTCAGGCGATTCCGTCAAACGCACCGGAACTGAGATCCGCCGGCCATCACGCCAGATTTGCACCTGAACTGTTTCGCCGATCTGATGCTTGTCGAGCACACGGAACAGATCGTCGTTATTTGCGATCTTTTCGTTATCGATGCCGATTATTATGTCGCCGAGCTCGAAATCACCGGTCTCCGTTTGCTGCATTCCACGAAGACCCGCACTCGCTGCGCCAGTGCCGCGCGCTACCTGAATGATCAGCACACCCTCACTTACGGGCAGATCAACCTGATTTCGAAACGCCGCCACGTCACGGGCGCTGATGCCCAGCTTAGGCCGACGTACCTGGCCGTTTTGCAGCAACTGTGGCACAACGCGTTTTGCAATACTCACCGGCACCGCAAAACCGACGCCCGCCGAACTTCCCGAAGGCGACAGGATTTGCGAATTGATGCCAATCATGCGACCGTGCGAGTCGAGTAGGGGCCCGCCGGAGTTACCTGGATTGATGGAAGCGTCCGTTTGAATCGCGCCTTCGATCAAGCGGCTGTTGCGTGCGCGTATTGGCCGCTGTAAGCCACTGATGACGCCGGTCGTCAAGGTTCGATCGAGACCAAACGGATTACCGATGGCGAGCACTTTCTGTCCCACGATGAGTTTGTCTGAATCGCCAAGGGGAATTACGGTCAATGGACCAGCGGGTTTTTCTAGCAAACGGATGACGGCAAGGTCGGTATCAGGATCGCGGCCGACAACTGTGGCCGCATAATCCTTCTGTCCACCCATGCTGACGGAAACTTTTTGCGCGCCCTCGATGACGTGATAGTTCGTCAGAATATTGCCTTGCTGGTCCAGTATCGAGCCCGAACCGGAACCTTCCTGCGGCTCGACAAAGCCAAAGAAGTCGCGCGAGTACGAAGTCGAGTGGATGAACACCACACCGGGACTCAACGTGCGGTATACCTCGATATTGTTCTGTTCATCGGTGGAGGTCGCCGGATCGCTGATGCCTGCGGGCGGCGTTTCGGTAAACGCAGCCTGCGACGGCTGAAAGCGGTTTGAGACCTTGTCGAGAATTACAACCACCCCGGCGGCGAATAATCCTGATATGAGAGCAATCAATAAAATTTGGCGTGCGGAAAGTCTGTACATAAACTTCTTCCCTCTCTGAGTTATGAATTGTGATTTGTTGCCAACATCGGCTTGGATGCTTTCGGAACGGGTGCCGTTGCGAGCCGATTGTACCAACGCAGAAAGGCTAAGGCGAGTTTCGTTTTAACTTAAGAACGCCAACAAAGTATCGGGTAAAGCTACGAAATATTCGAGAACCATAACCGGCCCGTGCCAGCCAAGCGCGACGCAGCCGGTGGCGGCATGCACCACCATCAAAAGCGAATAAATCCCAAGAACAACGGTTAGACCATACCGAGCGACGGGCAAGTGAGCGCAACGATAAAGAATGTAAGCGGCGAGAGCGCCGATGACGAGCTTAGCGCCGAGAAAGGTCAGCTCGCCATGGTCGAGGACGCGAGCCATCAAACCGTTACCCTCGGTGGCGACGTGTAGGCGAATCCAGAGGAGCGTGAGTTGCGCATCAAGCCAGTTGAGACCAAACAACAGACAGCTTTTGGAAAGCTTATTCACGTGAACCCCCACCGGCTAACGTTGTTAAACTTCGACCCATTTACGCCAGAACCCCCGGAAGCGAAATGCTTGCGGGGGTCCCTGACGTCACGGGAGGAACGAGCCTCGTTCTATGCTAAGTAAAAAGATTGAATCACGAGTTAGTTCCAATAGAATGGCAACGAATGAACATCTGCATTGCCGAAGCGCTGCGTGACGCGTCGCAGTTATTGGATCGAGCGGGCGTGCCTGAAGCACGTCGCGAAGCTGGTTCACTGCTTTCTTTCGCACTCCGCAAGGATCGAACTTTTCTGATCAGTCACGCCGAAGATCGAATTGAAGACGCTGCTTTGCGCAAGTTTCAAGAGACTGTCGAGCGGCGCGCCGCCGGGGAACCGCTTCAATACATCACCGGTGTGCAGGATTTTTTCGGACGTGAGTTTCGGGTAACGCGGGATGTGTTGATCCCGCGTCCGGAAACGGAGTTGCTTGTCGAAGCGGCGGTCGAGGTTGCGCGTCCTGCTTCATTAATTTGCGACGTTGGGACAGGCTCCGGTTGTATTGCGATTACTCTGTTGCTTGAGATTGGTGACGCGCGAGCGGTGGCCGTCGACAAATCGCCGGCCGCCATTGAAGTGGCGAAGCTGAACGCGAATACGCTGTCCGTGTCAGACCGAATGGTATTTGTGGTTTCGGATTGCTTTGATGATGTGGATCAAAGCGATTATCAGTTCGATTTGGTTGTGTCGAACCCGCCTTACGTAGCAGAGGGAATGCTCGCCGGCCTTCAACGCGAAGTCAGGGATCACGAGCCCCTCGTTGCGCTTTCGCCCGGGCCGGACGGGCTTAGTGTTATTCGTCGTTTGATAGCCGAAGCGCCGGCGTTTCTGAAGGATGATGGACACTTGATCATGGAGATTGGGTTCGATCAGGGCGAGACGGTGAGAGAACTGATCGAGGATGAGGTCTGGCGTTTAGTTGAAATCAAGCCCGATTTGCAAGGCATTCCGCGGATCGTCGTGTTGCAGCGCAAGTAGACAGGAGATACCTGTCACAACGCCTGCGCCCGTGGTGTTTAGCGTTCAGAAGCGCGATACGCGAAGAACAAGAACCCCAGACATTAAGGAGACCGAAGTCATGCACAGGTTTATAGGGCGTAGTCTGCTGATTGCCGTGCTGGTTACGTTTGCCGGCGTTTCAGTATTTGCGCAAAGAGAAAGAGGCGGCTCGCTATCTTGTCGTGATAACAACTCGTACAACGACAGGCTGGTTGCCAATTGCGAAATCAGGGAGCAAACGCTGGCGCCGAGTGGCGGCACAATCGGAATCGACGGCAGGCAAAACGGCGGCGTTTCGGTAAAGGGTTGGGACCAGAATCAGGTCCTGGTGCGCGCGCGCGTGCAGACCGGCGCGCCCAGCGCCGCAGAAGCTGAAGCGCTGGCTAAGCAAATAAGAATCGAAACGAGTGGCGCGAAGATTTTTGCAAGTGGTCCGGACAATCGTAGAGATTATCACTGGGACGTGAGCTACGAAGTCTTCGTTCCGCGCCGAGCGGATCTGTCAGTGGAGACGCGAAACGGCGGCATCGCGATCGCTGAAGTAAATGGTCGTATCGATTTCACTGCGGTGAACGGCGGGGTCGTGTTGAAGAGAGTCGGTGGCGCCGTTCACGGTTCGACAACCAATGGCGGTCTGGTTATCGAACTGGGCGGCGATCGTTGGGATGGTGAGAGTCTCGACGTGAGCACGACCAACGGCGGCGTGATCATGTCGGTCCCGGAAAATTATTCAGCCAATCTCCAGACTGGGACCGTAAACGGAAGTGTCAGTGTTGACTTTCCGGTAACGGTTCAGGGCCCAATCACAAAGCAGATTGCGCTCAATCTCGGTTCGGGTGGAGCGACCGTCAAGGCCATGACGACGAATGGCGGCGTTCATCTCAAACGGATCAGCGCGAACGAATAGATCGAGCAAGAGGGCGGTGACAGCGGCGGATTTCACGGATGAACACGGATCTGATCCGTGTTCATCCGTGAAAATCTGTGGCTTAAGCGATGATTTTCCTTTACTCTGTCCGGCATTGTGGACAAATTTCGTATCTCCGGGGGCCGGGCCCTTCACGGCAGGGTTTCCATCAGCGGTGCAAAAAATTCAGCGCTGCCATGCATGGCCGCGGCGTTGCTTACGCCGGATACAGTCATTCTCCACAACATCCCTTACGTTCGCGACATCATCACGCAGCGGCGCTTGCTCGAAGACATCGGCGCCACAGTCCTGACTCCGGAACTCCGAACTCACAAGATCACCGCGGCGCACGTTGAACTCTTCGAGGCGCCTTACGAACTCGTAAAAACCATGCGCGCATCGGTCCTTGCGCTTGGACCACTGCTCGCTCGCTTCGGCAAGGCAAAAGTTTCCCTGCCGGGCGGTTGTGCGATCGGTACGCGTCCGATCGATCTGCATTTGGCAGGGTTCGAAAAGTTTGGCGCGGAAGTAAAACTCGAGGCTGGAAACGTTGTCGCGCGCGCGCCGAGTGATGGACGCTTGCGAGGGGCTGACATTCACTTCGGAAAAGTCACGGTCACCGGCACCGAGAATTTGATGATGGCCGCGACTCTCGCGCGAGGATCCACGACTCTTCGTAATGCCGCTCGCGAACCGGAAATCGTCGATCTCGCCGACCTGCTGAACAAGATGGGCGCGCGCGTTAACGGCGCCGGAACGGAAACGATCCAGATCGAGGGAGTCGAATCACTGGGCGGCGCGGAACACACGATCATTCCGGATCGAATCGAAACGGGTACGTTCATCGTCGCGGCCGCACTTACACAAGGCGAGCTCGAGATCAAAGATTGCCGTCCGGATCACCTCACCAGTGTTATCTCGAAACTGAGAAGCGTCGGCGTAGTGATTAAAGAAGCTAATCCTACGACGTTGGAAGTCACTTGTCCGGATGGATTAAAAGCAATCAACGTGTCGACCGCGCCCTATCCGGAGTTTCCGACAGACATGCAGGCGCAGTACATGGTTTTGATGACTCAGGCGCGGGGAAGATCGGAGATCGTCGAAACAGTTTTTGAGAACCGGTTCATGCATGCGTCTGAACTTCAACGCATGGGAGCTCAAATTCAGATCGACGGAAAGACGGCGATTGTTGATGGGCCAACATCGCTCAATGGTGCGCGCGTGATCGCGTCGGATCTGCGCGCGTCAGCGTCACTCGTACTCGCCGGGCTAATCGCGAACGGCGAAACGTTGATCGATCGCGTTTACCATATCGATCGTGGCTACGAAAAGATCGAAGCAAAACTGCGCGCCGTCGGTGCGGATATCGAACGAATTATCGCGTCTGTGACGGCGCCTCAAAGTTCAGATTTCAACCTTCAGGTCACTCCGTCACGAGAGCAAGCTGAAGCTTGAGTCTTCAAAGCAAGGAGCCATGGGAATGTCAGAGGAGAGCTGTTTATTCTGCAAGATCGTCGCGGGAAAGATCCCGGGTGATTTCGTGCACCAGGATGAAAGTTGCGTGGTGATTCGCGACATTAATCCGCAAGCGCCGATGCACGTGCTGGTGATCCCGCGCGAGCATGTTGAATCGCTCGACGACGCTTCGCAGAAAGAGGAAGGTCTGCTGGGCCACTTGCTGCGTATCGGTGCGCGCGTCGCCAACGATCAGGGTCACGCAGAAAACGGTTATCGCACAGTCATCAATACCGGCGCGGGTGCAGGACAGTCAGTTTTCCACTTGCACGTGCACGTGCTTGCGGGACGCGGCATGAATTGGCCTCCCGGCTAGCGCGTTTCACTTTGTTCCGTCTATTCTCGATTGCTCTGGCAATGCTATTCTCAAAATGCGACGAGAGCGGTAGTCCAGCCCCAACTGGATATACCGCTCCCGTTAAGGAGCACCGTAGACAATCTGCGCCGCTAAACCTTCAGACTATCTCTGGGCGGGTGCTCCGACTTTGAAAAATGATGATAGCCAGGAGTAAAGCCAGCTAATGCTGTTTGCTCGGATGCAAGGCGTCCGAGCAAAGCAAGTAACAGCGCGTAGCTTAGTACTAAATAGTAGACTTGACAACCTGAAGCACAACTCATCGCGGGCCGGCTCGAGACGGAGGGCTGACCGCTGATGGGGCGCTCCTACCGGGCACGGCCTAAGAAACTCGGTGCAAAGCTGAAGCAGATTCGGCTGAGCCTTGAGTTGACTCAGGAAGAGATGGTCAAGCAGTTAGCAGTAAAAGATGAGCCACTCTATTCCGCGAGCATTTCACAGTACGAAAGTGGAAAGCGTGAGCCACCATTGTTGGTGTTGCTCAGATACGCGGAGCTGTACGGGTGTACGATGGAAGATTTAGTGAAGG
The DNA here is from genome assembly GCA_035696765.1 of Pyrinomonadaceae bacterium. Lineage (GTDB taxonomy): Bacteria > Acidobacteriota > Blastocatellia > Pyrinomonadales > Pyrinomonadaceae > PSRF01. The sequence continues at coordinate 10,026 of DASSEB010000332.1, read as the reverse complement.
ACAAAGTGAAACTGGACCGCAGATGAACGCAGATTGAAACCGCTGATTGACACCGATTAATCCGCGATCATCCGTCTTCGGATCCGTGTCATTCGTGGTTACGCTTTTGGTGCGACTGCCCTCACGGCCTCGGAGACACCCGCTTCGTACTTCTTAAAATTCTCATTGAACCGGCGCGCGAGATCTTTCGCCTGGCGATCGTAGGCTTCTTTGTCCCCCCACGTATTTCGCGGTTGCAGCACCTCTGCCGGTACTTCAGGACACGAAACCGGGATGCCGACGCCGAAGATCGGATCGGGCGTGGTTTGAGTGTCCGCCAATTCGCCGCTGAGGATCGCGCGAATCATCGCTCTCGTGTAACTGATCTTCATCCGCTGCCCGACGCCGTATGGTCCACCGCTCCAACCTGTGTTGACTAACCAGCATACCGCGTTGTGCCTCGCCATCTGCTGACCAAGCAGATCGGCGTAAACGCCTGGATGCAGCACCATGAACGGCGCGCCAAAACAGGTGGAAAAAGTTGCTTCTGGTTCTTTGATGCCTTTTTCAGTGCCGGCTACTTTTGCGGTGTAACCCGAGAGGAAGTGATACATTGCTTGTTCAGGCGTCAACCGCGCGACGGGCGGCAGAACACCGAACGCGTCCGCGGTCAGCATGATGATATTCCGCGGATGTCCGCCGCGTCCTTCGGGGACGATGTTGTCGATGCTGGTGAGTGGATAGGAAGCGCGCGTGTTTTCAGTCTTGCGCGGATCGTCGAGATCAATCTGGCGCGTGGATGGATCGTAAACGACGTTCTCCAGAATCGTGCCAAACATCTGCGTGGTGCGATAGATATCGGGCTCGGCTTCGGCCGAGAGTTTGATCACCTTCGCGTAGCAGCCACCCTCAAAATTGAAAACTCCGTTATCGGCCCAACCGTGCTCGTCGTCGCCGATCAAACGGCGTTCGGGATCGGCCGACAGAGTCGTCTTGCCTGTTCCGGACAAACCAAAAAAGATCGCGACATCACCTTCGGCGCCGACGTTAGCGGAGCAGTGCATGCTCATGACGCCACGTTGCGGCAGCAGATAGTTCATGATCGTGAACGCGCTCTTCTTGGTCTCGCCGGCGTACGATGTGCCGCCGATCAAAACCAATCGCTGGCTAAAGTCCATCAGGATGAAGGTTGGCGATCGAGTGCCGTCGCGTTGCGGATCGGCTTGAAAGCTCGGGAAATTGATGATGGTGAATTCCGGTTTGTGAGCGGTGGTTTCCTGAGTGTTGCTGATGAACATCGTGCGCGCAAACAAAGAATGCCACGCCAACTCACTGACAACACGAATCGGCAACCGGTAATCCGGATCGGCGCCGACAAACGTGTCCTGCACGAAAAGCTCACGGCCTTTTGCATGGGCCATCATCCGCTGTTTCAGCGCGTTGAACTTCTCCGGCGTGAAATCTTTGTTTACGTCACCCCAGAAAACTTTTTCCTCGCTGTCGGATTCGCGCACAATCGCCTTGTCTTTCGCGGCGCGACCGGTGTGTTCGCCTGTATCGACGAGCACACAGCCGTGATTCGAGAGGACACCTTCCTTGCGACGGGCAATCTCTTCGTAGAGCTCGGGTGTATTGAGGTTCCAGTAAACACGAGCGGGGTCTTTGATACCGTAGCTATCCAACTCGTTTGAAGTATTCTTACGGCCCAGGTGTTCGGTAACTGCTTCAGTGCGAGTAGAAGCCATTCGGGTATCTCCAATCGAAAACGAAAAGGTTCATAGAGCGATTAAATTTAGGCGCGCAGGCCGGTAGCCTACAGGCCTTCCGGAGTTCTGCGCTGCTGAGCGAGTTGGCGCAACGCGTCGGCGAGATCGCGGGCAGCCCGTTCGATGCGATCAGCCGCAGTATGTAGCGACTCAATCTCATCTGGTGCACGTGCCGCTACGGCAAGCAGAGCGGAATCCACTTGTTCTCTCAGTCGATTTGCCTCATTTTCAGTTTCTTGTTCGGCGCGGGTTTTTTGTGAAGCTGTAGCCTGCTGGTTCATTGCTGGATTATTTATACCGGAAGAAGAAGATTTATTTACGCTCAACTCATTGGCGATATGCCAGGCTGGTTAGCGTTTGGTAAGTCTGACATTTACGGATGATTCAGGCAAGTGCACCCACGGCTTTTGTCGCGTGAGTGAACAAAGTTCAATGAAGTAAGCGTTGATTAGAAACGACTGGACGAGTCCTGTGCAGCGTTGGATGACATTTTTTCGCCAGATTATCTGATTGCCCAATCGTATGCTATTATCTGGCCCACTAAATCCTCATCGGAGTCACGACATGGCCTGGGTAAGCACATCACCATTGGTTAAGACATACACGCTCGAGGAGTTTTGGGAACTTCCCGAGCCGCCAGACCATTCCAAACTCGAGTTAATTGCAGGAGTCCTCTATATGACACCCACTCCTGGGTATTTGCATAGCAATGCCGTTAGCCGGCTTGTTCGTTTGTTGTCCGATCACCTCACACAGACTAACGATCAAGGCACCTTGTATGTGCCACGCGCTGGGATCATGAGAGCGCCAAATAGTTGGCTGGAACCCGATTTGTTTTACGTTGCCGCCGAAACTCAGGCTCGCGTCGATCCCAGGTATCCGAATTACAGGACCACCGCAGACCTGGTGATCGAAGTGATTTCTCCGAGCACAGCAATCTATGACCGTAATACGAAAGCGGATACTTATGCCGCGCTCGCCGTAAAAGAGCTGTGGCTTGTCGATGAAACGTCAGGGATTATTGAATTACGTGTGCTGAACGGCGACCAATACGCTCCGAGTGTTGTACTCGAAAGAGATGACCAACTGAAATCGGTCGTCTTGCCAAACCTTGAGTTCCGAGTTGGCAGCGTGTTTGGCGATTAACCGTGGGCGACTTCCACGGTTGCTGCGGCTGTTCTCCTCTTTCCTCGCGCATCCAAAATCATGTGGCTCAGAACGGCGGCCAGAATGATTGTGCCGCCGAGGAGCGCCCAGCGGGAAGGCCTTTCGCCCAGCACGAGGAAAACCCATACAGGATTCAACACCGGTTCGATGTAGCAAATTATTCCCGCGTCCAGTGATCTCACGCCGCGTGCCATTCCGAAAGTGAAAAGTGTGTAAGCAATCCCGAGTTGGACCACGCCGAGATAGACAACACTCAGCGCGTCGTGTTGTGTAACACGGGCGAGCGCGGCCAATCCCCACGGCGCGGTCAGAATTACAGCCACGAGGTTTCCGTAGATCACGGATGAAGCGCGATTGACTTCGCGTGCCCGCGGATGGCGCAGCAGCAGAAAATACAGTGCAAAGCAAAACCCGGACGCGAGGGCCAAAATGTTTCCGGTAATGTCTTGCGGCCGTAGCTGTCCGACGAAAAACAGCGCCATCCCGCCAAGGCACACTGCTACCGTGATCAGATCGCGCCCACGAAACTTTTCTTTGTAAACGATCGGTTCGAGGATCAGCACGTACACCGACGAAGTGTATTGCAGGAAGATCGCATTCGCGGCGGTTGTTTCTTTCGTTGCGACAACGAACAGTATCAGCAGAACGGCATAAAGAAGCGAAGCGACAAGCATGAGCCGGTTTAGACCAAAGCCCTCATGCCTGGTGAGAATGGCGACGGTGATCATGGCCAGGAACGACCGATAGCACGAGAGTTCGAGCCCGCTAAGTGAGTTCCACTTGATGAAGAGGCCGCCAGTGCTCCAGAGAAAAGCAGCAGCAAAGACGAAGAGAAAGGCTGTAGTATGCGTGCTGGGCGCTTTCCGCTTGGGTTTAGCCATCGAGTCTCATTCTTCCACAGATTCTTCTGTGGACGATTTGAGCCTTTTCAGATACTTCCCAAACACGCCATTCCAGGGAGGAATAACGATCGAGATGGCGCCGAGTGCCTGTGCCTGGCAGGCGAGCCGGATCAACGGCTTCGCTTCTGAAGTGTCGATGTAACCAAACTCCTTGATCTTCTTTCCCTCGCGAGTCGCAACGTCAGAGAGCTTCTCCGCACCTCCAAGAATTCCGACCCAACACGTTCCACATGAAGCCGACCGACACTCGACCGGAATCGGTCCTTCGATTCGTCGCGGATCGAGTTCGCGCCAGTTTCGGGAACGATCGTCAGCCGCGCCCCAGGCCAGATCCTGAACGTGATTCATGCGATACTTCGCGCGATCGTCATTCTCGTCATAAGTGATGGTCCACTTCTTGTCGACCGTCTTGAGAAACGCAAAGAACCCCTGGCTGTCGTCCACCGCGCGTTCGCGCAGGACCTGCGCCGGCGACTTTCGCGCGTGCTTCTGATCGATCAGCATCTTGCCCGGCGCGGCTTCGAATGCCGCCAGCCCTGCTTGCCTGATCGTCATGAACGCGACCGCAGTGATGCCGATAACGAGCGAGTGATCGACCTTTGCTTCGCCGGCGACTCTTTGCGAAACAGACAAAATCTGATCCGAAAGCGATTGCGCGTCATCCGGAGAAAACTCGCGCGCGTGCTTTTGCACCGCGCGTTTTACTTCAGGCCAGTAACGATGCCCGTACAGAAACGTATGTGACGAGTCGATCTGATCTTTCAGGTAGAAGTTTCCCTGCATCAACAACCGCTGCGACAGTGTTTCCGGATCCTCCGCCCGCTCGAGGGCGGTAAAAAGCGAGAGCGGGTAAAACGAGAACCAGATCTGAGTGGCGTTTCGATCTACTTCGTGAATCGCGCGAAGCAAAGCGGTCAGCGCTGCCGACCACGCTTCCTCGTCCTGGCGCTCGAGAAAAGTTTCAAATGGTGTTTTCATCGTGTCAATCTTGAAAATCCTGCAATCCTGTCTTAAAGTCACTGCTACCGAGTCCGAGGCGATCTCCCCAGACCCAATACCTTCCAAGGAGGCTTTCTCAAAATGGAAGCTGATCGACCAAACGTTGCGAAATCAGGCCGTACCTTTGATAGTGCCTACAGCTTTTCATTCAGCATTGCCCTGGGTCTGGTGCTGTTCATCGCCGGCCTTGTCATAAGTTTAACTCTCGGCCAGGGCGCGACCATCGGCCTCATCTTTGGTATCCCACTGCTAATCGCCGGCCTCGTCTTACCGGTATTCATGATGCGCGATCTTTTCCATCACAATGAAGTGCACGGCGACTGCCCTTTCTGTGGCGCGCCAATCAAAACGTCAGACGCCACCATTCGTCTGAACTGCCCTTCATGTAGGCGGTTGATCGAGGTGCGGGAAACAACGCTGCAACCGGGCGAGTGAAGGCTCAATACGGTTGAATCGAAATCCAGTCGCGCGTCAAATAGTCGCTGAACGTCAGCGCGAACAGGATGCCCATCCAAAATAGAGCGGCAGCGACAATCACCCAAACCAGACGCGAGCTGTAACGCACGTGCATGAAATACAGCACGACGAACGTTGCTTTGATCGTGGCGATAGTCAGCGCCACGATCGTGTTTAGCTGCCAGGGGAAGTCGAAAAAGGCCGCCACGACAGTCAGGGCTGTTCCCCCCAGCAGGACCAGGAAGATGGTGATGTAGACTCTGACCGAAACTATGTGCTCGCTCATACAGTCAAACGAAACTACCCGTGCTCCAAGTGCCGACCAAGCAGATACAGTAGAGGAAAGAGAAAAATCCACACGATGTCGACGAAGTGCCAGTAAAGTCCAATCACTTCAACCGGGCTGTGATACTCAGGATCGAAGCGTCCCTTCAATGAAAAAATTAGCAGGAACGTCAGCAAGCCGGCGCCGATGATCATGTGCAGCGCGTGCATCCCGGTCATAGCGAAGTAGATCCAGTAAAACATCTCGACCTTCTCCACTGTCGCTCCCGGCAGGAGGTGCAGCTTATGAGGATCCACTGGCTGGCCTTCCTGCTGCACCTGCGGATTGAACGAATGGCCCGGAATCAACCTGCCCGGGATCAGACGATCCTCATACTTGTCGTGATACTCAACCGCCTTGATCCCCAAAAACGTCAAACCGAGGAGCAGAGTAAGTAACAAACAGAGCACCTGTGGCCGGCGTTTACCTATCTGGGTGAAATAGACGGCCATCGCCATCGTAAAACTGCTCAGGATCAGCACACCCGTGTTAACCGCTCCGAGCGTGATGTCGAGATGGTTGCTGGCTGAAGCGAAGGCTGCCGGGTACAGCGATCGGTAGAGCGTGTAGGCCAGGAACATTCCGCCGAAGAACATGATCTCGGTGACGAGGAAGACCCACATTCCGAGCGTGCCGGCTTCGCGTTGCTGCTCCATGTTTTCGAAATGGTGCTGCAACGACCGGTGGCCGTGAATCTCTGGTGCTGTAGCTTCGGTCGCCATCGTCAAATACGCTCCAGCTCGGGCCCGAATTTACCCACAACTTCAGTCTCTTCTCGCGGCGCAAATTCGTAAGCGTCCCACGTCACAATCGGCGTCTCTTCAAAGTTTTCAGTAGGCGGCGGCGACTGCGTACGCCACTCGAGTCCCGGCAGGTGCCATGGATTCGCTTCGGCATGTTTCCCGTAACGCATAGACCAGACAAAGTAAATCGCAGGTATCAACATGCCGAAACCGAGGATCGACGCGCCTGCGGTCGAAAGCACATTGAACACCTGAAACTCCGGCGGATACGCGTGATACCTTCGCGGCATTCCAAGGTAGCCCGCAACGAATTGTGGCAGGAACGTCAGGTTGAAACCGACGAAGATGACGAGGGCGCTGAATCTGCCCCAGCCTTCGGGATACATGCGCCCTGAGATCTTGGGCCACCAGTAGTGCAGGCCGCCGAGGTATCCCATCAAAGCTCCGCCGACCATGATGTAGTGGAAGTGCGCGACGACGAAATACGTGTCGCTCAGGTGTACGTCGACCGCGAGAGAGGCCAGGAACAATCCCGTCATGCCTCCAACCGTGAACAGACCAATAAATCCCAGTGCGTAGAGCATCGGCGTGTCGTACGAGATCGACGACTTGTACAGCGTGGCAGTCCAGTTGAAAACTTTGATTGCCGACGGGATCGCCACCGCGAAACTCAGAAAGGAAAAGATCATTCCGGCGTACACGGACTGAGGCGTCACGAACAAATGATGTCCCCAGACCAAAAATCCAAATACGGCGATCGCGAGACTGGAGAACGCGACAAAGCTGTAGCCGAAGATGTTCTTGCGCGAAAAGTTTGCGATGAGTTCGCTAATCACGCCCATCGACGGCAGCACCATGATGTAGACGGCGGGATGTGAATAAAACCAGAAGAGGTGCTGAAACAAAACGGGATCGCCGCCGAGGGCGGGATTAAAGATGCCGACGCCGGCGAGGCGCTCAAACGCCAGCAATAAAACCGTGATCGCGATTACGGGCGTGCCCAGGATCATGATCAGGCTGGTGGCGTAGTGTGACCAGAGAAACAGCGGCATACGAAACCACGTCATGCCGGGAGCCCGCATCGTGTGAATCGTGACGATGAAATTGAGTCCGGTCAGGATCGAAGAGAAGCCGTTGATGAAGATCCCCAACCCGGTCGCGACCACGTAAGAGTTCGAGAAAGTCGTGCTGAAAGGCGTGTAGAAGGTCCATCCCGTATCGACGCCGCCGGCCAGCAGCGCGTAAATCGTGATCACTCCGCCGAGCAGGTAGATGTACCAGCTCAACAGATTGATTCTGGGAAAAGCGAGATCTTTCGCTCCAATCATCATCGGGATGAGGAAGTTCCCGAGCGTCGCCGGTATCGACGGGATGAGGAAGAAAAAGATCATTATGATGCCGTGTTGCGTGAAGACCTTGTTGTAGGTCGTCGACTGCAGGAGGTCGCCTTGCGGAGTCAGCAACTCGAGGCGGATCATCATCGCGTACAGTCCGCCGATAAAGAAAAAGAACGTGATGGAGCCGAGATAAAGCAGCGCGATACGCTTATGATCTTTCGTCAACAGCCATGACTTCAGCCCGTACTGGGCATTGATGTAGTTGACTCGCGGTGGAGCTGGTACTTCGAATGACTCTATTGCTCTCATATCTGTAATCGCTTTTATGACTTTTGTGCTTCTTTGTGGCTCATCTAATGTTTCTCGTCGGCGACGGTGCATTTGCCGGTGATGAACTCTGTGCCGGACTCGCGGCCGTTGCCGGCGTCGTCTGCCCGCCTGCCTGTAACGACTTGATGTACGCCATTAGCTGCACTAACTGGTCCTCACTGACCTGGCCCTGAAAAGTCGGCATGATCGGACCAAACCCCGCGACAATCTTCGCCTGCGGATTAAGAATCGACTCGCGGATGTAAGGCTCATCTACGCGCACCGACCCGCCGTCCTGCAATGGCGTCATTTTTCCAAAAGCACCGGCGAGAGTGGGACCTCGCCCGCCTTCACCATTCGCTCCGTGACACGATGCGCAACCCAGTGTCTGATACAACTGCTGACCGGCGGTCGCAGGCGTCATGCTGCCGGTGTTGCCGCTCAACCAGTTGTCAAACTCTCGCGGCTCCATCACGATCACGGATCCGGTCATGCCCGAGTGGTTCATGCCGCAATACTCAGCGCAGAACAGGTGATACGTGCCCGGCTTGGTCGGTTCAAACCACAGCGTCGTGTAACGGCCGGGCACGACGTCAGCTTTCGTGCGGAAAGCCGGCACGAAAAAGTCGTGAATGACGTCTTCCGACGTCATGATCAACTTTATCTTCCGGCCGACCGGCACGTGCAACTCGTTGATCTCGCGCTGCCCGGTAGCGTGTTGCAGCTTCCACATCCACTGCTTGCCGACGACGTAAACCTCAATCGCATTCGCAGGCGGCTTGTATTGTTCGAAATAAATCCGCGCGCCCCAGCCAAACATCGTCATCGCGATGATGAACGGAATGACGGTCCAGAGAGTCTCGAGCTTGTGCGAACCCGCGATCGGCCGCGGAATCTCGTACGGAGTGCGCCGCCGGTAACGGATGACAAAGAAGATCACCATCCCTGAGATCAGCAATGCGAAGAACAGCGTGACGCCCGAGAGATAGAAGTACAGCGCGTCAACCTTCCACGAGAAGGACGAAGCACTCTCAGGCACCAATGGAATCCACGACTGCATTTCTAAGCTGCTCCTCGAATTACTTTTGGATTGCGTGCTTTGAGTAGAAGCAACATCGCCGCAATTCCCAGGATGGTGAGCACGCCTGCGATGCGCATCACCTTCATTATTGCCGCGCCGTACTTACCCGTCGCCGGATCGTAGTGGTAGCAGTACAGCAGCAGTTGATCTACGGGCGATCCGATTTTGTTTGCAGACGATTCGATTAGTCCGAGGCGCAGGTCGCGGGCCGGATAATCGATGCCGTAAAAGTAACGTGAAAGTTTTCCCTGCGGTGTTGTCACCATTATCGCGCTGCCGTGGGCAAACTGTTTGGTGGCCTCGTCGTAGTGATAGCGAAACCCGACCGCGTCGGTTAGTTTCGCGATGTTCTCCGGATCACCGGTTAAAAAGTGCCAGCCGCTTTCGGCGCCGGCGCGCATCTTCTCAGGCAAGTAGTTGACGTAGATCTTTTTCTTGGACGCGGCGAGCGTGTTTGTTTCGCGCGGATCGAAACTGACGGTCACCACGTCGAATTCGTTTCCGATCCGAAACGGCAGCACGCGAAACGACGTCACCATGCCGTTGAGCACCTGTGTGCAAAGCATCGGGCAATCGTAGTAGACGAGCGCGAGCACTACTGGTTTCTTGCCGAAGTACTGGCCAAGCTTCACTTGCTGTCCGGCTTCGTCACGGAAGACGAGGTCGAGGGGCAGTTGCTGATCGAGTTTTTGTTCGATACGAACGTCGCGCAAAGCAGCCGGCAGACCTGTTGATGGATTACCGGTTTCCGTCCGTGCGCCATAAAGCGGCGAACTCGGGCCTGGTGGGCGCTGCCCAAATGCAGGCGCCACAGCGAACAGTAAAATCAGCCACAGATTACACAGATAACCACGGATCAATCCGCCTTTATCCGTGTGATCCGTGGTTACGCTTTTTGCTCGGCTCATTGCAATCTCTTCTCCGTTTGGCGCCCGGAACTCGCGGCGGTCGGCATGCTGATC
>DASSEB010000331.1:0-4540 GCA_035696765.1 Pyrinomonadaceae bacterium | reverse complement strand
ACCGGATCGGCGATCGGCTCGTCCTGGTGAAACACCATCTTTGGCAGAAAGTCGTGCATCTCTTTCTCGGAGATGATCACTTCGTGATGGCTCGTGCCAAACTGTTTTGCAATTCGTCGCGCCGGCTCCAGCTCGTTGAGATACTCCGCGTCGCTGAACCCGACGGTGAAAGTCTGAACGGGCCGCGACATCTGTTCTGACATGAGCGCGACGTTTGCAGACGAATCGACACCGCCCGACAGGAACACACCGAAAGGCACGTCAGACATCATTCGTTTGCGAATTGAATCACGCAGCAGACGCAGGATCTCCGCACGCTGCTCCTCTTCGCTGCGTGGAACGATCTGTTTCGGAGGAAGCGCGTCCCAGTAACGCTGCACGTTCAGCGTGCCGTCGCGTTTGACGACAGCGAGATGACCCGCGGGAAGCTTATGAATATCGCGAAAGAGCGTCGTGGGCGCGGGTGTCGTGAGGAAGGTCAGATAGTGATAGAGCGCTTGTTCGTCGATGTCGGGCGTCACTGCGGGATGCTGCAAGATCGCTTTGATCTCGGAAGCAAAAATGAAGCGGCCGTCTTTGTGATAGAAGTAGAGGGGCTTGACGCCGATGCGATCGCGCACGAGCACGAGTTGCTCTTTGCTTGTGTCCCAGAGCGCGATGCCGTAGTCGCCCTCGATCTCGTGAATGAAGTCGAGCCCGCGTTCTTCGTAAAGGTGCAGAATCGTTTCTGAGTCGGTGCGCGAAGCGTACTTGTGTCCGCGCTTCTCGAGATCGGCGCGCAGGATCGCGTGATTGTAAATCTCGCCGTTGAAGACCAGCCACGTGCGTTCGTCACAGCCGTGCATCGGCTGATGGCCGGCGGCGGAGAGATCGATGATCGAGAGGCGACGAAAGCCGAAACCGCCGCGACCTTCGTCAAAGACCAGCTCACCCGCGTCGTCGGGACCGCGGTGCGTCATCTCATCGCGCATACGCGCGAGCAACGAAGGCGTCACCGAGCCTTCGTTCGCGCCGTATTCCCAGACTCCGCAAATTCCACACATAAATCTTAGCCACAGATTACACGGATAACACGGATTAATCCGTGATAATCCGTGTTCCGATTCGTGTTATCCGTGGTCCTGAAATGCGCCAACACGCCGAAAGAGCGTCACTCATTTCACCATAATCGCGTGAAACAGGCTGCGGCTCCAGCGTCGGCTCGAGCTCGGAGACCAACGAAGAGACAACCAATCCGCCTGCATCGACTGCCGCGCCACGCACATTCACATTCAACCCCGGCGCGAAGTGAAACCGCACCTCGTAAACGTGTTCGCCCTCGCCAAAGAACTCATCGTCGATCAACCACTCACGCTCGCGCTTGTTGAAGATAACGGTGCGACGATGCGTCACCGGCGCGTATCCATAATGTTCCGCCACGACCTTATCGAAGTCGTCGCTCGTCTTCCACTCCAACACGCGCGGCTTCGCTTCGTTGCCGATCACGAAAGGAGTATCGACGTGGATCGTGTTCTGCTCCCGGCCGTCGATCTGCACTGTCGAATGATACGCGGTGGAGCGAAACTCATGTCGCTTCGCGAGGTCGGCCGAATAAACGTATGTGCCCGGATCGACGATGAACGCGCGCCCACCTGCCGAGACTTCAATACTCAATACATCGTTGTGCCCGTGCGATCCCCGACCATGAATCCCCACGTCGCTCGCGTTGAAACACAGATAAAGATCGCGGTCGCGCATGATGTAAGTGCCCGCCTGCGGAAACGCAGTCGAAACAGCATACCGGTTTGACGCGCTCATCTCCTGAAAAGCTCTGACGCCTTCTTCACCAAGAATCCAGAACAATTCTTCCGGCGGCTCTGTTCCCTCGAGCTTCAATCCGGGATCGTTGAAGACGACTGCGCCGATCGCAAGCAGGTACGCGTGATCGTCTGCACGGTGCCTTCCAATCGGCAGCACCTGACCACTGTCCGTATCGCCGATCAATGGCGCAAATCCATCTGGTCGCAAGTAAGCACGCACATAGATCAGCATCTGGTGGAGTTTGTCCCAATACTTCTGCCTGATCTGCGTCGCTTCATTCAGCTCGCTGAAGAGAAACGAGTACAAAAAGAGTTCGAGGACAAAACGATGATAGCCAGTCGAGACTTCAAAATCCGCGCCGTCGGCAAGCACCTGCTTGTCCATTTCGCGAAGCATCCCCGTCCACCCGCCATCGCCCCAGTTCTCTGCGTCGCGAAACTCAGGGAGAAAGTATCCGAGCCACAACAGGCCCGCGAGATCCGACAAATAATGATTGCTCGTAGCAATGTGGGAAAACTCGAGATGCTGACTGATATAGTCGCCATGTTGCTGAAATAATCGAAGCAGAAGCTCGAGGGTGTCACTGTCAAGAAATGTGGAATGCCGAAAGACGTGAAAGGCGGCAACCAGATTCATCGCCCGTAGCGCGACTTCCATTGCGCACGTCCAATTCGCGCCACGGCCGTAGGGGTTCTGCTCCTCCCAGCTTCGCAACTGCGAGAAAAACTCCGCGCTGTAGCGTTCGTCGTTCGTGACGAAGTAAGCACGCGCCAACGTGATGAAATGCCCGAGCCGGTTCAACTCCCAAAGCACGCGTACGTCTGAGCCATCGCCGCGCATCAATTTGATGTCGCCGTGATAGTCCAACGGCCACACGTAACTCGAAAGCGGATCGCGCGCCCACTCGATCTTTTCACCGAAACATTTCTCACCGAAGCCCAGCAGCGGCCAACGATGCTCGTCGACGATCAGGTTTGCCGAAGCAAGCAGCTCCGCCTCCGCCGCCGGAAATCGAGCGCGATAAAAACGCGTGCTCTCACGCTCGCTGAAGCCTTTGAAGAATTTACCTTCGCGATCGTTTCGGAAGTGGGCCAACAATTCTTCGGTGCTCTTTGGCTGCCACAGTGAGGCCGGTTTGTTGGCGTAGTGAAGAATCTCTGCGCGCTCTTTTTGCTGTTGCTGCAAAACTCGACTGCGCCGCCACGCTTCAAGCGCAGCCGTCTTCAGTTTTACTTCTCCACGAAGCGCGCGTTTGATTTTGTTCAGGACAGCCATCAGGCGTGTGGGACGAATTGTTCGAGCGCGTCGAGGATACGCTCAGACGTGCGGCCGTCCCAAAGCGGTGGTTGGCGGGCGGTCTTCTTTGCGGAGCCGTTCAGCGCGGCAGTCGCTTCGGTAACAATCCTGTTCGTGTCGGTGCCGACGACGACATTCGTTCCCATCTCGACCGTGATCGGACGCTCCGTGTTCTCGCGCAAGGTCAGGCAAGGTATGCCGAGCGCCGTCGTTTCTTCCTGAATGCCGCCGGAATCGGTCAGCACTAAACGCGCGCTGCTCGAGAGATTGAGGAAGTCGAGATAACCGAGCGGATCGACGAGGCGCAGATCTCTTATCGAGTTAACACGCGCGCTCAATCCGAGTTCGGCGATCGTCTTTCGGGTTCGCGGGTGCACGGGAAACACGATCGGCAACTTCGACGCAATCACTTCGAGCGCTGAAAGAATTCGCTCGAATGATTCGCGCAGATCGACATTCGATGGACGATGAAGAGTCAACAAAGCGTAATCGGCTCCGGTAAGCCCCAATTCTTCGCGCGTGCGCAACTCACGCGCCTTCGCGAGGTTCTTTTGCAGCGAGTCGATCATCACGTTTCCGACAAAACGAATTCGTTCACGCGGAATTCCTTCCGCAAGCAGGTTCTCGTCAGCGTCAGGCGATGGCGTGAAAAGAAGATCGGCGATCTGATCGGTGAGCAGCCGGTTGATCTCTTCCGGCATCGAGCGATCGCGGCTGCGCAATCCTGCTTCGACGTGCGCGACTTTCACTCCCAGCTTCACGCAAACGAGCGCGCACGCGATCGTTGAGTTGACGTCGCCGACGACGAGCACCCAGTCAGGTTTTTCACGGAGCACGACCGGCTCGAAACGTTCCATCACCGCGGCTGTTTGTGCCGCGTGTGAACCTGAACCAACGCCGAGATGTGTGTCAGGTTGCGGAAGATCGAGATCGTGAAAGAACGAATCAGACATTGCTGAGTCGTAGTGCTGGCCGGTGTGGACCACGAGCGGCTGGAACGTGTGAGGACGCTGCTTCATCGCGGCGACGATCGGCGCCACCTTCATGAAGTTGGGCCGCGCGCCCACGACGTTGATGATTTTGAGCATCGTTCTTAAAGCCACAAAGAAGCACAAAATGATTGTTTGTGCCCCTTGTGCCTTTTTGTGGCGATCCTTACAGCCGAATGATGCGCGCGCGGCTTTCGCGACGCACTTCGCCATTCAACGCATTGCGAGTGTCGACGATCAACGGCGCCAGCGAACACACTCGCTTGTAGTCGATCTCACTGTGGTCCGTGACGATGATCACGCAGTCCGCGCCTTTCAGTTCATCATTCGTCAGCGGCACAGAGCGGAGCGGTTCGCCAACGGCGTCGGTGTGCGCATCGTCAAAACGGACTTCCGCAACGAAGGGATCGTGATAACGCACATTCGCGCCCTTTGCACGCAGGCGATCGATGATC
>DASSEB010000330.1:0-27555 GCA_035696765.1 Pyrinomonadaceae bacterium | reverse complement strand
CAACGAGGTAACGGTCGCCTTTCATGAGCACGGCCGCAAATATCAGCGGTATGAAGACTCCAGTGTTTTTGAACCAGAACCAGATGGGATTCTCCTGGCCGTGGTCCCAACCCACCTCCCATGCGAAAAAAGTGCTCGCATCGACGGCGCTGTGTGAAGTTGACCAAAGGAGTTGCGGAATTGCGAGCACAGAAGCCACGGCAAAGAACGCAAACCACTCACGCCAACGAACGTGAAGCAGGGCGAGGCACGCAGCCATTGCCATCACTACGACGAAACTGTGCGCATGGACCAACGGCAGTAATCCGGCTGCTACTCCGGCAGCGATCATCCGGCGCGTATTGAGAGGAAAATGCGATGCGGGCGGCTCGTTCCATAAAGTCTTTTTCTTCTCGCTCGCACGTGTCTTCTTCTTTGAGCTTTCCGGCGGTCGCTCTTTCTCGGTCGCAATCCACCATTGCGTGAAAGCAATCGTCGCGAGTGGGAGGCCCATGAGAAAGCCGCGTTGAGGCACGAGTAACGCGGAGATCGCATTACCCCAACGCCAGGTGGTTTCGGGAATAACAGTGAAAGACGGCGGCAGATCAAGAAGGACACCGTACAACCCACCTTCGTTCTTCCCCGCCTTATCAAAAAGGAGCACCCAGCCGAGGCCGCCATTCAACAATACCACCAGTGGCGTGAGGACTGCTGCGAGTCTGTCGCGCAACATCACGAGGGCCCAACGATGGACCAGTCCGATAAACGCAAGCGCGAGGAGAATATTCTCGATGAACATTGACTGGCGCAGGTCCGCACCGCACTTAACAAAGACGGCCGAGACAAAATCAGAAAGGAAAGGATAGGTGAATCGAACCCCGGCGTAAGTCGGATCTTCAGGGGGGAAGTTGTTGCCAAAAGCGAAACTCGTAATCACGCTGAGGTGGAATGGCAGATCGCCGAAGTTATTCAACAGACCTGTGCTGATGCCGCTGTCGTCCTGAATGACTGCGCGATTGAACACCCTCCACAGAATGACAGTCGCTAACGCGTAAAAAAGAGAATAGCCGATCAATTTTGCGTCAGGTCTCAAAAACAGCCTGCGGGTGTTGTTTGAAACCGATTCAAGATCTTGTCTTAAACGTTTTGCATACGCCGCGTCGGTGAGGATCGCGAGAGGACTGGAACAGATTGCGCCACTGAATAAGATCGCGATGCCAGTCAATCCAATGAATGAGGCGACGACGAAACTGACCAGGCCCAAAGCCGCCAGGCCCAGCGCTGCTCCGGCACATAGCCGCGCGCCGAATGACGCGTTTTCGTCGTACAAATACGTTGCAACTGTACCGCTGAGAGTGATCAGTAACGCCAGTAATAAGGACGCAATCATCTGGCGGATTATACTCACGCAAAGCCGCAAAGGCGCAAACAAGGAACGAAGCCCATCCGTGTCATCCGCGGTTACACCTTTTGCATCTCTCGATCCGATCAGCTAGTTTCTTCACTATGTTAAGAGCAGGTATCGTCGGACTGCCGAACGTCGGCAAGTCAACCTTATTCAATGCACTCACGGCGCAGTCTTCCGCGCTCGCGGCCAATTACCCGTTCGCCACTATCGAACCGAACGTCGGTGTAGTTTCAGTACCTGACGAACGATTGGAGCCGTTGGCGCGTCTCGTGAAGACGGAAAAGATCGTGCCCGCGACTGTTGAATTCCTCGACATCGCAGGTCTGGTTCGCGGCGCTTCAAAAGGTGAAGGCCTGGGAAATCAGTTTCTCGCAAACATCCGCGAAACCGATACGGTGGTCCAGGTGGTTCGTTGTTTTGAGGACGATAGCGTTATTCACGTGGAAGGAGCGGTGGATCCACTGCGTGACATCGAGACGATTCAGATCGAGCTCGCATTGTCTGACTTAGCAACAGTGGAACGCCGGCGCGAGAAAGCGCAGAAGAACCTGAAGAGTGGCGACAAGACGGCGCGCATCGAGCTGGACGTGCTTGATAAGTTACAACCCGCGCTCGAGGAAGGGCGTTCGGCGAGAACTGTTGCGCTGACTGAAGACGAACGCGCCGTGGCTCGCAACTTTTTCCTGTTAACGACGAAGCCCACGATCTACGCCGCGAACGTCGAAGAAGCCGCGCTCGCGCAGCTTGATGACAATCCGCGGGTGAACGCTGTTCGCGAAGTCGCCACGAAGGAAGCTGCGGAATGTGTTGTGATCTGTGCGCAACTCGAGGCCGATCTGGTTGCGCTGCCTCCTGAAGAGCGAGTCGACTATCTCAAGAGCCTTGGTGTTTCGACGAGTGGAGTCGATCAACTGATCAAGAGCGCGTATCACCTACTCGGTTTGATGTCGTTTTTGACGGCGGGTGAAAAGGAGGTGCGCGCGTGGACGATTCCGCAAGGAACTCGCGCGCAGACTGCGGCGGGCACCATTCATTCGGACATCGAGCGCGGCTTCATACGTGCCGAGATTGTGAGCTACGACGAACTTATGAAGGCTGGTTCGTATGCAGCGGCGCGTGAGAAAGGGCTGCTACGACTTGAAGGCAAAGACTACATCATGCAAGAAGGTGATGTAGTTCACTTCCGGTTCAATGTTTAGGTCTATCGTTGTCACGATTGAAGGAGCGGATCTCTTCCGACAGTTTTTCCTGCGCCTCCCTAAGGATTTTTAGCTTCTCATAAAACGGATCCGGTCGGGTACCAGTTCCTCTGCGAGACGCTTTCTGCTCCTCAATACAACGCTCGAGCATGCGTTCAAGTCTATCGAGTTGTCGGTCCGAGGGCCGCCCTTGTCCCATTCGCTTCTCCTGAGATAGTCAACTAAATTAAATCTTCCCGTTTCCACCCTTGTGAAGACTATCAATCAACGTGCGTAATGTTTGGTCAGTAACCTTCTGTGATTCAGCCAAACTTTTTATCTGATCTTCGACTGCAATCTGAGCGTTGATCAGTATGTTTACCTTCTCGCCCCATTCTTGTCGGGCGCGCCGCCCGGCCGTGGCTAACATAACTATCATTCGCTCCGCCCGCTTCAGCCGTTGTTCCGGTGTCATCTTTACTTCCATCCTTCAGGTGAGGTGAAAAATCGACAGCATGATCTCATCTGCGCATAGCCTTAGTCAACTTTGAATGATCGAGAGGAATTGAGGAGGGATAAAACGAAAGCGGGCAACCGGGAGCGGAGCTTGACTCCCGATTGCCCGCGCAACAACTACCGTAGCAGAGCACGAATTCCAACCAGAACCAGATACCCAATCGCAAGTACAACCGCCACTTTAATCAAAAATACTGCCAGCCCAATCAAAATCGAAATGATGCCCAGCGTGATGCCTGCTACTTTCAAAACCAACGGCACGCCCACCGTAAAAACGAATACCCCCAGAAGAATCATGCCCACGATTCTCAAAACGTCTTTTGCGTCTTTCATTTCTGCTCTCCAATCCTCGCGCCCCTAAATGTTGGGTTCTATCACCCGCAGCCACCTATACGCAGATTCTCACAATAGCGTTCCAATGAAGATTCTGGATGCTTTGCCCGTAAAATTGGCTATTTCAAGCCCGAAGTGGCGGCACCCATGAGTCGCGTTTAGGTGATCCCGCTGGTCGCGAGTTTAATTCTTTTCGGCGATAATATACACACTTTTTGCGCCATGGACCGCTGGAATTCTAGAAGCCTGTTTAGCGACGATGCCCCTCCGGATGCTGTATCCACTGAGGGCACGCCTCTCGCCGAGCGCATGCGCCCGCGCTCGTTGTCAGAGTTCGTCGGGCAGACGCACCTCGTGGGTGAAGGCCGCATCCTGCGACGACTCCTCGCGGGAGGCGGCGCTCTGCCTTCATTGATTCTTTGGGGTGCGCCGGGCACAGGCAAGACTACGTTGGCGCGATTACTCGCCGAGAGCAGTGGCCAGCGTTTCATCGCCTTGTCGGCAGTGTTCTCAGGCGTGAAAGATCTGCGCGAAGCTATACAACAAGCGAAGGCTGAAAAACGTTACGGCAAGCGCACTGTGCTCTTCATCGATGAAATTCACCGCTTCAACAAGTCGCAACAAGACGCGCTCCTTCACGCCGTTGAAAACGGTACCGTCACTCTCATCGGCGCGACCACGGAGAATCCTTCGTTCGAAGTCACAGGCGCGCTCCTCTCGCGGTGCAGAGTTTTGGTGCTCAACCAACTTTCTGAAGACGAGATCAAGACCATTTTGCAGAACGCACTGAAAGACGAAGAACGTGGTCTCGCAAATTTTAAGCCGTCCATCTCCGATGAACTGTTGGAACGGATCGCACACTCCGCCGGCGGTGATGCTCGCGTCGCACTCACCGCGCTCGACGCAGCGGTCGAGTCAACAACTCCCGATACAAACGGCGGCAGAACAATTACAGAGCAAACGGTCATCGAGGCACTTGGTCGCGCCCACTACGCTTACGACAAGGGCGGCGAAGAACATTACAACCTGATCTCAGCGCTCATTAAGTCTCTTCGAAATTCAGACGTCGATGCGTCGCTGTACTGGCTCGCGAGGATGATCGAAGGCGGTGCCGATCCGATCTTTATCGCGCGACGGTTGTGTATCCTCGCTTCGGAAGACGTCGGCCTCGCCGATCCGCAGGCGATGGTCCAGGCCGCCGCCGCGGCCGACATCGTGCACCTGATCGGCCTGCCCGAAGCACTGTTTCCACTCTCGCAGGCCACGATCTATTTGGCACGCGCGCCAAAGTCGAACGCAGTTAAGAATGCTTATCACCGTGCGCTGATCGACGCCGAAGAAACGGCGCGAGTGCCGGTGCCGCTGCATTTAAGAAACGCCGCCACGCCGCTCATGAAACAGATCGGCTACGGCAAGGATTACCGCTACGTTCACAGCGATCCGGCGGCCAAAGAAGAGATGGAATGTTTGCCGGAGCAACTGCGCGGCAGAAAGTATTTCTCGGAAGAAGAACAAACAAAGGGTGAGGAATTTGCAAGTGACGACTAATCGGAAGTCTGACAAGGAGATGGCATTCCTGCAAGACCTGTTCATCGCGCCCGACTGGGGCGAACGATTTGCAGAGTTGATTGACGAGCACGTGAAGCTCCCCAACGAGGGCAAGGCGCTTTACGTGGCAGCGGGAACTGGCGGGCACGCGATGGCGCTGCAGGAGCGGGCCGGCAGCAAACTCGAGTTGCTTTGCGTCGACGAGAACCCCGAGTGTCTCGAGTTAGCGCGCGCAAAAGCAACTGCGACAAACGAACAAACAACCTTCGATACTGCGCAACTGGATAGTCTCGAGTTGCGCGATAACCAATTCGATCTGGTGATCGGCAACGCGTCACTCGTGCCGCGTCCAAGACTACGTAAGATGTTTTCTGAGATGGTGCGCGTAGCGGCACCTGACGCGACGATCGCTTTCGCCTTGCCGACGTTTTCAAGCTTCGGGGAGTTCTTTTCGATCTACTGGGAGGCCCTGCACAACAACGGCCTCATCGATCACGAATCCGACGTCGAGCAGTTGATCACCCAGTTACCGACGGTTTCGGATATTGAGCAGTTAGCGGAAGACGAAGGGCTCAAGAATGTCGAGTCGTGGACCCGCATTGAGGAGTTTGACTTCGAGTCAGGAGAGCAGTTTTTGAGCGCGCCTCTGATCGCAGAGTTTCTGATGCACGATTGGCTGGCCCTCGTACCTGACGACAAGAAGACCGGGTTGTTCAGCGAGATCTCTCGATTAATCAACGAAGAGAGGCATGAGGCGGAGTTCGCGTTTTCCGTGAAAGCGACCCTGATCGTCGGGCAGAAGGCTCACAGCCACTAACACCCTGGGTCTTAGCACAGAGACCAAGACCCAAACCAAAGAGCGAACAAACTACTTCTCCATTTCCTTCGGGCGCGGTTCGCGTTCCCCTTCTTCAATGCCCTCTCTAAAAGCTTTTTTGCTTTGACCGAGCGCCTTCGCCAATTGCGGCAGCCTCGTAGCGCCGAAAAGTAAAAAGATCACGAGCACGATTACTATTAGCTCCGGGGTCCCAAGCCCCGCGATCGCCAACATTGTTTGAAACATAATTTCCTCTTTCTAAGGGGCCGGCCGCTTGGCCGATTATTCTCGACTATCCGATTCGTAGAACAGGTACTTTCTCCAGGTCTCGTCCGCCCTGCCAAGATAGCGCATGATCTGCCGGTTGACGTGCAGTGAGAAACCGCGCGGTCTGCGCAACAGGTGCATGCCGGATTCTTCGGGAGTCCGGTTGCCCTTCCGGTGATTGCAGCGCTTACAACAAGCCACCAGATTATCCCATGCCGACTCCCCTCCACGCGAGCGAGGAAGCACGTGATCGAGAGTTAACTCCGAGGGCGGATACTGGGTACCGCAGTACTGGCAAGTGGAGTGATCGCGCAGCAGAATATTCTTCCGTGAGAGCGAGCGCCGTTCAAAAGGAATGTGAATGTATTCGGTGAGTCGAATCACCGAAGGGGCATGAATTGAGAGCTTTTGCGAATGAAGTATGTGGCCATTGTGCTCTTCGACTCGCGCCACTCCTTTAAAGATCATCACCACGGCGCGCCGCTCGGTGCACACGTTAATGGGCTCAAAAGAAGTATTCAGTACTAAAACCCTGCCGTTCATACTAGCGCTGATATTACGCGAGCGCGGAAGAGGGTGTCAAAATATGTCGTAGTTAATTGCCCTCGCCACGGTCAAAACACGCACATTTTTTGCTCCGGCCGCCAGCAACGCCTCGGCGCACGCGGAAACGGTAGCCCCGGTGGTGAAGACATCGTCAACCAGAAGAATGTCTTCGTTCTGGACGAGGCGCGGATGGCGCACTGCGAAAGCTCCGGCTACGGTGTCGTACCGGCCCTTGGCGTCGAGCCCAGCCCGGTACTTTCCCGATGCAGACACTCGCAATAGAGTTTCTTCGTCTACGGGTAATCTCAGCGATCTGGAAAGACTGTCGGCGACGATCGACGCCTGATTGAATCCTCTTGTCCGCATTCGTTCCCGATGCAGCGGCACGGGCACGATCATCGTGCTCGCATTCAACGGCGGCAGCATCCCACACGCGGCGAGGAGTGTTTCGACGTGCTCGGAAAGATGCGGCTCGCGTTTCAGCAACAACACCGATTCACGCAACGCTCCTTCGTAAAGTCCAGCGGCGCGCGCCACCGTGAACGACTGCGTATCACAGCGACGGCATCTGATTTCGTCACGCGCCCCGTTCCAGACCTCAACGGGCGCCGGCACACCACACTTCCAACACAACGTTTCCGTTCCTGTGAAGACGCGCGTCGTCTTCCAGCAACCTTCGCAAGCGATACCAAACTTCCGTCGCTCCACACTGCCACCACAAACAGCACACGCTTGCGGATAAGCCAACGTCAACAAAGCATCGTAGATCAATTGCGTGAGGAACATGGGCCACAAAAAGGCACAAAAAGCACAAAAACAAATTTAGCTACAACAACGTTTCAATTCAACCGCCCACTGCTTATGTGACTTTTGTGCCTTTATGTGGCTAAAAAAGCGGCCTCCCCGATTTCGAGGAGGCCGCATTACACAAACCGTCAATCGCGATCTAATCTTCGTCGTCGCCCAACAGTCCGCGCTCCTGAAGATCCTGGCAGCGCACACAGTGCCGCGCCCAGGGAACTGCGTCGAGGCGCTTTTCCGGCAACGCTTCACCACAGTGAACACACTTCCCATAACCTGCGGTTTCGATCCGCTCCAGCGCTTCGTCGATCAGATTGAGCAACTGGCGATCGTTGTCAGACATCGACACGAGCAGCTCCTTCGTGTAGGCATTCGCGGCCATGTCTGCCGGATCCTGCGTCGCTTCCGCATCACGCTCGCGACTGTAAAGCTCAGCAGCCTGCACCTGACCCACCAAGCCTTCGCGACGATCCAACAACTTGTCTCGGAAAACTTTGGTTCGCCTCTTATCCATTACGTATTAATCCTCCACCCTACTTGATATGACTGGTCTGGCCTGATCATTTCTGATATGGCAAACCATGAATAATTGTGTACGCTCGATATAACTGCTCAAATAACAGCACCCGCGCCATCTCGTGCGTTAACGTCAAGCGTGACAGTGACCAACGCTTATCGACCTTCTGTTTGAAGTCACTCGCAACGCCGTTCGGTCCGCCGATGACAAACGCGACTTCCTTGATCCCGTTTCCTTCCCAACTCCGGACGTGATCGGCCAGTTGCTGAGACGTCCATTCCGCACCCTCTGCATCCAGAAGCACCGTTACGGCGGCGAAACGCAGAGCGTCTGAGATGCGCCGCGTCTCTTTATCGATGCCCGTCTTGTCCGTGCGCCCCGGATCCCTCAGTTCGGTCACTTCACAACGTACGAAATGCGAGAGACGCTCGGCGTAATCTTCGATCAATCCGCGCAATCTGGCGTCACGAGTCTTGCCTGTCCAGATGATCCGCAGACGCATCACTGTTGATCCACAGATTCTGCAATCTGTGAATGGTTTCAAAGCTCGTTGAATTCCGCGGGGAGCTCGACGCGTTTAGACTCGCGCCACAAACGTTCGAGGTCGTAAAACTTCCGCGCCTTTTGTTCAAACACATGCACGACAAAATCGCCGTAGTCGAGCAGGATCCACTCGGCCGTCTTGTAGCCTTCAACTCGCGCGGCACTGTGACCCGACTTCTTGAGACTCTCGTAAATCCCGTCTGAGATCGCCTGCACTTGCCGTTCGTTTGCGCCGCTGACGATCACGAAGTAATCGGTGAAGCTCGCTATCTCGCGCAGGTCCAAAAGCACCGGTTCAATCGCTTTCTTCTCGCTCGCCGCATGGAGGGCGGCCAGCACGCGGTCGTCGAGGCTTTCAGTAGTCTCGGGGTGAGACGTCGCGCGCGCACTCGATTGAGGATGCAAAGACTGTTCTTTAATTGATGAATTTTGCGTCATTCAAATCTCGATAAATTCCGTACTTCTGGATGTAATCAAGCACTGGCCGGGGTAAATACTTAACTAGCTCTTCCGTGCGACCTTCACTGGCGAGGCGTCTGATGTTCGTCGCGGAAACATCGGTCATTCCTACGTCGGTAAAAAATATCCCTTTCGCATTCGGCGTCGTAGCCGCTGCCCCTGATCGCATATCGACGATGCGATCGCGCAATGCTCCAACGTGCGTCATCGCCGGTTCGTATCCCGGCCTGGTAACCACGATGTGGTTCGTCATCGTCAGCAAACGTTCCCACTCACGCCAGGTCGCAATCTCCGACCACGAGTCTGAGCCCATGATGAAAAAGAGCTCGGTCGAGTCGTCCAGCTCACGCTGGAAATGCTCGATCGTATCGACCGTGTAACGCCGATTGGGAGCGTCCAGCTCGAAAGTCGAAATCACGAGCTCCGGATCGTTCTGTGTCGCAAGGGCGAGCATCGCATAACGATGTATCGGCTCGGTTACTGGACGCCCGATTTTGTGCGGCGCCATCCGGGCCGGCACAAAGAGCACTTTCTCAATCTCAAACAACTGCGAAACTTTGCGTGCGGCTTCGAGATGACCAACATGAACCGGATCGAATGTCCCTCCATATAATGCTAAACGCTTTTTCGCGCCCATCTCTTACAAAGCCAGCTCCACCGTATCGGTCCGGTTACCTTCGGCACTCAGCTCTTCCAACTTTGCCGACACCGCGTTTATGAGCTCACGCACACCCGCGCCAGTCGCGGACGAAATCGCAAAGAACGGTTTCTTATCCTTCAACGCACTCTGCTTCAGCGATTCCAAACGTTGCGGCTCATCAAGCGCATCGATCTTTGTCGCCACGACAAACTGCGGTCTCGTCGCGAGCTCCTGATTGTACGAAGCCAACTCGTGGTTGACCGTTTCGTAGTCACTCACTGCGTCGCGTCCTGACGCGGACGAGACATCTACGAGATGCAGCAACAGCTTCGTGCGCTCGATGTGACGCAGGAAGCGGTCGCCTAACCCTGCTCCAGTGTGCGCGCCTTCGATCAGTCCCGGTATGTCTGCAATCACGAACGTGCGAAAGTCTCCGAGATCTACGACGCCGAGGTGCGGCTCGAGCGTGGTGAACGGATAATCCGCGATCTTCGGACGCGCTGCCGACACGGTCGAGATAAACGTCGACTTCCCTGCGTTGGGGAAGCCCACCAGACCGACGTCTGCGAGCAGCTTGAGTTCGAGTTGCAGCTCGATCTCTTCTCCCTTGCCTCCGCTTTGATGGTAGCGAGGCGCGCGATTGGTGGAAGTCGTGAAGTGCGAATTTCCAAACCCGCCGCGGCCGCCGCGCGCCGCCAGCCAGCGATCGCCGTCGTGACTGAGATCGTGCAGCAGGTCGCCGGTTGTTGCGTCAAAGATCTGTGTCCCGACTGGAACTCGAACTATCAAATCGTCGCCATCATGTCCGGAACGATTCGATCCCTCACCGTGCGAACCACGCTCGGCAGTGTGCTTCGGGTTGTAACGCAGATGCAGGAGCGTGTTGAGCGAACCGTCTGCAACGAGGATCACATCGCCGCCGCGGCCACCGTCACCACCGGATGGACCACCGCGCGGAACAAATTTCTCGCGCCGGAAAGCCGTTACACCGTTACCTCCGTCACCCCCCTGCACGTGAATCTTGGCGCGATCAATAAACATCTAAATTGAAAGCGACGCCCGGGCGCGCAGTGGCTGCTGCTCAGGCGTCGCGAACTTGCAGGAAATCTTTTCTAAGCAGCAGTTTGCTCCAACGGATAAACGCTCACGAACTTCCCGGATCTGCCTTTGTCTTCAAACTTGACGACACCGTCAATCAACGCGAACAGAGTGTCGTCCTTGCCGCGGCCCACGTTGTTTCCCGGTTTCCATTTGGTGCCACGCTGGCGCGCGATGATGTTGCCGCCGAGCACCCTCTCGCCGCCAAACTTCTTCAGACCGAGTCGTTGGGACTGCGAGTCGCGACCGTTACGAGATGAACCAACGCCTTTTTTGTGTGCCATTGTCTTTACCTACCCAATCGAATCAATCTTCAATGTCGTATAGTTCTGCCGGTGACCGCGCGTGCGCTTGTACTGTTTGCGGCGCTTCTTCTTGAACACGACGATCTTCTGGTCGCGGCCGTGGTCAACGACGGTCGCCGAGATTTTTTCCCGGTCCCCCGTACTCAACAAGGCCTCGAGCTCGACTGAGCTTCCGGCATCCGCCTCGATCGAAGGCACGCGAATCGTTTGGCCTTCTTCGACCAGAAACTGTTTTCCACCGGCTCTGATGACTGCGTGTGACATGTGTCTTTACCTCATAAAAAGTCGGTTATTATAGGAGATAGTTGTTGGAACAGCAAATTGATACACACCGGGTTTACGGCGCTGCGGCTTTCTTCCCATTACGGGCCAGGAAGTACTCCATAAAATCCGTCCCGATATCTCCCGCTCGGAACCGTGGGTCGTCCATGATCTTCAGATGGAGCGGAACGGTCGTCTTGATCCCCTCAACCACCATCATTTCCAACGCCCGCTTCATACGCGCTATCGCCAGCTCACGCGTCCGCGCATGAACAATCACTTTCGCGATCAGCGAATCGTAAAACGGCGTGACCTGATACCCCGAATAAACAAACGTATCGACGCGCACGCCCGGTCCGCCCGGTAGATTGAACGCAGAAATCACCCCCGGCGACGGGGCAAACGTCTCCGGATTCTCAGCATTGATGCGACACTCGATCGCATGTCCGACTATCAACAGATCGTCCTGCGCATAGCCCAGTGGCTCGCCTTCCGCGATCCGAATCTGGTTGCGCACGATGTCGGCAAGGGTGACCATCTCGGTGACGGGATGCTCGACCTGGATGCGCGTGTTCATCTCCATGAAGTAGAAATTGCCATGCGCATCCAACAGAAATTCAACGGTACCGGCGCTCGAATATCCCAGCTTCTTACAAGCCATGACCGCAGCTTCACCCATCTGCCTGCGCAACTCCGGCGTCAGCACTGTCGAAGGCGCCTCTTCCATCAACTTCTGATGGCGACGTTGAATGGAGCACTCGCGTTCTCCGAGATGTATGCACTCGCCAAACTCGTCAGCCAGCACCTGGATCTCGATGTGACGCGGTTGCTCGATGTAGCGTTCGATGTAAACACTGCCGTCGTTGAATGCTGCCGCGGCTTCGGTCGACGCCGTCTCGAGCGCCTTTCCCAACTCCTGCTCGGAACGAACGATGCGCATGCCGCGCCCGCCACCTCCGGCCGAGGCTTTCACAATCAACGGGTAACCGATTTCGCGTGCGAGCTTTCGTCCTTCTTCTTCCGAAGTGATTCCGCCCGGACTGCCCGGCACGATAGGCAAACCGGCCTCGTGCATCGCGCGCCGCGCTTCAATCTTGTCGCCCATCAGGCGGATGACGCTCGCTCGTGGTCCAATAAACTTGATGTTGCACGCTTCGCAGATTTCGGCGAAGTAAGGCGACTCGGCCAGAAAGCCGTAACCCGGATGAATCGCGTCGACGTTGAAGATCTCAGCGGTACTGATGATCGCCGGAATGTTGAGATAACTCTGAGCGGAAGGTGCTGGTCCAATGCACGCGGCTTCGTCGGCGAAACGGACGTGCAGCGAATCTCGATCGACGTCGCTGTGAACGGCGACCGTCTTGATCCCCATCTCCTTGCACGTCCAGATGATGCGGCAAGCGATCTCGCCGCGATTAGCGATCAGGATCTTCTTGAACTTGCGTGGATTGAACGCCATAAAAACCATTGCCACAAAAAGGCACAAAAAGCACAAACGAAGTACGGTTCTTGTGCTTTTTGTGCCTTACTGTGGCTTAATTCCGAAAAGCGGCTGGCCGTATTCGACCGGCTGCCCGTTCTCTACGTAAATCTTCACTACTTCACCAGTCGCCTCGGCCTGAATCTCGTTCATGAGTTTCATAGCCTCGATAATGCAGACAACGCTGTCCTGTTCGACGCTGCTACCGATCTTCACGAACGGCTCGGCCGTCGGCGACGCCGAACGGTAGAACGTGCCTACGATTGGTGAAGGAATAATGTGTAAGTCCTGGTCCTGAGACGCCGCTGTCGTCGCTTGCGTGCCCGGATGTGATGGTCCGGAAGTCGCAGGCGCAGGCGCTTCGGGTTTGGCCGGAGTGGGAGCAGGCGCCACGGTCGGCGTAATGCTCGCCGGCTCACCGCCGGATCCTTCGCGACGCAGGCGAACGCGAAACCCTGAATTCTCGAGCTCGAGCTCTGCCAAGCCGTTGTCGCGGAGAAGCGCAATCAGCTCGCGCAGTTCGTCCATGTTAACGGAGGCCGCGGGCTGTTCGGCAGGATCGCGTCTCGAGCGAGCTCGCCGCGCCGTTGTTTCACTTTGTTCTTTGGGTGCTGACATTTACTTTCGCGCAAAAGCGCAAAGGCGCAAAGGATCTACTTTGCGTCTTTGCGCCTTTGCGAAAGGAATTCTTTACTCTTCGTTTGCTTCAGACTGATCGCTCGCGGCTTCAGCGTCTTTCTCTTTTCCGCGGCCTTTCTTCTTTTTCGGCGGCGTGTGTCTCGCTCGCTTCTTCGCCGCTTCAATTGCTTCGATCTCGCGCGGGTTGTCGACGAGTTCGATAATCGCGAGCTCCGCGCGATCGCCGTCGCGAGTGCCCAACTTCAGGATCCGGGTGTAACCGCCGGGCCGATCTTTATAACGATCGCCGAGGTCAGTGAACAGGCGCCTGAGCGCCGCCACTCCCGCCGTTCGTTCGGGGCGAAGCTGGCCTCGTTTGCCCGTCATCTCGCTAACGGCCATGTTACCCGCGTGAAAGAACCCCGCTGCCTGCCGGCGCAGGTGCAACGCACGCGCGTCGGAACCATCATCAGCAAGACTGCGCGCCTTGCGCGACAACGTGATAGCGCGCTCGACAAACGGCCGTAACTCCTTCGCCTTCGGCAAAGTGGTGATGATGCGCTCTTCACGAGAGTTGATCAAAGAGGTCGCCAGGTTGCGGAGCATCGAGTGGCGATGCTCGCTGGTGCGACCAAGTTTTCGATGTGCCTTTAGGTGTCGCATGACTAACTACTGTTCCTCGTCGCCTTCAAAATCCGACAGATCAGCACCATCGCGGCCGCCGCTTCCCGGAATCGGATTTCCCTGCTCGTCAAACTCCATACCGAAGTCGAGACCCATGCCGTTCAGGATTTCCTTGATCTCGTTGAGCGACTTTTTGCCGAAGTTCTTGGTCGCCAGCATTTCTCGTTCGGTGCGTTGGACCAGGTCTCGAATGGTGCGAATGTCGGCATTCTTGAGACAGTTGTAAGAACGGACTGAAAGTTCCAGCTCGTCAACCGAGCGGTCCAACTGATCGTTGCGCGGCAGCGGCGGACGCTCCATCTTGGTGTAAGCGAAGTCGTCTGTGTCCTCTTCGAAGTTGATGAAGATCGACATGTGGTCCTTGATCAACTTCGCCGCGAGCCCGATCGAGTCTTCCGGCTTCACTGAACCATCGGTCCAAACTTCAATGGTCAACTTGTCAAACTCTGTGTTCTGCCCGAGACGCGCTGCTTCGACGTTGTAGTTGACTTTCTTGACCGGCGTGTGCACCGAATCGATCGGAATGTATCCGAGCGACAGATCCTCGTCGAAGTTTCTGTCCGCCGAAACGTAACCACGGCCGCGCTTCAACCGCATTTCGATTTTCAGAGATCCGCCCTCGCTCACAGTTGCGATGTGAACGGTCGGATCGAGAATCTCCACGTCAGCATCGCCCTCGATGTCGGCCGCCGTGACTTCGCCGGCGTCCTCTTTCGAGATTCTCAGCGTCTTCGGCTCGGTGCTGTGGAGCTTAAATGGTACTTGTTTGAGATTGAGAATAACGTCGGTGGCGTCTTCCACCACACCTTTGATCGATGAAAACTCGTGTTCGACACCTTCAATCTTGACCGCGGTGATAGCTGCGCCTTCGATCGAAGAGAGCAGCGCGCGACGCAGTGAATTACCTACAGTCGTGCCGAAACCTCGCTCGAATGGCTGTGCTGAAAAGCGGCCATATCGTTCCGTCAAAGTCTCCGCGTCCGCCGCCAGCCGGCGCGGCATTTGAAATCCCGTCCAAAGATTATTTTGATCCATAGCCATAGCGTTCAGGTCCTAAGAAAATACAATTGACATGGTGGACAGCGCTCCGCTCGCCGCCACCAGTTCGGGGTTAACTACTTGCTATAAAGTTCGACAATTAATTGCTCGTTAATTAAACGATCGATATCGTCGCGCACCGGCGAGCTGGCAACGCGCGCGGTCATTTCGCCGCCATCCGCAGTAATCCACGACGGACGCCCACGACCGGACGCAGTTTGCCACGCACCTTCAATGTGAGCGTTCTTTCGACTCGCTTCTCTCACACTGATCGTGTCGCCAGGCTTCACCTGATATGAGGGGATATCTACTTTGCGATCGTTTACCAGAATGTGACCGTGGTTCACGAGCTGTCGCGCCTGCCGGCGTGAGGTCGAAAAGCCGGCGCGGTAAACGGCATTATCCAGCCGCCGCTCCAGCAGGAACAGAAGGTTTTCGCCGGTGATCCCTTTCATCCGAGCGGCGCGTTCGAAGTAGTTTCGAAACTGCCCTTCGAGGATGAAGTAGATACGCTTCACCTTCTGCTTTTCGCGCAACTGCTGGCCGTAACCGACCAGCGCTTTGCCGCGGCGCAGCGAGTTACCATGCTGTCCCGGCGGTTGCGTACCACGTTTTTCAATTGGGCAAGCGGGTTTGTAACAACGATCGCCCTTCAAAAACAACTTCGCGCCTTCGCGACGGCAAAGGCGGCACACCGCATCTCTATACCTAGCCAATTATTTTGCCTCCGGTCTATTGCCTCCGACCTGATGATCAGATCGGAAAAGTTTACAGGTTGCGCATTCGCGCAGACCCTTCATCCTTTGGTTATTAAATCGGATTACAATCCGTGTAACCCGCGGTTAAACTCTGCGTCGTTTCGGTGGTCTGCAACCGTTGTGCGGGATCGGCGTCGTATCGCGGATCGTCATCACGCGGATACCCGCATTCGCGATCGCGCGGATCGCTGACTCGCGTCCACCGCCTGGTCCCTTCACACGCACTTCGCACTGGTGCATGCCGGCTTCGTGCGCCTTCTTCGCCGCCTCGTAAGCTGCCTGCTGCGCCGCAAAGGGAGTGCCCTTGCGTGAGCCACGAAAGCCGCGCGCGCCCGCAGATGATTGCGCAATCAAGTTCCCTTCCAGATCGGTGATCGAGATCATCGTGTTATTGAACGACGCCGCAATATGCACGATGCCGTTGGGAACGTTCTTCTTCTCTTTCTTGCGAAAGACCTTCTTCTTTCCGCCTGCTTTAGCCATAACTTTTCAGTTCAACCAGTAAACTACTTCTTGCCCGGCGCCTTCTTCTTGGCGATGGTGGCACGTCGTGGACCTTTGCGAGTGCGAGCATTTGTGTGCGTTCGCTGGCCGCGCACCGGGAGCGCACGACGATGTCGCAGACCGCGATAGCAGCCGATGTCCATCAGACGTTTGATATCCATCTGGACGCGCTTGCGGAGATCGCCTTCGATCTCGCCCTGCGTTTCCAGAATGCCGCGAATACGGCCCAACTCGTCCTCAGTCAAATCTCTGACGCGGGTATCGAGATTCACCCCGGCTTCCTTGAGCACTGAACTCGAGCGCGAGCGGCCAATGCCGTAGATATACGTCAGTCCGACTTCGGCCCTCTTGTTTGGCGGTAGATCGACTCCTGCTACACGTGCCATTGTATTTCTCGTTATCCTTGTCTCTGTTTGTGTTTAGGATTAGGGCAGATCACTCGCACCACGCCTTTGCGATGGATGACCTTGCACTTGTCGCACATCTTCTTTACTGACGCACGGACTTTCATTGCGTAACCTCTGTCTTCCGATACCTACTTGTATCGATACGTGATTCGACCCCGATTGAGATCGTATGGCGAAAGCTCTACCAAAACCCGATCGCCGGGAAGAATGCGAATAAAATGCTTGCGCATTTTTCCCGATATGTGCGCAAGCACCTGGTGCTGGCTTTCTTCCAACTCGACTCGAAACATAGCGTTAGGCAAAGTTTCCAGCACCTTTGCCATAACTTCTATCGCTTCTTCCTTCGCCATATCCTCTCAGATTGAA
Organism: Pyrinomonadaceae bacterium; assembly: GCA_035696765.1. Classification (GTDB taxonomy): domain Bacteria; phylum Acidobacteriota; class Blastocatellia; order Pyrinomonadales; family Pyrinomonadaceae; genus PSRF01. The sequence continues at coordinate 10,484 of DASSEB010000330.1, read as the reverse complement.
TTTTTGACGCTGCCGACAAACTGCGAATAATAGCATGCACACCTTTTCCTTGCCAAGGCGAGGACATCCGCATAAATCTCCGGCTAAACCAATGCCGATTCCAGCGGGCTGGCCGAGGACACCAGCGTCAGCACTTCCGGCCCTTCTTCCGTGATGGCGATCGTGTGCTCCACATGCGCGCTGGGCTTTCCGTCGACCGTCACCACCGTCCAGCCGTCCGGCAAAACCTTCGTGAAATGCGTGCCCTGGTTCACCATCGGCTCGATCGCAAACACGTAGCCGGTCTTGATCTTTGGCCCCAGTCCGGGCCGGCCATAATTCGGGATCTGCGGGTCTTCGTGCATCTTCCGCCCGATCCCGTGGCCAACGTAATCGCGCACCACGGAATAGCCGTTGGCTTCCGCATGCTGCTGAACTGCCCAACCGATGTCGCCCAAATGCTTTCCGGCGCGACATTGGAGGATCGCGCGTTCGAGACATTCTTCGGTGACGCGGATCAGTTTGAGACGTTCCTCGTCAACATTCCCCACCGGAACTGTCGTCGCCGTGTCGCCGACGTAACCTTCAAGGGTAGCGCCGCAGTCGATCGAAAAGATATCGCCTTCCTGCAAAACGTAGTTGGAAGGAAAGCCGTGCACGACTTGTTCATTGACGGAAGCACAGATCGAGTACGGAAAGCCGTTGTAACCCTTGAACGTCGGGAGTGCGCCCGCGTCGCGAATCATCTTCTCCGCCTCGCGATCGATCTCGATCGTGGTCACCCCCGGTTTGACGAGGCTGCGCAACTGCTGCAACACGAGGCCGGCAAGACGCCCCGCCGCGCGCATCTTCTCGAGTTCCTTTTTTGACTTCCCGATAATCATTCAGGTCTGATCCGCAATCAATCCGTGTTTATCTGCGGCAGGATTTTTTCGTAAATCTCCTCAGGTTCCCCGGTTCCATCGACGACCTGCAGCAGGTTTACCGCCTTGTAATATTCAACGAGGGGCCGCGTTTGTTCCTCGTACGTGGCGAGCCGTGCTTTCACCGTCTCCACATTATCATCAGCGCGCTGCACCAGTTGCGCCTGCGGATGAAAGTCGCAAACGTTGTCGTTCTTCGGCGGCTTGAAATACATATTGTAAATCTCGCCACACACCGGGCAATTGCGCCGGCCCGTCATTCGCTGCTCGAGCAGCTCACGTGGAACGTCGATGAGAACTGCGACGATCGTGTTGCCCTGCTCCGTTGCCAGCTTTTCAAGACTCGCAGCCTGCGCGGGTGTCCGCGGAAAGCCGTCGAGAATGTAACCGTTGCGGCAGTCGTCCTGCGCCGTGCGCTCCTTCACCAGCCGAATCGTCAACTCATCCGGAACGAGTTGCCCTCGCTCCATTATCTCGCGCACTTCCTGCGCGAGCGGCGTCTGCGCATTCTTGAGTGCACGAAAGATATCGCCCGTAGAGATCTGCGGCAAATGCAGGCGCTCTTGAAGCAAGCGCGCCTGCGTGCCCTTACCGGCACCAGGCGCTCCCATCAGCACAATGATCTTCGGCATTGAAGTTCGGGATTTGAAAAATCAGGCGCGTCTGCCACGCAAACGGCCGCCGCTGCCGAGGAACCCTTCGTAATTACGCATGACGAGTTGCGCCTCGATCTGCGCGACCGTGTCCATCGCCACGCCGACGAGAATCAGCAGCGACGTCCCGCCGAAGTAGAACTGGTAACCCATACCCGTCGGGATCCACGACAGCCCTGGCGTGGTGCTGATAAACGCGTCGAGCGACGTCCCAATCAAAGGCAGTCTCGCCACCTGAAATCCACTCAACATGAACTGCGGCACGAACGCGACCAGGGCAAGGTAGATGGCGCCAACTGTAGTCAAACGCGTCAGGATCGAATTGAGATAGTCCGCCGTGGCCCGGCCCGGGCGAATGCCGGGCATGAACCCGCCGTGCTTACGAAGATTGTCCGCCACTTCCTCGACATTGAAAACAATCGACACGTAAAAGAACGTGAAGAAGATAATGAGCGAGAGGAAGATCAACTCGTAATAAGGATTGCCCGGATGAAAGATCTGAAAGTGCTGCCAGATCCAGGCCCACCATGTGGTCGTATTGTTCGGATTGGGCGGAAACGCCGCAAACACGCTCTGCGGCATCGACAACACCGACGACGCGAAGATCACAGGAATCACGCCGCCCATGTTGATCTTCAACGGCATTGTCGTCTGCTGCCCGCCAACCACCTGGCGACCGACGTGACGCTTCGCGTAACTGACCGGAATTTTTCGTCGCGCTGCTTCGACAAAGACAATAAACGCGATGATCAGGATCAACGCCACTATCAAACCGAACACGCCGAGAATCTCCATCGTGTCGCCGCCGCGAACGCGTTCGAACACCTGCGTCACGCCACGCGGCAAACCGATAACGATACCCGCGAAGATCAGCAACGAGATCCCGTTACCGACACCACGTTCGGTGATCTGCTCACCCAACCACATCACGAACATCGTGCCCGTGGTCAGCGTCAACACGGTGCTGAGAAGGAAACCCCAGCCCGGCGCGCCGACGCCGTTAACTTGCAGCCAGTGCGCGACGAAGGACGTTTGAATGCCGGCGAGACCGACAGTGAGATAGCGCGTCCACTGGTTGATCTTCTGCCGTCCCATCTCGCCCTCTTCCTGCAACTTTTTGAGTTGCGGCGAGACGACGGTCATGAGTTGCAGGATGATTGAAGCCGTGATGTACGGCGTAACTCCGAGAGCGAAGACGGAGATCGTGCGAAAATTTCCACCGGAGAAGAGATCGAGCACGCCGAGCAGTGTGCCGGCGACGTCGCGCCACACTTCATCCAAACGCACCTTGTTGATGCCGGGCGCGCCGACGTGCGCGCCAAAGCGATAGACGGCGAGCAGGCCGAGCGTAAAGAAAATGCGCCGGCGTAGATCCGGCACATTGAACATATTGCGAACTGCGGCGAGAAACTTTTCCATTACTGCCCTCCTGGCGTCGATCTCAAATTACGAGATCTCCACCACTGCACCGCCAGCCTGCTCGATCTTCTGCCGAGCGCTTTTTGTAAACCGGTGCGCCGAAACGCGGAGCGGTTTCGAAACTTCGCCATTACCCAGCACCACCACGTCGTGCTTCGCCTTCTTGATCAGGCCACGCGTGTGCAGCACTTCCGGAGTGATCTCCTCATCGCCACTGAAATGTTGATCGAGTGCGGCAAGACTGATTTCGACCCACTGCTTTTTGAAGATGTTCGTGAAACCACGCTTTGGCAAGCGCCGGTGCAGCGGCATCTGGCCGCCTTCAAACCCGATCTTGCGCGAATAACCCGAGCGAGACTTCTGCCCTTTCTCGCCGCGGCCCGCGGTCTTGCCCAGACCTGAGCCTGGTCCACGTCCGACTCGTTTCTTCTTGTGGGTCGAACCCTTTGCCGGCTTAAGGCTGTTAAGACTAATAGCCATATCTACTCCGTATCCGTGAAAATCCGAAAAGCAATCCGTCAAATCCGTGTTATTCAACTATGCGAAGCAAGTGCGGCACCTTCGCCACGGTTCCGCGCATCGCTTCCGTATCCGGACGCTCGACGACCTGATTCAGCTTCCGCAGTCCCAGGCTGCGAACAATCGACTTGTGCGTCTTCGGCGAGGCGATAAAGCTGCGATAGTACTGAATGCGAATCTTCGCCTGTGATTCATTTGTTGTTTCAGATCTACGTGGCATAACTTACATCTCCTCGACTTGCTTACCACGCAAACGCGCCAGTTCCATCGGATCTTTCATTCGCAGTAAAGCATCGAAAGTCGCGCGCACCACGTTGTGTGGATTAGTCGAACCCAGCACCTTCGTGCGCACGTCGCGAACGCCGACAGCCTGCATCACCGCACGCACCGCGCCGCCCGCAATCACGCCCGTACCTTCCGAAGCCGGTTTGACGAGGACACGGCCCGCGCCATATTCGCCAATCAACTGGTGCGGGAGGGTGTTATTAATTAGCGGCACGCGAATCAGATTTTTCTTCGCCGCCTCGACGCCTTTTTTGATAGCCAGCGGAACTTCGCGCGCCTTACCGGTGCCAAAACCGACGTGCCCGCCTTCATCGCCTACGACTACGAGCGCCGCAAAGGAAAGGTTCTTGCCGCCCTTCACGACCTTGGTCACGCGATTGATGGAGATCACCTGATCTTTAAGATCGAGCCCCTGCGATGGAATGCGTTGCTTGGGTTGTCTCATGATTTATTCTTTGCTTTTCTTCTTCTTCTTCTCTTTTGGCTCGGGTTCTGGCGCGGGTGGCGGCTCTTCGGCTTCTGCCGCAACCGCTTCATTCTTGTTCAACCCGGCCGCTCTCGCTGCATCGGTCAAAGCCTTGATGCGGCCGTGATAAAGATAACCGCCCCGATCGAACACCACTTGCTCGATCCCTTTTGCGAGGGCACGCTCGGCTATTACCTGACCAACGCGGCGCGCAGCATCCAGATTACCGCCGGAATTGCCGCGCAAGTCCTTTTCAGTCGACGAGGCTGATACCAACGTCTGCCCGTGCAGATCGTCGATCACCTGCGCGTAGATGTGGTTCAGGCTGCGATAAATCGCGAGTCGCGGCCGCTCCGTATTTCCCTTAACTTTGCGCCGAATCCGCGAGTGAATCGCGGTTCGAACTTCTGCTCTGCTTGTGTTTGCCATCTCGCCTCTAAACTACTTGCCGGTTTTGCCGGGCTTCAACTTGATCGGAACATTCGCGTAACGCACGCCCTTACCTTTGTAAGCATCAGGCTTCCGCAGCTTGTGCATCTCGGCAGCCACCTGCCCGAGCTTCTGCTTGTCGATACTCGTCAGCGTCAGGGTCGTTTGATACTGCTGAATACTTCCCTTCGTCGTCAGACGTTCAGCCTTCGCATCGACTTCAGGCGGCAATGGAAACTCGATCGGATGCGAGTAGCCGAGCGAGAAGACGATCTTCTTCCCCTGCACGTCGGCCTTGTAACCAACGCCGACCACGTCCATCTGCTTGCTGAATCCTTCGGTGACGCCGACGATGGCGTTGTTCGCGAGCGCGCGAGCCAGCCCGTGCAGGGCGGCATGCTCATCCGAAGCACGCTCCGCACGCAGCTCTTCGCCTTCGACCTTGAAGTTGATCCCGTTGGGGATCGGCGTCTTCAACGTGCCCTTGGGACCTTTGACCTCGAGCTCCTGCTCGTGAACGGTCACGGTGACGCCCTTCGGCACCGCGATCACTTTTTTTCCAATTCGTGACATATCGTTATTTCCCGTATCAATAGATCTGGGCCAACAGTTCGCCGCCGATGTTCTCGCGGCGCGCGGCCTTGCCGCTCATCAGACCTTTTGAGGTTGAGACGATGTTGATACCGTAGCCGCCGAGCACTTTTGGTATCTCACTCGAGCCGACGTACACGCGCCTTCCGGGGGTCGACACACGCTGCAAGTGCGTGATCGAAGACGTCCCGCGCGCGTCGTAGCGCAAAAAGATCCGCACGGTACGCTTGAGCCCCTCGCCCTTGATGACGAAGTTGTTGATGTAACCCTCTTCCTTCAGAATGCGGGCAATCTCAAGTTTGAGCTTTGAAGCCGGAATATCAACTCGCGAGTGCTTCGCCGCGATGGCGTTGCGGATTCGCGTCAACATATCGGCAATAGGATCAGTCATGTATTAACTCCAAGTTTCAATTGCCTACCAACTCGACTTAACCACACCGGGGATCTGTCCCTGGAGCGCCAACTCGCGAAAACAGATGCGGCACAGGTGGAATTTCCGCAGGTAACCTCGCGGCCGGCCGCAGCGTTTGCATCGAGTGTAGGCCCGGACCGAGAACTTCGGTCTCCGTGCAGCTTTCGCAATCAATGATTTCTTTGCCATATCGTTTTTAATCCGTGTAATCCGTGGCTTAACTCCTGAACGGCATCCCGAGCCCCTTCAAAAGCGCTCGCGCCTGTTCGTCGTTTCGTGCGGTAGTAACGATCGAGATATTCATCCCGCGCAGCTTGTCTACCTTGTTGAAATCGATCTCCGGGAAGATCAGTTGCTCGCGTATTCCGATCGTGTAGTTGCCACGCCCGTCAAAGGCCTTTGGCGAAACGCCGCGGAAGTCTCTCACTCGCGGGAGGGCCACGGAGACAAGCCGATCGAGAAACTCGTACATGCGATCGCCTCGCAACGTAACAACCACCCCGATCGGCATCCCCTGCCGCAACTTGAACGACGCGATCGACTTCTTCGCTTTTGTAATCACCGGCTTCTGGCCGGTGATGGCGCGCAGTTCGTCCGCCGCCGTGTCGAGAATCTTCGCGTTGGCAATGGCCTCACCCATGCCCATGTTGATGACGACTTTTTCGATACGCGGCACGGCCATCGGATTGCTGATGCTAAACTCCTTCGCAATCTGCGGCGCTACGTCCTTTTGATATCGCTCTTTTAACCTTGCAGACATGTCAGACCTCGAATTTATTTCTCCACCGAATGGCCGCTGGAGGCCGCAACCCGCGTCTTCGATCCATCGCTCTCTCTCTGATACTTCACGCGCGTGGGTTTGCCGGACTGCGGATCGATCAACTGCACGTTTGAGATATCGATAAACGATTCCTTATCCACGATGCCGCCGCCGCGGTTCGCCTGCGGATTCGCTTTCTGGTGGCGTTTGATCATTGCCGAGCCTTCGATCTTGACCTTTCCCTTTTTGTGGGAGACTTCGAGCACGCGCCCACGCCTGCCCTTGTCGCGCCCGGCAATAATCGCCACCTGATCGTTCTTCCTGATCTTCGAGCGCTTTGTTCCTGCCATTCTCAAATCACCTCCGGCGCGAGCGAAACGATCTTCATGTAATTCTTGTCGCGCAGCTCGCGCGCAACTGGTCCAAAAACGCGTGTGCCGATCGGCGTCCCGTCTTCCTTGATGAGGACGGCGGCGTTCTGATCGAACCTGACGTACGTTCCGTCAGCGCGGCGCACTTCCTTGCGTGTGCGCACGATCACCGCATCCTGAACGGTACCTTTCTTGATTGTTCCGTCGGGAGAGGCCTCTTTGACCGTCACCTTGATTCGATCTCCCAGGCTGGCAATTTTTCCGGTGGAGCCGCCAATCGGCATGATCATCTCCACTCGTCGCGCCCCCGAATTGTCAGCAACCTCCAGGGAGGTTTGCATCTGGATCACTGTCGTTACCTCCGGCTCTCGCCGCGAACCTACTTCGCGGCTTTCTGAACGATCTCAACTACGCGCCAACGCTTGCGTGCCGAAAGCGGCCGCGTCTCGACGATCCGCACCTTGTCGCCGACAGTCGCGCCCAACTCATCATGGGCCATGAACTTCGACGTCTTGCGCACGTAGCGACGATATTTCTGGTGGCGGACCAGCCGGTCTACACGCACCACCACGGTCTTCTGCATTTTGTCGGAAGCAACTGTGCCGACTTTTTGCGACCGGTTGGCGCGGCTGGCTGTGGCCGGCGACGCTTCTGCCGACGCCGCGGCAGCGTTTGCGCTTTCAATGTTCTCTTGATTCTCTGCCATGTTTTCTATTCCCTACTTGCGCCCTTGCCTCGAGATGGTCTCGATGCGCGCGAGCGCTTTCTTCTCCTGGCGAATGCGTTTGACGGCGTCGACTTCGCCGAGGGCCAGTTTGAACTTCAGCCGGAAAAGCGACTCACGGAGACGCGCTGCTTCCGCGCGCAATTCGTCGTCACCCATTTCACGAAACTTGTCGAGCTCTTCTCGTTTCTTCATTACTAGATCGCGCCTCCTTCCTGATCGGCGCGGGTCACAAACTTGGTCCGGATCGGAAGCTTCTGCGCCGCCAGACGCATCGCGTCGCGTGCAGTCGCCTCGTCGACACCTTCAATTTCGTAGAGAATGCGGCCCGGTTTGACGACTGCGACCCAGTATTCCGGCGCGCCCTTGCCTTTGCCCATGCGCGTTTCCGCGGGCTTCTTCGTCACCGGCTTATCGGGAAACATGCGGATCCAGATCTTGCCGCCGCGCTTGATGTGCCGGGTCATGGCGATACGAGCGGCTTCAATCTGTCGATCAGTAATCCACGCAGGCTCGAGACTCTTGAGCCCATACTCACCGAAGCTGATCTCGCTGCCACGAGTCGCGACGCCAGTCATGCGTCCACGCATCTGCTTCCGGTGCTTAACTTTCTTCGGCATCAACATGATTAATGCGTCCTATCCCTATCTCTTATCCGTGCCTATCCCGTATTTCTTTTATCCGTGCTTATCCGTGTTACTGGTTCTCGCCGCCCCTCGGCCTTCTGCCGTCCGATCCACCTTCACGCTCACGTCGCGTCCGCGGGCGACGCTCGCGCTCGCCAACACGCGTTTCGTTGATCGGATCCGATCCCGTTCCGCGCGCCATCGCCGCTTTGGGATCGAGAATCTCGCCGCGATAGATCCAAACCTTCACGCCGATCTGTCCGAACGTCGTCTGCGCTTCGGCGAGACCGTAGTCGATGTCGGCGCGCAAAGTGTGCAGCGGAAGCTGTCCCTGCAGGTGCCACTCACTGCGCGCGATCTCGGCGCCATTCAAACGGCCACTCACTTTGACCTTGATCCCCTGCGCCCCAAACCGTAGAGACTCTTCGACGGCCTTTCTCATCGCCCGGCGAAACGCAATGCGCTTCTCGAGCTGCGCGGCGATCTTCTCGGCCTGGAGTTGCGCGTTCAGCTCGGGCTTGTGAATCTCCTGGATCGAGACGAGCACTTCGCGGCCCGTCTTCATGGAAAGGTCGCTCTTGAGCTTGTCGATCTCCGCGCCTTTGCGGCCGATGATGATGCCGGGTCGCGACGTGTAGATGATGATCTTCAGACGATTCGCGGCCCGTTCGATATCGACGTGCGATACACCCGCGCCGGCAAAGCGCTGCTTGAGATCGCGCTTCAACTTCAGATCTTCCAGCAGAAACTCGCCGAACTGCCGCTTGGCAAACCAGTGCGAGTGCCAGTCTTTGTTGTAGCCGAGTCGAAAACCGTATGGATGAACTTTTTGGCCCACAATCTTCTCCAGTTGAAATCTTTTACTCTTCGGTCTTGGGCTTCCTCTTCGAAGCCTTCTTCGCTGCCGGCTTTTCAGCACTCGCTTCCGGCGCTTCCTTCTTCGCCGTCGCGCGCTTCGCTCTCGGCGCTGCGGCCGCGCCACCGCGCTTCCGTCGCTTGCTCTCCGCCAGCTTCGCCGGTTTCGCGGCAGCTTCCGGCGTGCTCCCCTTCGCGGCCGGTTTCGCGTCGTTGCTGAGCGAGATCGTCACGTGACAAAAGTGTCTCTGCTCACGATAAGCACGTCCCTGCGGCGCGGGTCTAACGCGGCGACGGTTCTTCGTTGGTCCACGATCGACGAACGCCGTCCTGACCCAGAGATCGTCCGGATCGATCGAGATATTGGCCTTCTCGGCGGCCTCGTTCGCGTTGGCAATGGCCGAACGCATGCACTTCTCGATGTGACCGGCCGCGCGCTTCTTGGTAAACCGCAGGATCGCCAGCGCCTGGTTAACGTCCTTGCCGCGAATCATATCCACGACCAGCCGCGCCTTCTGCGCCGAACCTCGCAAATACTTTGCACTCGCTGTTGCTTCCATCTCTAATCCTTATCCGCGCTAATCTGCTCCCCGGATCCGTATCATCCGCGGCTACTTGGCCGGCGCCGCTGCGACCTTGCTCGCCTTCTCGACCTTCGTTCCCGAGTGGCCCTTGAACGTCCGCGTCGGCGCAAACTCGCCGAGCTTGTGGCCCACCATGTTCTCCGTCACGTAAATCGGCAGGTGGCGTTTGCCGTTGTGAACACCAAATGTCAGTCCGACCATATCGGGAGTGATCGTCGAACGGCGCGACCACGTCTTGATCACTGGCGGCCGCTGCCCGCCCGCGCGGGCTTTCTCAACCGCCTTCAAGATGCCCTTGTCGATAAACGGTCCCTTTTTAACTGAACGAGCCATTACTTCGTTCTCCGATCTTTCAGAATCATCTTCTGAGTGCGCTTGTTGCTGCGCGTCTTGTAACCGCGAGTCGGCTGGCCCCACGGCGTCACCGGATTTCGCCCGCCTGAAGTCTTGCCTTCACCGCCGCCGTGCGGGTGGTCCACCGGGTTCATCGCCACGCCGCGGACCTTCGGTCGCAAACCTTTCCAGCGCGAGCGGCCCGCCTTGCCGAGCGAAACGTTTTCATGCTCGATATTGCCGACCTGGCCCACCGTCGCCTTGCACACGAGCGGCACGCGTCGCACTTCGCCCGAAGGCATGCGCAACTGTGCATACTCCCCTTCCTTCGCGACGAGCTGCGCGAACGTACCCGCCGACCGCGCCATCTGGCCGCCTTTACCCGGGCGCAACTCGATGTTGTGAATCTGCGTACCGAGGGGGATATTGATCAACGGCAGCGAATTGCCCGGAAGAATATCGGCCTCGGCGCCGCTCATGATCGTCTTGCCGACTTCCAGACCGGTCGGCGCGATGATGTAGCGCTTCTCGCCGTCGAGATAAGTAATCAACGCG
>DASSEB010000329.1:0-9733 GCA_035696765.1 Pyrinomonadaceae bacterium | reverse complement strand
GGAGCAATCGGCGCGTCAACTCCGCCCGAAAGCATCACGTCTTGCCGGCCGAGTGCGATGTGCTGTGCGGCATACGCAATCGCGTCAGTGGAACTGGTGCAACCGGTGGAAACGATATGTGACAAGCCACGCAGGCCAAACGCCATCGAGAGTTCGCTCGAGAGGCCGCCATGCGTGGAAGCTGGAATCGTGTAGACACTCGCTTTGCTGGTTGGTCCAACGTACCAGTATTCGTATTGCTGTTCAGTGAAGGCGAGACCGCCGCCGCCAGTGCCGAGTTCGACACCGATTGCGCGACGTTCGTCCAAAGAGAGATCGTTCGTGAAGAGTCGCGCATCTTCGAGCGCCTCGCGCGCGGCGGCGAGAGCGAGTGGGACCGTGCGCGGAACGTGTTTGCGATCTTTCGGATTGAGTTGCGACTGCCAATCGAATGAAGGTACTTCGGCGGCGATCTGAACCGGAAAACTTGAAGGATCAAAGGCTTCGATTCTGCGGATGCCGCTCTTGCCGCTGACGAGTCCATTCCAAAACGCGTCGCGCCCGATGCCCAGCGGGGTCACACACCCCATTCCCGTGATGACTACCCGGCGTGGACGCGTGAGTGCTTTGAACATCCGTGAAATCCGTCGCTAAAACTAAACCTTCTGACCGCACTCGCTGCAGAATTTCGCGCCGGGGCTCAACTCCGCCTGACAATTCGCGCAAGTGGCCTTGCCCAGTTTCGTGCCACACTCGGTGCAGAATTTAGTGTTCGCCGCGTTGCGCGTGCCGCACTGCGGACAAGCGACTCCACCCGCCTGTTGAGTTCCTGCGCCGGTCGCACCTTCTTTCGACGGCTTCATCGCATCGCTCATCGCGCCTGCCATCGCGTTTCCTAACGCGAACCCGGCGCCGAGCCCCACGCCCGTCCCCGCACCGCCTCCAGGATTTTGCGCCGCATCGCGCATCGCGTCCGCGGCCTGGAATTGCGCGTAACGTCCAACGTCGCCGATAACGCCCATCGACGTTCGCTTGTCCATCGCGGCTTCGACTTCCTGCGGCAGCGAGATGTTCTCGATCACGAACTTCGTTAACTCGAGGCCAAACGTCTTGAACTCTTCATTCAGCTTCACGCGCGTGAACTTGCTGAGCTCGTCATAGTTTGACGCGAGGTCGAGCGCGGGGATCTTTGATTCGCCGAGCGCGTCGCTGAAGCCGCCAACCAACGTGCGCTTCAGTTGCCCCTCGATGTCTTCAGTCACGAAGTGCGCATTTGTTCCTGCGACCTCTTTGATGAACGCCTGCGGATCGACGACGCGAATCGAGTAGATGCCGAAAGCTCGCAAACGGACCATGCCGAAGTCGGTGTCGCGCATCATCACGGGATTTGGTGTTCCCCATTTCAGATCGGTGAACTGCCTCGTGTTGACGAAGTAGACTTCGGCTTTGAATGGCGAGTTGAAGCCGTATTTCCACGCGCCCAACTTCGACAGGATCGGTGTGTTGCCGCCGTCGATCGTGTAACGGCCTGGCGGAAACTGATCGGCAATCTGGCCCTCGTGCACAAAGACCGCTGCCTGCGATTCACGCACGATTAGCTGCGCTCCGTTTTTGATCTCCTGGTCCTTGACGGGAAAGCGGTACAGGAGAGTGTTAGGTGAACTATCGAGCCATTCAATTACCTCGATGAACTGTGAACTCGGGCTGAGTCGATCAAGTATTCCCATTTGCGCCTCATTCTGAGCAGGATTCAAACGCCAGAGATTATACGATGAGCGTCCCGCAAAGGCCCAAAGAGGCAAGCCCATATCGCGGGACCGGGATTATCTATGCGCCTTCGCGCCTTTGCGGGAAGTCTTTGCGCCTTTGCGTGAAATAAGGATTAGGGCTGCGAACCCGCCCGTCATGTCGATCAGACTGTCGAACACGGACGCGGTGCGACTGGGAACAAAACTCTGGTGATACTCATCGACTAACGCGTAGACGACGATGAGAGCGGCGGAGATCAAAAACCAACGATCGCGGATCGCCGGGCGCGATGAAGTGCGAAACGCTCGTGCTGCGAGGAACGCGAGGATCGCATACTCCGTGAAGTGCGCAATCTTTCGCGTAACGAAGTGCACGATTGCCAGAGTTTCCTCGCTCGTGTTTGGAAAAAGCCAGAGGATTAGTGGGCCGATGATGCGCGAGGTGTTTCCGGCCGAGAAGCTGTCAGACGAGGCGTAGGAGATAAAGGCAAGCCACACAGCTAGGGGAAGGTAGCGGCTTAAAAACCTGTGAAACCTGGCCACAACAATCTTTTTGTGCTTTATGTGCCTTTTTGTGGCGAACTGATTAGAGCGCGGCGGCGCCCGACACGACTTCGATAATCTCGTTCGTGATCGCGGCCTGACGGATGCGATTCATGTTGAGAGTCAAACTCTCGATCAGCTCGCTCGCATTCTTCGAAGCCGAGTCCATCGCCGTCATGCGCGCTCCGTGTTCTGACGCCACTGACTCGAGCAACGCGCGGAAGATTTGCGTCTCAATGAGTCGCGGCAGCAACCTGCTGAACATCTCATCGGGCGGTTGCTCGTAGATGTAATCGACCAACGTCCGCTGCGTTTTGGCGTCCGGCTCCTCTTCCTGAGCTCGCGAGACTGGCAGCAACTGCTCCAGCACGACGCGCTGAGAAAGTACTGACTTGAACTCGTTGTAAATAAGAAAAACTTTATCGATGCCGGTGTCTTCCGTGTAAATCTTGATGATGGATCGCGCCACTTCGAGCGCTTCAGAAAACTCGACGCGGCCCTTGCCGGTCAGTCCAAGATATTCGCCGGCGATGACAGCGTGTCGATTGCGGAAGAAGTCTCGTCCTTTGCGACCGATCGCCATCAGCTCGATGGTCTTCCCCGCATTGTCTCGCATGAACGACTGCCCGGCCTTGGTCAGGTTGGTGTTGAAGGCGCCACACAGACCCTTGTCAGCCGTGATGAGAACGAGCAGGTAACGCTGATCGCCGCGTAGATCGAGCAGCGGGTGATGAAAATCCTCATCGGTCCGCTTCGCGAGCTCGCCGAGCACCTCCGCCATCTTGATGGCAAACGGACGCGCGGTTACGACGCGGTCCTGCGCGCGTTTGAGCTTCGCGGCAGAAACCATCTTCATGGCTTTTGTGATCTGCTGCGTGTTCTTTACCGACTTGATGCGCCGGCGTATGTCGAGAAGATTCGGCATTGCTTTACTTCGTTACACAGCCGGCTGAGCTGCTGCGCTAGTCGCAGGCCGCGCGGGCGCCACAGCGAAATCTGCTTCTGTGGATGACTGCTTGCGCCAATCGTCTTTGAAGTCTTCCAAAACCTGTTTCAGGCCTGCTTTGATGTCGTCCGTCAACGATTTCTTTTGAGCGATGTCGGCGAGTAAACCTGGATGCGAGTTCTCCACAAACTTCAGCAGGCCCGTCTCAAAGCGTCGAATGTCATCGATCGCGATGTCGTCGGTGTAACCGTTCGTCGCGGCCCAGATCACGAGCACCTGTTTTTCGACGTCCATCGGTTGGTACTGCGGCTGTTTCAGAATTTCCGTGAGCCGCTGCCCGCGCGCTAGCTGAGCTTGCGTGGCCTTATCTAAATCAGATCCGAACTGAGCGAACGCCTGTAGCTCGCGGAACTGCGCCAGGTCGAGACGAAGTGTTCCCGCCACTTGCTTCATCGCTTTGATCTGTGCCGATCCGCCTACACGCGAAACGCTGTTGCCGACGTTGATGGCCGGCCGGAAACCGCTGTTAAAGAGGTCGGCTTCGAGAAAGATCTGTCCGTCCGTGATCGAGATCACGTTGGTAGGGATGTACGCCGAAATATCGCCTGCTTGCGTCTCGATAATCGGCAGACTTGTCAGCGAACCGCCGCCTTTGACGTCGGAAAGCTTTGCCGCTCTTTCCAGCAAGCGCGAGTGCAGGTAGAACACGTCGCCCGGGTAAGCTTCGCGGCCCGGCGGACGTCGGAGCAACAAAGAAATCTCACGATACGCTGCGGCCTGTTTTGAAAGATCGTCGTAAATGGTCAGGGCGTGTCGTCCGTTGTCGCGGAAGTACTCACCCATCGCGGCGCCGGAGTAAGGCGCGAGGAACTGCATCGCGGCCGGATCGGAAGCGGTGGCCTTGATCACGATCGTGTAATCCATCGCGCCGAAGTCCTGAAGCGTCTTGACCACCTGGGCCACCGTCGACGCCTTCTGCCCGATCGCAACGTAAATGCAGATTACGTCTTTGCCCTTCTGGTTGATGATCGTGTCGACCGCGACGGCGGTCTTGCCGGTTTGACGATCGCCGATGATCAACTCGCGCTGGCCACGGCCAATCGGCACCATCGCGTCGATGGCTTTCAGACCTGTTTGCAGTGGCTCTTTAACGGGCTGCCTGTCGACCACTCCGGGAGCGATGCGTTCAACCGGAGAGTGGTGCTCAGTAACGATTGGACCACCGTCGTCGATGGGATTGCCGAGCACATCGACCACGCGTCCGATGAGCGCGTCGCCGACCGGCACCTCCATGATGCGGCCGGTGCGCTTCACAAGATCGCCTTCCTTGATTTTCTGAAATTCTCCAAATAAGACAGCACCGACTTTGTCTTCTTCCAGGTTCAATGCGAGACCACTGACATCGTGTGGAAACTCCAGCAGTTCGCCGGCCATCACCTTTTCGAGACCGTGAAGTTCAGCGATGCCGTCGCCGAGCTTGATGACCGTTCCCACTTCCATAACCGTGACGCCGGTTTCGAAGTTTTCGATCTGTTTGCGGATGATTTCGTTAATTTCGCTCGCTCTTATTGGTTCCATGATTTCCTCTAAAACTTTACTGGCCGGCCAAGCCTTCAGATAAGCGTTCGAGATGACTTTGGACTGATCCGTCGAAGATGGTCGAACCGATGCGCGCGACCATACCTCCGATGATCGACTCGTCCGTGGTGAAACTCAATCGCACCTTCTGACCGGTCGTGGCCGCAAGCGTTTCGTGCAACGTGTTCTTCAGGTCCTCCGGAATGGGTCTGGCGGTCGTGACGTTGGCAGCCACTACTCCACCGCGCTCGTCCAGCACCTGACCAAACCGCACGACTACTTCTCGCAACTGCGAGAGGCGTTGGTTCTTCAACAAAACACGAATGAAGCTCGCGGTTGTTTCCCTGACGCGCGTGCGAGAGATCAACTCTTCGATAACGGTGCGTTTTTGATCGTAAGCGACGGTGGGATTCGCCAGGACTTCTTTCAACTGCGGGTTGGCCTCGATCATCGAAGACCATTGCTCTAATTCGTTCTGGACTTCCCGCTCTTCACGTCTTTCGATGGCCACATCGGCGAGGGCCGCAGCGTAGCGGCGTGCAACAGTCTGCAAACTCAAGCGGTGGTCCTCCTCAATTCGCCGATGCTCTCCTTAATCAATAGGGTATCGTCCTCAGGCCTCATCTGACTTCGGACCGATTCTCGCGCAAGCTCGACGCTTCTCTTCGCCAGATACTGTCGCAGCTCTTTGCGCGCAACCTTGTCGGCGGTCTCCATTTCTCGCGTCGCCTGTTGCTTGAGTTTTTCCAGCTCACGATCAGTTGAAGCGGCCAAACGTTGTCGCTCCGATTCTGCTTCCTTGCGGGCCTGTTCATGGAGCGCTCGCACGTCATCGTCAAGCCGGCTCAACCGTGCATCCGCTTCCGCAACCCGGGCGAGGGCCCGCTCACGTTCAGCTTGCGCGGCGACGAGTTCCTGCTCGATGGCGCCACGTCGTGCCGACAGGGCCTGGCTGATCGGGCGGCGGAGCACATAAATCCCAGCAGCCGTGAAAATAGCGAGGTTCACAAACTTCCAGAGCTCGAGGCCCGGGTAGTTGAACCACTCCATCCATTCTCCAGTCACAAGTAAAAGCATCGTTCCCTGTTATCGACTAGGCCGGCGCAATATCTGAGAGCTGATCAAATTACTAATGACGGCTGCCTGCGATTCGAGCTCTCCCTTCACGGACTGCTGTTGCTTTCGCGTCGTCTCGATTTGCGCCGCAACTTGTTTCGACATTTCTTCTCGGTACTGGCGTAGCTTCTCTTCTTTCTGTTTGAGACCTTCAGTGCGTTCCTTTTCCAACAGCCGGTAACCATCCGTGCGTGCCTCACGCAAAGCCTCGTTATACCTCGTGACTTTTTCCTGCGTCTCGGCGGCCATCATTTGCGCCTCCCTGAGACGACCGGTGATCTGTCTTTCACGCTCAGCCAGGATTTGATTAATCGGCTTGAGCAAGGTGCGATTCAAGACGAATACCATGATCGCCACCATCAGTAGATGGAGCAGTAACGTAGCGTCAGGAACCAACTGAATTGAGGTCTCTGCGAGAAACATCCGATTCCTTATCTGTGGGCAATTTGTGGCTGCCGAAAAGCGCGCGAGTCTAACATGGCGCTAAAGGCGGGTCAAATCTTGTCCAATCGTGAAGTCCCGTGCAGCCGGATACCGAATCCAAAGTCCGCCTAGTTTTACATCGTACCTCGGCATCCCCCGCTGACGCTCTCTTGGGATGTACCTCTTACATCCGGCTCTCATTCATCAACAGATTATAGATTCGATCCAAGTCTTGGCTGTTGAAGAAATCGATTTCCACCTTTCCCCGCCCATCCGCCAGTTGGATGATCTTCACCTGCGTCCCCAACGCTCGTCGGAGTTTCGTCTCGGCCGCTTTGACATTCGGGTCAACCGGGTGAGGCGCTGTTGCCGTCCTTGCCGGCTTTTGCTCGTTCGCCTTCTGGACGAGTAACTCTGTGGACCTGACCGACAATCCGGCATCGATGATTTGCCGTGCGAGTCGTCGCTGAAGATCCGGATGGCTCAGAGCCAAAAGTGTTCGAGCATGCCCGGTCGAGAGCCGCCCTTCCTTCACCAGTTGCTGCAAATCTTCCGGCAGCTTCAACAGGCGCAAGTAGTTCGTGATGTACGAACGATCACGTCCAATGCGCGACCCCAAAGCTTCCTGCGTCAACCCAACCGTCTCGATCAGCTTCTTGTAGGCTTGGGCCTCTTCGATTGGGTTCAGGTCCTCGCGTTGAATATTCTCGATCAACGCAATCTCAAGCAGGCTCTCGTCGGGAACGTCTTTAACAACCACCGGCACCCGCGACAGTCCGGCCAGTTTCGCCGCTCGCCAACGGCGCTCCCCCGCGATCAGCTCGTAATTATTTTCGCGACGCCTGACGACGAGCGGCTGGACGATGCCGTGCGTGCGAATCGACTCAGCCAAACTTTCCAAACTCGCGTCGTCAAAGTGAGTTCGTGGCTGC
Source organism: Pyrinomonadaceae bacterium (assembly GCA_035696765.1). Lineage (GTDB taxonomy): Bacteria > Acidobacteriota > Blastocatellia > Pyrinomonadales > Pyrinomonadaceae > PSRF01. The sequence continues at coordinate 2,468 of DASSEB010000329.1, read as the reverse complement.
ATCGGTCCGGGCACGACCGAGTCCAGATCGACTTCCGACGGCTCGGGTCCGAGATCGATCGTCCGGTCAGACGACAGCAGGGCCCCCAGGCCGCGCCCCAGCGCTTTTCGATTCATAAACAATCTCCTTGGCCAACTGTGAGTATGCTTCAGCCCCCTTGGAGTGCGCGTCGTAACTGATGATTGGCTTACCGTAGCTTGGCGCTTCCGCGAGCCTGACGTTTCTGGGAATCACGACCTGAAAAACCTGCAAGCCATAGAAATCGCGCAGATCGGCCGCCACCGCGGACGACAAATTGGTGCGCTCGTCATACATCGTGAGCAGCAAACCCTCGATCATGAGTCCCGGATTGTGGAGGCGCCTGATGCGCGCGAGTGTGTCGAAGAGTTCCGTCACACCTTCGAGTGCGTAGTACTCACACTGAATCGGCACAAGCAGCGACCTCGCGGCAGTGAGGGCGTTCAACGTCAGCAGACCCAGTGACGGCGGGCAATCGATGATGACGTAATCGTAATTGCCCTCAACGGTCGCGAGCGCGTGTTTCAGGCGGAATTCCCGCTGCTCAACGTCGACCAGTTCAATTTCCGCCCCCGCCAAGTCCTTATTAGAAGGAACCACATCGAGGGACGGAATCGATGATTGCAGGATGATCGAGGAAACCGGCTCGTCCAAAACGAGGCTGTGATACAGGCTTCGGCGAAAACTGCCGCGCTGAATACCGATACCCGAGGTCGCGTTCCCCTGCGGGTCGGCGTCGACGAGCAGCACGCGGTGCCCCCAGTTCGCGATTATCGCTGCGAGGTTAACCGCGGTTGTGGTCTTCCCGACTCCGCCTTTTTGGTTTGCGACGGCTATCGACTTAGCCATGTATCAGTGGTACTGAAACGAAGACGCCTGAGATTCATGATCCGTTCGGCGCTAAACCTAACACACTCCGGGTGGAATGAGCCACAGAGACTCGATTGGGCGGGCGGTTTTATTGGCACGTCGGAATGTTTCACGTGTCCCCTTCTGGAATATGGGACACGTGAAACATCAAGCTGCAGAACTCTTTTGTTGGGCTGACAGGAAAACCAGCAGGGTTGAAAGCGCCCCCGGAGTAAGGCCCGGGAGTCGCCTTGCTTCCCCGAACGTTTGTGGCTGCGCTCGATCCAGACGCTCGATCACCTCGTTCGATAAACCGCTAATCGCGCGAAAGGCCGTTTGCCGTGGGATCTTGAGCGCGTCATGCTGGTAGAGGCGGGTGATTGTCGCCTTATGCGACTCCAGGTAGCCGGCGTAAAGCGAATCGGCCAAAACGGAATTGAGGTCCGGCTCGGTCACCGGCTTCAACTCAGCCGGCAGCAGCGACATGATCAAATCCGTGGTGACCTTGGGCCGCTTGGCAAGCTGAGACAGCGAAATCGAATCGCCAAGATCGGCGCCGATGAGCGCGGACACAGCAGCGTGCTGAGTATCGGCTCGTCGCAAGCGAATCGTTTCCAAGGCTGTTCTTAGCTTCGCCAGCCGAGCTTGTCGCGAGTTAAACCGCTCCCAATCAGAATCTCCGACGAGGCCCAGATCCCGGCCAAAGCGTTGTAGTCGTTCGTCGGCGTTGTCGTAACGAAGGGCCAGACGGTATTCCGCTCGCGAAGTAAAGATGCGATATGGCTCGTCGACTCCCTGCTTGATCAGGTCCTCCACGAGAACGCCGATGTACGACTCCTCCCGTCCCAGCCGCAGGGAGTCTCGTTTCTGCGTGTAGAGCGCGGCATTTATTCCCGCAAGAAGTCCCTGGCAAGCCGCCTCTTCATATCCGGTCGTTCCGTTGATCTGACCCGCATGAAATAGGCCAGGCAATCTTGACGCTTGCAGATCCGGACCCAATTCTCTCGGGTCGACAAAGTCGTACTCGATCGCATAACCGGGTCGAATGACGCGTGCTTCTTCCAAACCGGGGATCATCCGCACCAGGTCCTGCTGCATCTCGGCGGGCAGCGAAGTCGAGAAGCCATTTAAATAGACTTCGTTCGTGTCATGCCCTTCCGGCTCGAGGAAGAGTTGATGACGAGACTTGTCGGAAAACTTGACGACCTTGTCCTCGATAGACGGGCAGTAACGCGGACCAACGCCCTTGATCTTCCCGGAATAAAGTGGTGATTCCGCGAGGTTTTCGCGAATTGCGTCATGGATCTGCGGGGTCGTGTAACCGATGTAGCAGTTGATCTGTTCCTGTTCGAGATTGTCGGTTGAAAACGAGAACGGCACGGGTGTTTTGTCGCCCGGCTGTGGTTCGAACGCGCTCCAGTCGATTGTTCTACCATCAAGGCGCGGTGGGGTTCCGGTCTTCAGCCGCCCTACAGGAAACCCGAGTCGTTTGAGAGCCTCAGAGAGTTCGATAGCTGACGGCTCGCCTGCACGTCCGCCCGAATAAGTGCGCCGGCCGGTGTGGATCAGGCCGTTTAGGAACGTGCCCGTTGCCACAACCA
>DASSEB010000328.1:0-5191 GCA_035696765.1 Pyrinomonadaceae bacterium | reverse complement strand
ACATTGCAGATGACTTCCCGGTACACTCACGCGATGCCGAGTAATCTGCGCGAGGCGGTTGACTCACTGAGTCGACTGCGTTTGGTTCGGACCAGCGCCAAAAGCGCGCCAAGATCGCGCCAACTCGCTACAGGAACGGATTGAGACTGATCGAATGAGTAGGTGTAAGTCTTTGAATAGAAATGGCGGAGGGGACAGGACTCGAACCTGCATAGCCTTTCGGCCGGCGGTTTTCAAGACCGCTGCACTACCATTATGCGACCCCTCCGCATGTGTGGCTGAGAGAATATAACGTAGCGCCGTTTTCCGTTCAAACCGCACCGATTGCGCGGATCACGAAGATGGTGCACGATCTCCTTAAATGCGCGTCACCATCGGCCAGATCAACACCACCAACGGCGACTTCGAAAGCAACACTGCCAAAATCATTAGCGCGATCGAGCAGGCCAGGCGCGACGATTCCAACGTTGTCGTGCTGCCCGAAACCTGCATCCAGGGCTATACCTCGCTCGATTGGTTCCTCGATCGCGAGGTGCAACGCTGCGCACTCGCGCCACTGCAAAAGATCATCGACGCCACGAAGAACATTACCGCCATAGTCGGCACAGTGCGACCCTCCGAACTAAGCACCGGCCGTCGTCTCTACAATTCCGCCGCCGTCATTCGCAACCAGCAACTGCTTGGCTTCGCAGATAAGACTCTCTTGCCGGAATACGACGTCTTCGATGATCCACGGTATTTCCAACCCGGCTTGGAGAGACACCTGTTCGATCAGAAGATCGGCGTCGCAGTTTGCGAAGACTTCTGGAACGACAAAACCTTCTGGCGCGAACGTCTCTACGCAAACGATCCTGCTGACGAACTCATCGAGTTGGGCGCTGAACTCCTGATCTCCATCAACGCGTCACCCTTCAACAAAGGAAAGATGGGCCAGCGCTGCGCGATGGTTTCGCACCGCGCGATGACGGCGAAGGTCCCGATCGTCTTTGTCAATCTCGTCGGCGGCAACGATGGAATTATCTTCGACGGCGCCAGCATCGTCGCCGACGCGCGCGGAAAGATCATTTTGCAAGCACCGCCATTCGAAGAGTTCATCGGCACGGTCGATCTCGATTGCGATGTCGCAGATCAACGCTGCTTGCCGGGTGACGATGTCGAAACTATTCACGACGCACTCGTGCTCGGCATCCGCGATTACGCGAGTAAGAACGGTTTCAATCGCGCGGTGCTGGGACTGTCAGGCGGCATCGACTCGGCAGTAGTCGCAACGTTGGCGTGCAAGGCAATCGGACCGCAAAATGTTTTGAGTGTGATGATGCCATCGCCTTACTCATCGCGTTCGAGTATTGACGACTCAGTCGAGCTCGGCCGCCGGCTCGGCATGCCGGTGATCGAGCACTCAATTTCCGGCGCTTACGAAGTCTTGCTCAAGCAGTTGAAACTGCCCGCGCCTTCGATCGAAAACAGGTCCACGGCGACGGAGAATTTGCAGTCGCGTCTGCGCGGCAACATCCTGATGACTATTTCCAACGCAGAAGGCCGCCTGTTGCTCTCGACCGGCAACAAGTCGGAACTGGCGTTGGGCTATTGCACTTTGTACGGCGATACGAATGGCGGGCTCGCGGTGATTGGCGACGTGCTGAAGACCGAGGTTTATGCGCTCGCAAACTATCTCAACCGATCCGGCGAAGTGATTCCGCAGTCAATCATTGGCAAACGTCCATCGGCGGAACTCGCGCCCGGACAGTTTGACGATCAATCGCTGCCGCCGTACGACCAACTCGATCACGTGTTGCGTTTGTACTTCGAGCAGAAGGCGACGCCGAATGAGATTGTCGAGACCACCGGGTTTGAATCAGGTTTCGTGCGCGACATTCTCAATCGCGTGGAGTCGCCCGCGAATGAATTCAAGCGCCGGCAACTGCCGCCCACGTTGATCATCTCGCGAAACGCGATCGGCGTTGGGCGTCGTCGTCCGGTGACGCATCACTACAAGCGCGAACGTCTCAACTGCTAAGCGTAACTGGCGTAGACTGACTTTACTTTGTCGATGAACTCGCGGCGGTCTACAAGATAGTAGAGTTTCAACTGGCCGGAGCCCGCCACTTCATCAAGCAGCTTCTCGAATATCTCAAACTGGTTCGTAGCGGTGATGCCGTGCGCGTCGAGGTAACCACCTCTGCGCATGCGGCGAATCAACTCCATCAACGTCAGCCGTCCTTCGGATGTGCGACCGCCGTGCTCGTGCGATCTGCTAACCAGGTACTGGACCAGCAAACTCTCGTTGTAGAGCGGCGGCGCGAGGAACAGCCGCGAACCGTCGCGTTCCCAACCTTCGTCCAAGCGCGATGACGGGCGCACTGCGTGCAATCCTTCAAAGATCTCGGTCCAATTCTGCTTCGGCTCTTTCCGCTCGAGATACGCGCGCGACGCCTGGAGCAACCACGCCGGGTCGCTCAGGTCGAGTGAGAGACGCAAAGTGTCGAGCCAATCGAAGAATGCACTGCGACGATCAGACTTCTTTTCGATAACAGCAAACTGGTCCTTCTTCTTCTCCAGACTCTTAACGAGTTTCCGGCGCGGCGCGTCCGTCGTCTTGCCGCCTTCGATCGCGTACGTGTCAAGCCGCGCGTGCCAGCGCTTCGCGGCGTTGCAAAACGGACAGCGAGGGTGCTTCTCGTCGCTGTCGAAAAACGGGCGAACAGCTTTCCTCGACGTGAGCTCTTCAACCGTCGGACTGTAACGCTTGATTTCAGAATAGGCGGAACGCGGTGCGAGGCCGATCTGCTTCGTGAAGATGTCGAAGATGCAGGCGAGGCAAACGAGAGTCGTGTATTCCGTTATCGTGCCGGGAGGGAAACCGCTAAGATCGAGTTCTTTCATAGCCACAAAAAGGCACAAAAGGCACAAAAGATCAGCCGAGCGGCACCAGAACTGGTTTCAACTCCTCATCCGTATGACCCAATGCGAGATCGAGTTCGGCCTGAACGTCGCCAACCGCAACACCAAGCTTTTTGAAGTCGAAGAGTTGATGATCCAGCAGGTGCGATGGAACTGCGTTGCCGAGTGCATTTAGCATCGACGAACGGATGTGCGGGATCTCCTTTTCGAGTTCGCCGATCAGGTTTTTAATTCGCACCCGCTTCAAATTTGTCTGGGATCCGCAGAGATCGCACGGAATTATCGGAAACTCGCGCTCCGCTGCGTACTCGGCGATGTCACGTTCGGAACAGTAAGCGAGTGGCCGGATCACGGTATTTCGCCCGTCATTCGAACGAAGCTTTGGCGGCATCGCCTTCAGCGAGCCAACATAAAACAGGTTCAATAAAAAAGTTGTGATAATGTCGTCAGCGTGGTGTCCGAGCGCGATCTTGTTGCAGCCTTCCTCGACCGCGATGTTGTAAAGAATGCCTCGCCGCAGGCGCGAACAGACCGAGCAATACGTTTTCCCTTCAGGGACGAGCCGTTTGACTATTGAATAGGTGTCGCGCTCGACGATCCGAAATGGAACGTCGAGCCTGCTGAGGTACGCAGGCAGCACTTCAGCCGGAAATCCGGGCTGTTTTTGGTCCAGGTTGACTGCCAGCAACTCGAAATTCACCGGCGCGCGCCGTTGAAGATCGAGCAAAAGGTCCAACAACGTGTGGCTGTCTTTTCCACCCGACAGACAGACCATCACCCGGTCGCCATCGTCGATCATTCCGAAGTCGGCAATCGCTTCGCCGGTGCCGCGTAGTAATTTGGTTTTGATCTTGCTCTCGAAGCTCATTTTTGACTTCTCAGGATGCCACGAATTGTAATTTTGTTACAAAGCTAGACACAGGGAGCGGAGTTTGTCTATCATGGTGAGCCCGCTCTGTGCGGACGTTCATTCGCGCTAGCACCCAAAGCTAGTAAAAATCCACGAACAAAAGGCAAGCGCGTCGTTTCGTTGCTTCAAGGTTCCGACAGCCGGTGACTAAACTTCCGCGCCCCCATATTTACGGAGGTATAAGATGCTCAGGATAGGAAAGAATCCCAAGGATCAGGAAGAAATCGACCATTCCAGCCATAAACCAGAGGTTCCTGATTACTCCACTGCCAAACCCTATTCCTCATATCAGGGAGCGACTGTTGAAGCAAAACCGGCACCCGAACCAGCGACCACCAGCGGTTCTCGCGCGATGACGGAGAGCGAAACGCTGGCTAGAGATATCAAGGAAGGGACCCTCAGCGGTTTCGTGGGCGGCGGGACTGTGGTCACCGGCGAAGCTAACTTTAAGGCCATGATGAGAGTCGACGGTCACCTGTCGGGCCGCGTCAGCTCTTCGAGCGGCACACTCATCGTTGGAGCAAACGGAAAGGTTGACGCCAATATTGAAGTCGCCGTCGCGGTAATTCACGGGACAATCAACGGCGATATCATTGCGACTCAACGGTTGGAACTCGGCCGTGCCGCAAAGGTGAATGGCAACATTCAGACGCCGTCGCTGATCATCGAGCAGGGAGCAATGTTTGAGGGAAGCTGCAAGATGGTCCAGATGGCCCAGTCTGCCGACAAGGGCAGGAAAGAGAAGAAAGACGAGCCGCTCGACACGACGAAGATGCCAACGATGCGCGCCGATACCAAGCCGACAGAGATTCCCGCTGTTTCGAACACCGTTAGCTAGTTGATCTACAAAAGAGGAATTTGAGGGGTGGTCCTGTGGGGCCACCCTTTTTCTTTAGCTTATCTGTGTAATGTATGATTCGTTTCCATGGTGATCAAAATTTTGACGACGGTCTTCTTGTGCATTGCTCTGACGTCAGCAACTCTGGCTCAGGCGCAATCGATTCCCAAACCAACGCTCCTGCTCATCACGAGAGCTGAAGACGAGCGGCGCTGGGACGACGATCTGCGAAGACTGTTCTCGAATCCAAACCCATCAATTCGCAAACGCGCGGCACTCGCCGCCGGACGTATCGGAAACGAAGGTTCGGTAACCGCGCTCACGGACCTGCTCGAACACGACAAGGACGTTAGCGTTCGATCGATGGCGGCGTTCGCCCTCGGCGAAGTGGAGTCTGAATCCGCCGCCAACGTCTTGCTCACGACGCTGAAGAACGCCCGCGGAGAACTCCGGGCTCGAGCGATAGAAGCCCTCGGGAAAATCGCCGGCGTCTTGCCAGAGCCGCAACAAGCGCGGCAACGTGAACTCGGCGCCGCCATTCT
>DASSEB010000327.1:0-22647 GCA_035696765.1 Pyrinomonadaceae bacterium | reverse complement strand
CGTGGCGACGCGTTCAAGCTGCCGTTTTCCGACTCGGAGTTTGATTACGTGATGTGTTCGTTGTTCACGCACCACTTTGGCGAGGAGCAAATCGTTCAGCTTCTTCGGGAGATGAGCCGCGTCGCGAAGCGCCGGATTCTTGTCATCGATCTGCACCGGCATCCAATCGCTTATTTTCTTTACACGACACTTGGCAAGTTGGTTTTGAAGAACCGGTTGATTCGACATGACGGGGCGCTGTCGATACTTCGTAGCTTCAAGGCGGAGGAGTTGGAAGAGCTAGGCCAACGAGCGGGGCTGTCCGAGGTCCACGTTGAGCACCACTTTCCATCTCGTCTCGTGCTGAGCGCCGCCGCACGCGCGACCGTAAACTTGAAAGATCCTGAGCTGGCTCACGCCAGTCGTGCCGCTTAACACAGATGACGCGGATAGATACGGATCGAGCTTCACACAACTTCGACGTCATTATTGCCGGGGCTGGGCCTGCGGGAAGTAGTGCGGCGATCCATCTCGCGCAGAACGGCGTTCGCGTGCTGCTCGTCGAGCAAAAAAAATTTCCACGGGCAAAACTGTGCGGCGAGTTTATTTCGCCCGAGTGCCGGCGTCACTTTCAAAACCTCGGCGTTGCCCAGGCAATGCTCGCCGCTGGTCCAACCGCGCTTGTCGAAACTGTCTTCTACTCATCTCGCGGTCATCACGTCACGATTCCGAGCGCGTGGTTTGGCGACCCCGCCGCACTCGGCTTGAGCCGCGCGGTCATGGACGACGTGCTGCTGCGTCGCGCTCGCGAATGTGGTGTCACGGTACTCGAAGGCGCGAGCGTCAACGAGCCGATACGCGAGCGAAACAACGTGCTCGGCGTCAAACTGAAAATCGACGGTCACGAGCACGAATACCGCGCGCCGTTAACCGTCGACGCAACCGGCCGCGCACGCATTCTCACCAGAAAACTGAACGCTCCAAGATCGCGCTCAAAGCTCATCGCCTTCAAAGTGCACTTACGAAACACACGCGTCGCTCCAGGCGCGTGCGAGATCTATTTTTACCCCGAAGGTTACGGCGGGCTCAGCACGATCGAAGGCGAACTCAGCAACCTCTGTTTCATCATCTCCGCGGAACAGGTCAAACGCCATCACTCCGATCCCGAAACCGTGATGCGCGAACTGGTGATGAAAAATCGGCGCGCTGCCCACACACTCGCGCATGCCGAACCCGCATCGGAATGGCTGAGCGCGTCGTGGGAACGTTTTGGCCGGCAGCGACCGAGTCCAACCAACGGCTTACTCGCAATCGGGGATTCAGCCGCGTTTATCGATCCTTTCACCGGCAGCGGCATGTTGATGGCGTTTGAAAGCGGCGAACTGGCCGCGCACGTGATCCTTCGCCATCGCGATAAACCATCTGTAATCGGAGCTGAATACGCGGCCGAGTACGTCCGAAAGTTTGACTCACGTCTGCGAATTTCCGGGCTGTTGCGACGCGCCGCTTTCAAACCGCGCCTGGCCGGACTCGGCATCGCCATCTGCGGCGCGAGTGAACACTTTCGAAATCGCATTGTGCGCGCCACGCGTTCACCCGGTTTGGAGTTCAAGCTCTAGCTTGCGGAGGCGGCAGTCTCAAAGGCCCGTCAAGCTGGAGAATTGCTTGCCTCGTTGACTCTTTTAGAGTAAAAAGGCTGAGCCAATGCAGATCTCTCTGTCATCGTTACAATCTCAAGGGCACATGACAACGACGTAAAAACGATCACTCCCATACGTCGTCAGCGAACGGTCAAACAAAAGAGTGTGTTGTGAGTGCGCGAACTCCAGAGGCGCGAAAACCAGTTAAGGAGAAATCGACGATGTTTCTATCGTTAAAATCCCGGCTTGTCGGATCCTTTCAAATCCCGGCTTTGTTAACGGTCCTGCTCCTGTGCGCCGGCATAACGTTCGGACAGACGCAGTCGAACGCGGCCGATATACAAGGCACGGTGAGCGACGCGACGGGCGCGGTGGTGGCCAACGCGACGGTAACCGCCCGCAACCTGGGGACCAACGCCTCGCGCGATGCAACCACAACCGACCAGGGCTTCTATCGCATCATCAACATTACGCCCGGCGATTACGAGATCACCGTCGAGGCGCCGAACTTCAAAAAATCAGTGCTGCCTAAAGTGACTGTCACGATCGGACAAGCCGCCGAGGTCGACGTCACGCTCGAGCCTGGACAGATCTCCGAAAGCGTTACGGTTTCTGATGCGACGTCGGAGATAGTTGAAACTTCCAAGACATCCGTCTCAACCACTATTGATCAGCAGCGAATCAACAACCTCCCAATCAATGAACGAAACTACATCGAATTCGCGAAACTCACCTCGACTGTGGGTCGCGACAATGGCCGTCCAATTGGACCAGCGCCCACCACGGGGTTGAACTTTGGCGGCCAGCGCGGTCGCTCCAACCTGGTCCAGGTTGATGGCGCGGACAACACCGACAACTCCGTAAATGCGTCGCGTTCCACTGTCAGCCAGGAAGCGGTGCAGGAGTTTCAGGTCGTCTCGAATTCATTTGCGGCTGAGTTCGGACGTTCGTCAGGCGGCGTGGTTAACGTCGTAACTAAGTCAGGCACGAACGACCTTCACGGAAACCTGTTTGGCTTTTTGCGTCACCGCAGTTTCCAGGCGCGGAACGCTTTTGCGCCAATCGAAGATCCGCCGTTTACTCGCGCTCAGTATGGGTTCACTATCGGTGGTCCATTCGATCGAGAGCGAACCTTCTTCTTCTTTGCTTTCGAACAACGGCGGCGAAACGAGTCAGGCTTTTTTACGAGCAACGTGGCGCAAGGGTTGACCGGCTCGGCCACGATACCGGTGATTCCGGGTCTCAATCCGATTGCGCGCACGTTCACTAACATCACGCCGGCGCAGGCGGCGTTCATCAACAACCTGGTCGCAGCCGGTACGCCGACCAGCATTTGCGGCGCGCGCGCTTACGGTTTCTTTGCTTCCAGCGGCGGCGCTACCGCGCTGACCGGCAGCAACCCACTGTTGTCGCCAAACGATGGCAGCTTGTGTCCGGCGATCAGCCCGATTCTTCCCGGCGCAATTGGACCACGCTTCATTCTCTCGGGCGCGCCCGTACCGAGCGGCACAACGAACGCTGCCGGTGAGTTCATCGCCTTCAGACCTTTGAATAATCTGCAAAGGATCTTTCCGGTTACCGACCGGACGACCTTCAACTCGTTCCGCCTCGATCATCTGATTACTGCAGATCACCAGTTCACCTTCAGGTTTGGCTACAATCCGAGCGAGCTCAGCGGTATTCAGGTCGAATCGCAAAACCAGTCCCTGGGCCAGAACGACGTCTCGCGCACGGGCATTCAAACGCTGCGAGACGTTTCGGCAGTTACGACGCTGACGTCAACGCTTTCCAGCCAGATTGTCAATGAAGGACGTTTCAACTTCGGCCTTCGCCGAGCGACTTTCAAATCTCAGAACGGCGACGCCGTAGCGTTCAACATTTCCGGCACCGCCTTTATCGGTCGCGAGCTCTTCTCCCCGGTGCTGCGCTCCGAAACAAGGTACGAGTTCACCGACAATCTAAACGTCGTCACTGGAACTCATAGCTTCAAGTTTGGCGGCGATATTGCTTTCGTACGCATACCACAAGCGATCTTCGAGCTGAATTTCGCCGGTCTCTTTAACTTTGGCGGATTGCCGGCGGCGACGCTCAATCCGGCGTTTGCGGGCGCTCCTGACTTTACAGCAGTGCAGCAATACGGGCTCGGTTTTCCGTCCAACTTTATCCAGGGTTTCGGCAATCCCGTCAGCAGTATCAGTAACAAACCGATGGCGTTCTTTGCCCAGGACTCGTGGAAGGTGCGTCCCAACTTAACTTTGAATTACGGCGTTCGTTACGACTACGAGTTGACGGAACAGGTTCCCACGCTGCCGCTGCGCGATCCGTTGTCGGGAATCTCGCTTTCGGCCGCTGACGTTCTCGCGGCCCAGGACGCGATGGGCGTGCAGCAAGGTTTTCCGCGCGACAAGAACAATTGGGCGCCGCGTTTGGCCGTTGCCTGGGATCCGTGGAGCGATGGCAAAACATCTATCCGGGGCGCGTTCGGAATTTTCTATGACCATCCGTTGCTGGCCATCGCATTCAACTCCGACATCGCCGATGCCGTGCAACAGCAACAGGGCATCTTGACGCCGGGCAGTCCCGCCATAGTTTCAAACGGGGTCCCGGTCTTATTAAACGCGGTGCAGGTGTTTCAGGGTACCGTCTGTTCGCAAGCAAATCTTTCCCCGCTTTGCCAGGCCGCCATCCCTGCAAACGGTCTTCCTGCTACGTTTCAAACACCGGGTGTAGCGGCTGGTGCTCAGTATCAATTCGGACGGCAGAGATTCAACGATCAAACGTTCCCGGGCTTTGGACCAGTGCTGCCGTTCACGCTGCACGTGCAGAAGAACTTTGAATACGCGTACGCAAACCAGGGTAACTTCACGGTCGAGCGGCAATTAACAAAGGACATGAGTCTGACGGGAAGCTACATCTTCGTTGGCGCGCATCACCTGCCGCACCCGCTCGACATCAACGCGCCGCGAACCGATCTTCAAATTCAAAACTTCTTCCGCCTCGCTGGCCGCAACCCCGTTAGTACGACGGAAGCGGTGGCCTTTTCAATTCCAGCTAGCAGCACGGCGGCTATACCGTTCTTCCCCTGCCCGGGCGGCGTCCCACTACCGTGTTTCCAGATGACAACGCCTGCCGGATCTCCGGCGTACGCGACGCAGGGCCAAACGTTCGCGATCATCATTCCGGGCATGATCGCCGCGCCGATAACGAATCTCGGCAGCCGCATCGTCAATGCCGGGATCGCCAACTTCTTCCGGCCAAATGCGCCGAACTATTTCCTGGCCCAGGCGCTCTCGGGCGGCCTTGTGACGCCGGCAGTGTTGAATAGCGCGCTCACCGGATCGCTGCGAACTCCCGGAACGATTTCTCCGTTCGGTTCGATCAACGCGCAGACTTCGGACGGCAACTCAACTTATAACGCGTTGAATGTCGATCTGAAGAAACGCTTCTCCAATCACTTCCAGTTCCTGGCTTCGTACACGTGGTCACATTCCATCGACGATTCGTCAGACCTGCAAACGCTCTTGCTGCCGCAGGACAATCGCAACTTCGGCGCAGAGCGTGCTGATTCGTTGTTCGACCAGCGTCACCGTTTTGTTTTCAGCGCCGTAATCGGGTCTCCGAGTAGTTGGGCATCGGAGGGTGGGTTCCACCGCGCTCTGTCGAACTTCACGATCGCGCCGATCTTTGAAGTGTCGTCAGGACGTCCATTCAATATCCTGAGCAACCAGGACACGAACAACGATCAGTCGAACCAGACCGATCGCCCAACGGTGCTCGCCGATGGCACGCTCTGTGTTGCGGGCACACCGGGCTGCGTTGGTTTGATCACGGGCGGTGTGTTTACGAGCGGCAGTCTCGCGCGCAACATGGGTCTAACGCATCGTTACATGTCGTTGGATCTGCGTCTGGCGAGGCTTGTGCCGATTGGTGAGCGACTGAGGCTTGAGTTAATCGCGGAGGGCTTTAACCTTTTCAATCGCTTCAACGAGGCCGCCGCGTCGCCGTTTATCGACGACGTGCGGGCGTTCAACGAGCGCGCGAGCAACGGCCGCTACTACAGCCGTCCAACGGCCACCTTCGACCCGCGGCAGTTCCAGTTTGGGCTGAAGCTGAACTTCTAACCACAGATCTTCACGGATAGATACGGATTTAGGCCCTTAATCCGTACCCTATCCGTGAAATCCGTGGCACAACTCAACTCCGCCTTCACGCATCCGAAGGCAATCATGCGCATTATGTGTAGAGCTATGCCTGTGCAACGCTTTTTCAGTATTTCAGCAATTTTTCTACTTACGACTGCGGTCATTCATGCGCAATCAACCCGGCCGAGGCGCACGGGCAGGACAACGCAAAAAACCACGACAACAACCGCTTCCGACCCGCTTCTGCGGCCCGAGCCGACGCCGTCTCCGACGGCCCGGAGAACCAGCTCAAACGACTCGTTATTGGACGTGCAGCCGGTCAAACCAGTCGTTAACACTGTCGGCACGGCAGACACAAAGAACGCATATCTTTTGCTCGAACAGAAGAAGTTTGCCGACGCTGCGAAGGAAGCCAAAGACCTCGCTGCTTCGCACCCCAATGATCCCGAAGCGTGGAAGATCGCCGGATTCGCCGAGCTGAACTTGAAGCAATACGCCGAAGCCGCAAAAGACCTCGAGAAGGCGGTTGAGTTGCAGCGGCGTTCGAAGCAGGAAGATCCAAACACGGAAAGCGCGTTAGGACAGGCCTACGTCCTTTCCGAAAAGTATCAGGAAGCACTGCCCCTCCTGGTTGCGGCGACTGATCGAGATGCGAGTAAACCCGATGCGTTAATGATCTACTACCGCGGAATTTCAGAGTACAAGACGGGCAAGACTGCCGATGCGGAGAAGAGTTTCAACCAGGTAGTTAAACTGAATCCCAAAGATTCGTTGTCGCTCTTCTACCTCGCTCAAATCGCACTCGCGAAGAACGATCTCGACGGCGCAATCACAACACTAAATCGAGCGACGGTAAACGACGCGCGACTCACAGGCGCCTGGACGCTTTTGACTTCGGCTTACCTGCGACGCGCGGCGATGAGTTCTGATCCCGCGAAAGCCGAAGCGGATTACATCAACGCCGTCCGCGCCGGAGAGGGCTTGATCAAGCTCCGAACTGACGCCGAAGCCGTGACGCTTTTCGGCCAGGCTTTGATCGGTTCGAAACAATATGCGCGCGCTGCTTCTGCGCTCGAACGCGCGACGACTGCGCCGGATGCAAGCGGAGTTACTTTCTACCTGCTGGGTGTTGCTCATTCACGTGCAACCAACTTCCCAAAGGCGATCGCAGCGCTCGAAACGGCTGCTAAGAAATCGCCGGATGACGTGAATGTTTATCGCGAGCTCGGTTATGCGTTTGAAGTAACGAAGCAATATGCGAAGGCATTGGCTGCCTATCAGAAGGGTGCATCTCTGGCCCCCAACGATCCTGACCTGAAAGAGTCGATCGAGCGCGTGAAGCCATTCGCTAAGTAATCGTGTCGAAGTTTGCGGCATAAGGAGAATCTCATGAAATTCACTTTCACTCTGCTCCTACTCGGAGCCTTGGCCACGGGCGCCTTTGCGCAACGCCCGCGTACGATGGATCCGGAGCCGCAAGCTAAAACTCCGGCGCCTGCACCCGCGCCGAAATCCGTCAAAGCAAAATATGAAGGCGGCGTGTTTGGCTATCGGAAGACGATGCAAGGCACGTTGATCTTCGACGACGACAACAAGCGCTTGCTCTTCAAGGACAACAAGCCGCCGAAAGAGATCTCGATACCTTACGAAGCGATCACGTCGGCTTTCGCGGATACAAAAAAAGTGCGGCCCGCTGCTGCGACAGTCGCCAGTAACATACCAACGATCTATTCGCTGCCGGCGCACTTCATCAAAACGAAAGTTCGCTATCTGACGCTGCAGTACAGCGATCCCGATTCGAAGGTCACGGGAGTGACCAGCTTCAAGCTGGAAAGTAGAGAACTACTCGAGTCAGTGTTAAGAACAGTCGCCGAGAAGGCTGACATGACTCTGCGTGGCGATATCTACGTGAAGAAGCGAGATAACGAGTCGAGCAAGGTACTTCCCGAATAGACGGATGAAATCCGGATCAAATCCGTGTTATCCGCGGTTAGGATTTAGTCTCAGCCAGTGCGGTGCAGGATGAAGTCGGCGATCCGCCGGAGAATATCAGTCGATCTTTCGATCTGATCTAAAGCGTCGTACGCATCTTGATGAGCCTTAATCGCGGCCGCCTTTGTTTCCTCAATCCCGAACAACGCCGGATAAGTCGCCTTGTTTGATTGCGCGTCTTTGCCGGGGGTCTTGCC
The DNA here is from genome assembly GCA_035696765.1 of Pyrinomonadaceae bacterium. Lineage (GTDB taxonomy): Bacteria > Acidobacteriota > Blastocatellia > Pyrinomonadales > Pyrinomonadaceae > PSRF01. The sequence continues at coordinate 14,697 of DASSEB010000327.1, read as the reverse complement.
GAGAGCTTCGGCGGTCGCGGTGACGTCGAGGAAGTCGTCCGTGATCTGGAACAACAACCCGAGGTGTGAACCGTAACTTGTGATCGCCGCGAGTTCCTTATCACTCGCTTCTCCGATAATCGCACCACAACGCGCGGCAGCGACGATCAGCGCTCCGGTTTTGAGTCGATGAATTTCTTCCAGGTGAGCGCCGTTGACCTGGCGCGTCTCCGCCTCCATGTCGAGTGCCTGGCCCGCGACCATTCCTTCGGGCGTTGCCGCCGCCCGCGCCAACTCGGATATCAAACCAATGCGCGTTTCGGCTTTGAGGCCATCATCTTCGGCGATAGTTTTGAAGGCGAGAGTTTGGAGCGCGTCACCGGCGAGGATGGCGGTTGCTTCATCGAAGCGCACGTGGCACGTCGGTCGACCGCGTCGCAGATCGTCATCATCCATCGCCGGAAGATCGTCGTGAATGAGCGAGTAGGTATGGACCATCTCAAACGCGCACGCGGTCCGAATCAACGACTCCGTCGACGCCCCAAACGCCTGGCCCGTCGCGAGCAATAACGCCGGGCGAAAGCGCTTGCCGCCGGCGAACACGCTCCAGCGAATCGCCTGATGAATCTTCTCGGGTGAAGCGGCAGACGAAGGCAGCAGGTTGTTGAGTTCGACTTCCACGAGGGCGCGGCTGCCGGCCAACAGGCTCTCTAACTCAAGCGTGTTTTGGATGAAAACGTCAGAACCCATTTTCCTCTTCGCGCTCGGGCGCATCGCTGGGCGGCTCCTTGAAAGGCGTCGCAACCGGCCGCCCTTGATTATCGCGCAACAAGATCTCGATTCGTCGTTCAGCCTGGCTCAAACGCTCCTGGCATTCGCGCGAGAGTCGAATCCCCTGCTCAAACAATTCGAGACTCTTGTCGAGCGGCAAGTCGCCGTCTTCCAACTGGTGGACGATCTGCTCCAGCGCTTCGAGCGAAGCTTCAAACGTCCGCGCCTGTTCCTGACCATTCTTCATTTAACAGCCTCGTTTATCTGCGCCGGCGTGGCTTGCCCCGCATCAGTTGCTTGAGCAATGGACTGTTCGAGTCGGCCCCACCAACCGCCGGTAACTCTTTCATCACGATGTCGACCACGCGCTGGATCACGGCGTCATCCTGAACCTCGGTCACCTTCCAGCGATTTGCGTCGCGCCGCATCGTGAGCTCTATCTTGTGTCCAGGCATTGCGGCAGTCGCTCTTGCCTTATCACCTTCCGTGTCAACGGCCATTAACTTCTCAACTACACCGACAACAGAAATAAACGATCGCTGCTCCGGCGCAATGGCAAACTGCTTGAGCGTTTGAAACAATTCGTCTTCGATAGTCTGCTTTAAACGCGGCAGCATCGCCGGCACTACCGCATCGATCTGAGCGTGTACGGAGCTGTTCACAATGAAGCCATAACGAGTGGCGGCTTTCTGGCTAACGCTCGCGACCATGTTTTTAGCGATCTCGTCCTCGTCAATGCGCTTTTGAAATTCGGCGCGATCGTTGCGTTGTACGGCATCAAGAATCAGCGCAAGCGTGTAATCTGGCGTAGACTGATAACGGCGCCACCACAAGAACCCGCCAACCGCTGCCACGACGACGACAGTCAAAACCAGCAACGCCAGAATGCCCACCACACGCGGCCAGCGTCGACGGTTACGAACAACCTTTGTTCCTTCCGTCTTCGCTCCATCAAGATTGATTACGATTCGCTGCCGCATTCGCTGATCCGCGTTAATCCGTGGCTTCAATCCGTTCGATTCGCGTCGCCAGTTTTCCTTTCGCCAGCCGAACACTCAATTCATCGCCTGGCGCGACTGACGCCGCATCGCGCACCAATTTACCGGCGGCATCCTGAGCGATCGCATAGCCTCGTTGCAACACACCGAGCGGCGAGAGTGCGTCGAGCGAAGCGGCGGCGAGAGCGAGACGTTCTCGCGCCTGCTGAAGTTTCGCTTCGATTGCGCCGTCGCAGGCTGACGACGCGGCGTCGAACCGTGACCGCGCAGCCTTCAACTGTGATTTTACTTCGTCGAACGCGTGCGAGAGCGCCTGCTCCTGAACGCGCGAGCGAAGGTCGACTACTTTGAATCGCGTCAACCGCACCAGTTGCCGGCCAAGATTCTCGAGCGCCGAGCAGATTTGATCTTCACGCGCGGCTACGATTTCCGCGGCCGCTGACGGTGTCGGAGCGCGGAAGTCGGCGACGAAGTCAGCGATCGTGAAGTCAGTCTCATGACCAACTGCTGAAATCACGGGAATCGCAGACTTGCGAATTGCGCGCGCAACTTCTTCCTGGTTGAACGCCCAGAGATCTTCTGTCGAGCCGCCGCCACGTCCAACGATTAAGACGTCAACGAGATCGGCCGCGCGTCCTTCTCGCAGGGCGCGTTCGTGATATTGATTGATCAGCCAGATCGCGCGTGCGATGTCTGGACCAGCCGACTCGCCTTGCACCCGCGCCGGTGAAAACAGAACGTGAACTGTTCGCGTGCGGCGCGAGATCACGTTGAGAATGTCGCGAATGGCAGCGCCCGTTGGTGAAGTGACGATGCCGACGCGACGCGGAAACACAGGCAACGGCCGCTTCAGTTCTTTGGCGAAGAGGCCTTCTTTCTGCAAACGATCGCGGAGTTGTTCGAACGCGATTCGCAACGCGCCGGCGCCGACCGGATCGAGCGCATCGACCACAAGCTCATACTCACCGCGCGGCGCATAAACCGAAAGCTTGCCGCGCGCGCGAACCTTCAGACCATTTGCAGGACGAAACCGTATGCGAGTGTTGGTCGAGCGAAAGCACTTGGCGCGGAGTTGCGCGTGTTCGTCTTTGAGCGTGAAGTACCAGTGACCGGATGAGTGGTCCTTGAAGTTTGAGATCTCACCTTCAACCCAAACCGAAAGGAAGCGTGATTCGAGCGCGATTCTGATTGAGTTGGTGAGCTGCGCGACAGTTAAAGGCTTGCGTTCGGTTTCGTCGAAAAGCGCGTTGAAGAGGGGTTGGTTCACAGGATTTAACGCTTTGCAGGATTACGGCGTGTTCAATTCTACAACCGGGCTTAATCTCACCGAAGCACCGTCGCGGTTCGTGCGCACGCGCACACGCGGCGAAGATGAAACTGAATTGGACGCGTAAGTGATCGTGTACGCCGATCGCAACTGCGCCACTACATCGTCGTACGCCTTCTGCAAATCCTCGATCCGGCGAATCGGATAGTAAATCCCGCCCGAGGCAGCCGCGAGTTTACGCCCTTCCTCTTCAGCGCGTGTCGTCAACGTCAGATAACGCGTGCGCAACGGATCGATCGTGATCTCCGGCTTCGGCACACTCGTCTCCGGTATCAGTCCCGAAGGCACATACAACGGGTAAACAAGCGCGCCCGATTCACTCAGCGCTTCCAGAATAGCCGGAAACGGCAGAAACGACTTGTTGTCGTCGCCGTCTGACATCACCACGATCGCGGTGCGCTCGCCACGAAGCCGCCTCAGCGGATCACTCAACACGTAGCCGAGCGCATCGTAAAGCGCAGTGCCGCCGCCGGCGTCGATCTCGTCGAGCTTCCGCGAAAGCATCTGGCGGTCAGTGCTGAAATCCGAAATCACCTGGATATCATCGCGAAAGCTGATGATGGAAATGCGATCCTGCGGGCTCGTTGTCCGCAGAAAATCGCGCGCGGCCTTGCGAATAAAATCCATTCGCTCCCCAATGCTGCCCGAGACGTCGAGCAGCAAGACGAGATTGAACGGCTCATTCGCCGGCGCAACGTTCGTGACGCGTCGCTCGACGCCGTTTTCCCAAACCGTGAAATCCGATTCGCGCATGCCTCCGATCGCGCGTCCGTTGCGATCGGTTACGCTGGCATTGAAACGCATCAACTGCGGCGCAACCGAACTCACGATCTGTCCCGGCGGCGTGCGTCTCTGCAACGCTGGTTCTTTCTCAGGCGGCGGCAGTGTCTTCGCGTAGTCGCCAAACATCTTCGGCGACACTTTGCGAATGGCCTCGACGAGCTGGCTGTCACCACTGCGAACAATCGCGCGCGCAGCTTCCGTCAGTGGGCGCTCACGTAAATCGCTGGGCGCCATTTCAGGATCGATGTTCAAGAGCACGACGCCGCGTTGTGTGTGGAAGTCGAGTGTGACCAGTTCGTCCTTTGGCGCGTCTTTCTCGCCCAGCCGGCCGGAGAGTTTGAACTGTCCACCGGCCTTTTCCTTGATCGGCGGCAGTTCCACGTCGCTCATGAAACGCGGCTTGCTTGCCGCCCAGACGAAGTTGAATTTGACTGATTCGAGCGGCACGTCGGCGTGAATCGTGCCGGTATCGGTTTTCACTTCGGCCGATTCAACGCTGCCGATCACGTCAACGGCTCCGGCTTGTCCTTCGACCGCCACCTTCGAACGATTTGGAATAGTGACGACGAGATCGATGCGGTCCTTCTCACCGCGCGGGCGAACATCGATCTGAATATACGAGCCCTTTGACTCGACCTTGACGTCTTCCGGATCGATCGCCGCGCCGGCCGACTTTGCCTCGACCGTGACCTTTTTCTGTTGCTCTTCGGAAGCGACTACGCTCACGCGTCCGTCAAGATTCCTGACGGAAAGCGAGACTTTCTCGGGAGCTTCGAATTCTTTTTTGAAGCCCTGGGCGAGTGCTGCTGAGCAGGAGGTTAGGAGTAGTAAAACGGCTATTACAAATTTACTGAACCACATTGCCGGGCAATCTTGCCACAGATTCACACGGATTTCACTCGGAGAGGAGAAGGTTTGGAGCGGTGTTTGTCCGTGTGCATCCGTGGCCTATACGGTATTATGTCCCGACTGTGGCACAGTCAGAACCCACCCGGGACCCCCGGCTCTTCATTCACAATCTCGTCAAGCGGGATCCGCTCGCCGGGCTGGCTGAGGACGTGCGAAAGGGACTGTCGGCGCAGCCCAAACGCTTCCTGCCGAAGTACTTTTACGACGAGCTCGGCTCGCAACTGTTTGAAGCTATTTGTCTGCTGCCCGAATACTATCTCACACGCGCTGAGAACGAGATTCTCAAACGTTATTCAGACGAGATTGCACGCTCACTTGACGGGCACATAACGCTCGTCGAGATGGGCAGCGGCAGCGCTTCAAAGACGCGGCTCATCATCGAAGCGCTCCTGCGACGGCAGCAGGAGTTGTTGTTTATGCCGGTCGACATCTCGGCGTCGGCGCTGGAGAGCAGTTCGCGCATCCTGCTCCAGTCGTACCCGAGGCTCAAGATCGAAGCGTATGCAGCCGACTACTTTGCCGGTCTCGCTGAACTCGGAAAGCAATCGCGTGGGCGGACTCTGGCGCTCTTCCTCGGTTCAAACATCAGCAACTTCGATCGGGAGGAAGCATTTCGTTTTCTGCGCGCGATGCGCGACGTGCTTCAGAACGGCGACGCGCTGCTGTTGGGTGTCGATCTGAAGAAAGACCCGACGGTGCTGGAAGCCGCTTACAACGACGCGCTCGGCGTCACTTCCGCTTTCAACTTGAACGTGCTGGCGAGAATCAATCGTGAGTTGGGCGGCACCTTCGATTTGCGCAAGTTTCGCCACCGCGCGTTCTACAATGAAGCCGTGGGACGTATCGAGATCTACATCGAGAGTCTTTTCAAACAGCATGTGCGGATCGAGAAGCTCGATCTCGAAGCCGAGTTTGCTCCCGGTGAGTTGATTCACACAGAGAACTCGTACAAGTATGACATCGCGGGCATCACGCAACTCGCAGCCTCTACCGGCTTCCAGCTCTCGCACACATGGACAGACTCGCAGAAACGGTTCAGCAGTAATCTGTTGCTCGCCAACTGATGCCACAAAGAAGCACACAAGGCACACAACAATTTGAGGAAGATCTCGTCAGGTTTCAAAATGTCAGCTTCTCGTTTGCCGCTACGCAGGTAATTTCAGACCTGAACTTGACCGTTGAACGAGGTGAGACGCTCGTGTTGTTGGGCGAGTCAGGCTGCGGCAAGACAACTACGCTGAAACTCGTCAATCGTTTGCTGACGCCGACAACCGGAGAGGTACTGGTTGAGGGAAAGCCAACAACCGAGTGGGATCCGATCGTGTTGCGACGGCGCATCGGCTACGTGATTCAGGAAGGTGGCCTCTTCCCGCACTTCACCATTGCACGAAACGTCGGCCTCGTTCCGGCGCTTTCAGGTTGGGAATACGAGCGCACACGCGAACGCGTGCACGAGTTGTTAATGCTCGTCGGCCTCGATCCAGATCGCTTCGCGGAACGCTACCCGCGGGAATTGTCCGGGGGTCAACGCCAGCGCGTCGGCGTGGCCCGCGCACTCGCCGCGGATCCGCCGCTCCTGTTACTGGACGAACCTTTCGGGGCGCTTGATCCGCTGATACGCGCGAGTTTGCAGCGCGAATTCGCGGAGCTAACAAAGCGTTTGGGAAAGACTGCCATCCTCGTCACTCACGACGTGCGCGAGGCGTTGGCCCTCGCGCGCCGCATCGGCCTCATGCATAAAGGGCGTTTGGTCTTACTCGAAACGCCGCAACAGTTTCTCGCCTCTGACAACCCGCAGGCCCACGCTTATCTCGAGACGCTCGAAGTCGCCGGAGGCCAACGGTGAGCTTCTGGCATTTTCTCCAGCTTAACTGGTCCGAGCTGTTGTTGCTCGTCAGACAACACATCGTGCTCGTCTTCATCGCGATCCTCATAGCCGTGGTCATCGGCGTTCCGACGGGAATCGCGCTAACTCGTTATCGCGCGCTGCGTGGTCCAGTGCTGGGCCTCGCAAACATAATGCAGACGATTCCGAGCCTCGCGCTGTTTGGTTTTCTGATTCCGCTTCCGTTCATCGGCGGCATCGGATCGCGCACGGCCCTCGTCGCGCTCGTGCTCTATTCGTTGTTGCCAATCATCCGCAACACCGTCACCGGGATACTCGGCGTTGAGCCAAGCGTGCGGGAGGCGGCAGTCGCGATGGGCATGACTGACGGACAGGTGCTGCGACAGGTCGAGCTGCCGCTCGCGATGGGCGTGATCGTTACCGGTATTCGCGTGGCGACGGTGATCGCAGTCGGCGTTACGACGATTGCGGCTGCTGTGGGCGCGGGAGGATTGGGCGTTTACATCTTCCGCGGCTTGCGCCAGTACGACAATAACTTGTTGCTCGCCGGCGCACTGTCGGCAGCGTTGCTGGCGTTGGCAGCGGATTTCTTTTTGGGACTGGTTGAACGCCGTTTCAGTTTTGAGGCGAAGCGGAGATCGGGACGACCGTTTGCGATCGCAGCCGCGGCCGTGCTCTTGTTGCTTGGAGGCTTTGCCATCTGGCGCAGCAGCAGCGGTGGCCCAGCAGTAGCCGGTCAAAACCGCGTCGTTATCGGATCGAAAGATTTTACAGAGTCGGCGTTGCTTGCTGAGATCGTCGCACAGATGCTCGAAGCGCGCGGAGTCTCAGTCGAACGACGCTTTGAACTGGGCGGAAATCTTCCGCACGAAGCGGTGGTCAGCGGCACTCTCGACCTCTATCCCGAATACACGGGAACATGTTTCACTGCGATTCTCCACCACGCGCCCATCAGCGATCCGCGAGCGGTTTACGATCAGGTGAAACAGGAATACGCGAACAAGTTCAAGGTCGAAGTCAGCGCGCCGCTGGGTTTCGAAAACACGTTCGCGATTCTCGTGCGTGGCGACGAAGCGCGACGGCTCAACTTAAAAACGATCTCGGATGCGGCGCCGCACACACCGCGATGGCGAGCAGGGTTCGGCCAGGACTTTATGTCGCGGGACGATGGTTATCCGGGATTCTCGAAGAGTTACGCACTGAAGTTCGCAGAAGTGCGCGAGATGGATCTGTCGCTGACTTACATCGCGCTGTCGTCGCGGCAGGTTGATCTGATCGCCGGTAACTCCACGGAAGGTCGCATTGCGACGCTCGATCTGGTCCAGCTTGCCGACGATCGTCACTACTTTCCTCCGTACGAAGCTGTTTACCTCGTGCGGCAGGATTCTTTAGCGCGCGTGCAGGCGTTGCGGGAAGTTTTGACGAAGTTGGCGAATGGGATCGCGACTGAAGAGATGCGGCGATTGAATTACGAGATTGATGGGAACAAGCGCGATTTGAAGGAAGTGGTGAAAGAGTGGATTGCCGCGAGGAAGTTGTAATCCACAGATTACGCAGATTGTGCGCAATCTGTGGATGCACTTATTCAATTGTCAAAGTTCAAGGCCCTGGGAAGCCCCTGGATCGATAGACCTCTATCAGCCACCGCCTCCCGTCGATACCGGAGGATCGATGGCTTGAGCCTCGTCGGTTTCTGGGTCTGGGCTATCGATCGGCATCGGCGCAGGCGTCGTGCCACCCCCACCGGTCGTTACTGGCGGGTCAATAGGTTGAGGATCATTGGTTGTGTCTGACATAGTCTGATCTCCTTGCATTGTTGGGAGTTGAGCCAGGTGGATCAACTGCTATTGAATATAAACCTGAATATCAGGCCGTAAAGCATATTGTTTGAAGGCGTCGGGTCCCCATCTTTGTTCCAGTCGGGATCGTGCGTTTACGGCATTTCGCATTTGTTCCTCCGCCCTATTGGTATCACCGAGCCGCTGACTGGCGCGGGAGGCAATTAGCCACGCACGCCATTCAGATTCGAACTGTTCGCCGCGACCGAATCTTTCCTGCGCTTCAGTCGCAAGCGTTGACGCGGTTAGAGCATCATTTCCTTTCAAGGCCACTTCGGCGCAGGCGAGCAGCGCGCGTGAGTGCAAACCAAAATCGCCGGCGTTTGACGCAGCCTTAATTGATTCGTCGCAAAGCTTTGATGCGTCATTTCGCCCGCCTGAAGCTGCTTTTGACAACGCGGAAATGTACTGCGCTTGAATGGCGACATCCGATTTTGGCCCACCCAACTTGATCGCCTCGTTACTGGATGCCACGGCTGCTCCGAGGTCTCCTTTGCTGAGACTCATCTCCGCCTGGACCAAATGGAGTTCGGGCACGAGTGCAACATAGGTGTCTTTTGACTTAGCAACTTTGAACAGTTCATCCAGCAACTGTCGGGCTTCCTCATAACGACCAAGCCGCGTCAGGATTTGCGCGCGATTTGCATTACAAAATGCAACCAGGAAATCGTTTGTGGAACCGTAGATCTTAACTGCGTTTTCATACTGCTCTAATGCAGCCGGAAGTTGCTCCTCTTCCAACAGCAGAGCACCAAGCTCGATGTGAGCATCTGCGATTGCGGGTTGACTGTTGCTCTCCTTTGCCAGTTCAAGCTTCTGATTCAGTGCTTTTTGCGCAGCGGAATAATCTCCTTTGCGCCGGTATGCTCGACCCATGTGAGTCAAGCAGATAGCGGCAAGTCGCGGATAGTTTTCCTGCTGAAAGAACTCGAGCGCCTGCTGCGCCATTCGCAAACCTTCGTCGATCCGCAGTGTTTGAAGGTATAGACCACCCAGGTTTGTCAATCCCTTTGCTTCACTCAGCCGGCCTTTATTCGCGCGGGCAAACTGAATGGCCTGGCTGAAATAAGATTCCGCCTTTTCGAAGTCGCCCTTTGCTAAGAATGCATTACCAAGCTCCAGCAAGCCGCCCGCGGTTAAATTCTCGAGTTTCTTCTGTTGGGCAAAGCTGACTGCTTGTTGCGCGTAGCTTTCGGCTTCTGAGAACAAGCCACGCCGCGAAGCAAGAAAACTCAATTCTATTAGCGCCGTGATCTGCTGGGCCTCGTTGCCCATGGCTCGCGAAGCATCGAGTGATTGCTGAAACTGCGCCTTCGCCTGGTCATACTCGCCGTTGTTCCGAAACAGAATTCCTCTCTGGCGAAACACCTCGTTCAAGCCTTCGTTGTTGCTGCCGGCGCGGTACAACCTTTCCGCCTGATCAAACATGGCGTTCGCGTTCTTTGTGTCTGCCTTGCGGTTATAAACGATTCCCGCACGCAGAAAGGCAGTGGCATATTGACCAGCATTTAATTCGATGGCTTTGAGATAGTTCTCCAACGCCTTGTCGGGGTTGCCATAGTTCTCATAGGCATAACCGAGATCGACATAAACCGAACTTTCATCTGGTGAGAGCTGTGCAATCTGGGTGTAAATCTTGACGGCGTCTTCAAACCGGCGTGTAACAGTTGCGGTGATGGCGTCCAGGTAAAGAGCGTCACGTGGTGAGAGTGTGGAACGATCGCCCGTGATGCTTGCGACGGCGAGCAATTCGTCTTTGGCACGATCCCTGTAGTCGAGTTCAGTCCAGGCTTGGGCCAAACGCGCACGCGCCAAAGCGAACCCCCCATCAATTTCGATTGCCTGTGTGAGCGCGTTACTCGCCTGATAATACGCGCCGTTACGCAGGTTATCTGTCCCCTGATCGTACCAGTGAAGCGCTGAGGAGGATGGTTGATAATAACTTCGCGGCCAGAAGTGGATAAACGCCCAGATTACGAATCCCGCCGCTACGAAAGCCGCAATCATCGACACCCACGAAAACCGCTGGCGCCGCAGCGACATCGTCAGAGTCGCGAACGCGTTGGTGGCGCGATGGACGCCCTCCGTCGGTTTTGCTGACTTACTCGCGACCGGTACGCCATTGCTGCCCAACGTCACCGCCGCCGCTTTCAAATCCTTCAACAACTCGGCCGCGGTTTGATAACGTGCCTCGACTTTTTTCTCCAACGCCTTCAACGTGATGCCATCCAGCGAAGGCGGGACTTGCGGGTTTATCTTCGAAGGCGGCGGCGGTGTGACGTGAATGATCTGCGCGCCGATCTCGAGCACGCTGCCGCCGGAAAAAGCCGACTGACCGGTCAGGCATTCGTAGAGCAACGCTCCGAGCGCGAACAGGTCGCTGCGGCCGTCGATCTGTTTTCCAGTTGCTTGTTCCGGTGAAAGATACAGCGGCGTTCCGACAATCACATCGCTGCGTGTTTGCGTTGCATAAATCGTTTGCGCGTCGAGATCGACGTTGCTTGCCGGCGGTTCAAACAGGTGTTTGACCAAGCCAAAGTCGAGCACTTTCACGTTACCGCGTTCATTGACAAGAACGTTCGACGGCTTGATGTCGCGGTGGACGATACCCTGCTCGTGTGCTTCCCCGAGCGCATCGGCAATGGCCGATATAATCTCAACTGACCGCCGCAGTGTGAGACCTTCTTCCAGCAACTCGCTCAACGACTTCCCCTTCACATACTCCATCACGATGAACGGTTGATCGTTGGCCGTTTCGCCGTAATCGTGGACCATCGCGATGTTGGGGTGGCTCAGCGCTGAAACGGCACGGGCCTCACGAATAAAGCGCGCACGGTAGTGACGATCGGTTGAAGTGAGAAACTTGATGGCGACGCGGCGTGCGAGATGAAGATCTTCCGCGAGATAGACCGCGCCCATACCGCCTTCTCCGAGTTTTTCGATAATTCGATAATGGGAAACGGTCTGGCCGATCATTGCGGGCTCGAGGACGTTGGAACGTGCTCTGGGCAGCGAGTTGCTACAGTGGACGCATTGTGCGCCAACGGGTATGTAAATTCAAGGCAGAAATAGACAGTATTGTCCTGTCTAAAGCGTCGTTTCGCGGATCTTCTTCTCCTGGCTCGCGCGAAACTCGTGCAGCTTCTGGCGCAGCTCTGGTCGATTGTTCGCGAGAATTGCAACAGCAAAAAGCGCAGCATTTATCGCCCCCGGCTTGCCGATCGCAAGCGTTGCCACCGGAATTCCGCCCGGCATCTGCACCGTCGCCAGCAGCGAATCGAGACCATTCAGCGCATCGCTCTTCATCGGCACGCCCAGCACGGGCAATGTCGTATGCGCGGCAAGAACGCCCGCCAGGTGAGCAGCACCGCCGGCCGCTGCAATCACGACTTGCAGCCCACGCGACTCTGCCGTCGACCCAAACTCCGCGGCCAGCGACGGTGACCGGTGCGCCGAAATAACGCGACATTCGTGCTCGATTCCAAACTGACTCAACGTTTCGTCAGCATGTCGCATCGTTTCCCAGTCAGACTGGCTACCCATAATGACCGCCACCAGTGGTTTGTTACCATTTTCCGCCATCTATTCCCCCTGATCCAACGAGAACCCGCGCTCGCCGTCGAAAGTGTAAAGTCCCTCAGTCTTGATGAAGTCGTATCCGGCGTCAGCTATGCGGCCGAGTAGCGACACCACCTGCGAATGCACAACCTGATTGCCTGGCGATTCAGACAGAAACCGGCAGCGCCAATGGTCCGAGCAAAACGTTTCCGAATGACCGCCGGGCCAAACCTTCACGCCTCGATTACTGATCATCGTCAACTTGACGCCGTCACCGCCAACCTTGCTGAGCGCGTCGCCGAGATCGTTTGCCGATCCTTTGGTCCAGTCTAGAAAGACGTCAACGCCGACGAGCTCTTTCTGCGACGGCGTTGTGCTGTCATCAGCCGCGTGGTGAGTCTCCTCAGATTTCTTGTACTCTCGCGCCTTGAATTTTTGCGGCGTTTGACCCAGGCGCTGAATCACCGCATCGGCAAACTCTTTTGTTCCAACCTTCTGCTTGCTGACTTTCTCGTCGTAGATGTCGTACGTGTGTATGCCATCTTCGATCGTGCGCAGCCACGCGTTGTGAACGCGTTCGGCATGCTCTGTCAGTCCGACATGGACCAGCATCATCACTGCTCCCAGCAACAGACCCGATGGGTTCGCGAGGTTCTGCCCGGCTCGTCGCGGCGCCGAACCGTGAATCGCCTCAAACATGGAAACGTGCTCGCCGATGTTGGCCGAGCCGGCCAGTCCGACTGAACCTGCAATCTGTGCGGCCACGTCCGAAAGAACGTCGCCATAAAGATTTGGCATCACGAGCACGTCAAAAACTTCCGGCGTGTCAGCCAGTTTCGCAGCGCCGATATCGACAATCCAATGCTCGTTTTGAATGTCCGGATACTCAGCCGCGATTTCGTCAAACACTTTATGAAACAGACCGTCAGTCCGTTTCATGATGTTGTCTTTGGTGAAACAGGTGACCTTCTTGCGGTTGTTGCGGCGAGCGTATTCGAAAGCGTAACGAACAATCTTTTCCGACCCAGGACGCGAGATCAGTTTCAGACATTGAACGACCTGGTGCGTTTGCTGGTGCTCGATGCCGGCGTAAAGATCCTCTTCGTTCTCACGAACGATGACCACGTCCATCACCGGATGTTTGGTTTCGACGAAAGGATGATACGAGACGCACGGCCGTACGTTCGCGTACAACCCGAGGACTTTCCGAACTGTCACATTCAGGCTTTTGAAACCACCACCTTGCGGAGTGGTGATCGGGGCTTTGAGAAAGACCTTGGTTCGTCGTAACGACTCCCACGAAGTCGACGCGATGCCCGACGTGTTTTCGGGTGAAAAAACCTTCTCGCCAATCTCAATCGTTTCAATGTCCAGCGGCGCCTCCGCGGCTTCGAGAATGCGAAGCGTCGCCGCCATGATCTCCGGTCCGATGCCGTCACCATTGGCCACAGTGATAGGAATGCGTTGCGACATTTTCCAAACCTTTCGCAGTGATTCTTTGAACGAGCCACAGATTACACGGATTACACGGATTTTGGCTAATGTGTGTAATCTGTGGCTGAACCGTCAAATTTATCCTTGACGCTTTTCCAAAGGCTCCTGCATACTTTTCCTTACCAGTTACCCTGCTCTCGCGCGTCAATGGTGATTGCGCCTGTCCGTGATCGTAAAGCGACGAGGTTCGGCTGATAGAGAGTGAGGCAGTTGTCAACCAGTTAGAAGCCGCTCTCGAGATTTAGAGCACCGGGTGCGTCGCAGCTCGCCGAAAGTATCGGTCGTCCCCCCCGAACTGTATCAGCGAATTCCAGCAAGCCCGCGCTTCCTTTCAGATTAAGGATAGTTAGAATGGCTACAAAACTTTACGTTGGAAATCTCTCGTTTCGCACTACAAGCGATGAACTGCGCGAGGCTTTCGCGTCAGTAGGAACAGTGGAATCAGCTTCGGTGATTGAAGATCGGGAAACAGGACGATCACGCGGCTTTGCTTTTGTGGAAATGGCAACCCCTGAAGAGGCAGCAGCAGCTATCGAGGCTTTTAACGGCAAGGATTTTGGCGGACGCAATTTGACCGTCAACGAAGCCAAGCCGAGAACAGACCGCGGTGGCGGTGGCGGCCGTGGGGGATATGGTGGTGGACGTGGCGGCGGCGGTGGTCGTGGTGGTTACGGCGGCGGTGGCGGCCGTGATCGCGACAACGATCGCTTCGAACGCGAACCACGCTGGTAACTCGGATTACACGGATGTACAGAACGATACGGCGCTGAGGCAGCTCGGCGCCGTATCCGTTTGAAATCCGTGTTATCCGTGGTCCTATTTTCGGGCCTCTGGCGTGATTTTCAGAGTCAATCTTTCCGTCCCGCGTTTAATTTCCACCGTGTATTCCTCGCCCGCTTTCATCTCCCCCAGCGCAAACGTGTAGTCGTAAACGTTCTTAACTTCACGATTGGCGATCTTGACGATGCGATCGCCGGCCTTGAGCCCGGCTTTCGCCGCGGGGGAATTGTCGCGCACGCCATCGAGCAACAAACCGTCAGTGCTGTCTGCGTAGTTCGGGATCGTTCCCAGGTAAACGCGAAAGCCGCCGGTGCGCGGTGTCGCGTCGCTCCGCGCGGTGGTGTAGGTCAGACGCTTGTCAGCGACATCGACGTCTCTGACGATGTGCGCCACCATATTCAGGATGCGCGCCTC
>DASSEB010000326.1:0-12240 GCA_035696765.1 Pyrinomonadaceae bacterium | reverse complement strand
TGGGCCATTCACACCCGGCGTCACGCAAGTCTACGCTCGTGCTACTCGGACGGTGTTAGAACAACCTGTTGAGAAGTTGGCGGAACCTTGGATCAGGTAATCGAATTTGGAAAAAGAGCGGGATAAAATTTAGTCCCTCATCTCACCGAGAATGGCGCAAATGTGATAGGGGGCTAGCTAATCTTACGAAACGATACAAGCCAGTATTTACGCGCAAGGCGGTCGTCAAGGTATCGCTTCGGCTGGCTTAGTATCAACACGTCCCGCAACCATCTTAGCCCGATCTTGATACTGACTGCGTTGATGTCTTCAGCTCTTTCTGGTGCGATGCGTTGCGGAAGGTTTTACCTCCTTGCACCCTTGCGTGGCTTCCGCAAAATCCTTTGTTGGATCCATTTGCACCAGTTCCTTGAGATCTTCAACTGGGGGGCCAAAGTATCCCGGGCCCTTAAGGAGCCGGCGACCGTGGTAGATAAGACCGCCGCTTTCGTCGAAATAGGCGCGATGCTGTTCTCGTGTGCCGTTGATGGCATAAGACGTCATTAGCACAAACCGCAATCGACCGGCATCGTCGTAGTAGTAGTTATCGTCCCAGGATGAATCTTCCCCCTCCTGATAATGCTGGTACCACCTGACGATCCCCTTTGAGTCGCGGGCGATGCGAAGTCGACTAAACCAGCCTTCCTCACAAATTCTATGCTCAGTCTTAAATGCGCCCTTCCTGACCTCGGTATTGGCCGAATTGACGAGCTTGCGGATCGCAACGATCTTAGGATTGTTCTGCCAGTTTTTGTCATTGATTTCGTCTTCGGATTGAGCCGTGATATCCGGCGAAGGACGCCGATCGGCTAACACTCGAATTTGCACTCCAGTGATTGCGATTGCCGAAATTACTCCCATCGTTAAGACAAGAATCCGTCTCGTGTTCATTCTCTTTTCCTTTCTGAGTGGTTCTCCGCGCTTGGTCTTCACCCTATCTGCGTCTCGCCGGTTGCCCTACTGTTCATAGGTCGATATTAGACTCTTTATCTGCACGCGGGACGTCAACGTAGCCGCTTTTGCAGGATCGTCCAATAATCCGCGAGTATCATCTTATCGTTGCTTCGGCAGCCGACATCATAATGAAACTACACCGATAGGGTGCGAAACACGAAGTTCGACAGCAGTGATTTGCGCAATACCGTCCGCGCTTTTCGCAAGAGGCTCGCAAAGCGAATCAAACCCTAATTGATTTGATCGGAGAATTGGCCGAGGAAAAGAAAGCGACACCCGCGCAGATTGCCCTTGCGTGGGTGCTTGCCCAGAAACCGTGGATCGTGCCGATTCCGGGAACGACGAAGCTGCATAGACTGGAAGAAAATCTTGGCGCGGTTGATGTGGAATTAACGGCAGATGACTTTCGCGAAATTGAAAACATCGCGTCACGCGCTGAAGTAAAGGGCGCAAGATATTCTGAGGGCTCTCAAAAGCTTGTTAATAGATAAATACTCCTCCTCAAATAGCGAGGCGTGTACACCTTGATCGCGGCTCTATTTCTATCGGAGCAACATCACTGACGGGTAGACCATGGAGTTGCTACAACGGCTCCGCTTAGCCCCATCTTTCATTGCCTGGTCGCGACGACTCTCGCGACTCAGCTCCCATTCTATTTGAGACAAGCTTGCATTTCCGTGCGAGCTAAATCTGTGACGGTCTCCAGGAACGGACCGTTGGTCATCCTTGGGTTTTTTTGCCCACTCTTCCCTGGATTAATCCACAGCCGACATGCCCATAAGCCCAGGGATTTGTTGCTGTGCGGAGATTTACGGACCAGGCACATCAATTGCTTTTTCTGCCCTCCAAGGTGGAGGTCGCCGATGTCTGAAAAAATTCAAGCAATCGATTTCATGTACTACGTAGCCACGCCCGAGTTCATGGAGCGCTGGGACCGCGCCAAGGAAGGCGAGTTGGTCTGTCGGATGGAAAAGGCGATCGGCGGGTTGCCGCGATTTGCTTCCATCGAGGAGATGATGAGGCAGATGGACGACGCCGGTGTCGAAAAAGTCTTCATTACCCAGTGCAAAATGTGGTCGTACTGGCGGAAATGGATGTACATGGACACCAAACTCGATGACGTGCTCCAGTACACAGAAACCTATCCCGATCGATTTGTGGGCCTTGCTGGTTACAACCCATTTCGAATCAAAGAAAGTCTCGCCGAGATCGAACTCGCTGTTACCAAACACGGATTCAAGGGTGTCTATGTCCACATCTATGGTTTCGACATCGCGCTGAATGACCCAAAGATGTATCCGCTTTTCGCGAAGTGCGTGGAACTTGATGTGCCGGTGTCGATGCAGGTGGGTCACGTGCTCGAAGCAATGCCCAGCGACGGCGCCCGGCCAATGTTCCTTGACCGCATTGCCTGTGATTTTCCGGATCTGAAAATGATCGGCGCGCACACCGGATGGCCGTGGGTCGATGAACTACTGTCAGTTTGTTACAAGTGGGAGAACATCTGGTTTGGGGTCGATGCCTGGTCGCCAAAATACCTCTCGCCGCAAATTGTTCAGTTCATGAATAGCCGGTTGGGTCGCGATCGTTGTCTCTGGGGCACGAATGGTTTGCCCTGGAAAGAAAGCTTGCGACAGCTTTGCGATCTCGGTCTAAAGCAGGAAGTGCAAAGAAAGATTCTGCGCGAGAACGCTTTCGAGTTGTTCAATCTCAGCGGCAAGCAAACACCCGTCGAAACTGTTGTCCAGGTAAGCCCCGCCCTGGGCACAGAGTCCAGTAAATCAATGCCAGTAGGCTACTGAGAGAATTATGAAGACCTTTGAGATGAACGATAAGTCAATAATCGTCACAGGTGGCGCTCGGGGAATAGGCCGCTCGGTGGTGGAAGCCTTTGTAGGAGCCGGGGCTGACGTCGTCATCGGCGATTTGCGTTTCGAAGATGCTAAGGACACGGCCTTGAAGATCAGCGAGACCTCTCACCGCCGCGTTGTCGCCGTCCAAACGGACGTAACCAAACGCGAAGACGTCGAGAAGCTTCGCGATGAAACGCTGAGAATGTTCGAGAAGATCGATGTCCTGGTAAATTGCGCCGGCTGGGACCGTCTGCTCCCATTCCTCAAGACCACGCCCGATCTCTGGCAAAAAGTGCTGACAATTAACTTTCTCGGCGTGGTCAATACATGCCACGTAATTCTGCCGCACATGGTCGGGCGCAAGCAGGGCTCGATAGTCAACATCAGTTCAGACACGGGACTCATAGGATCCTTTGGCGAAGCTATCTATGCGAGTTCCAAAGCAGCGATCATGGCCTTTTCGAAAACCATCGCTCGCGAACATGCCCGCGACAATATCCGAGTCAACGTTGTTTCGCCCGGGTTATGCGATACGCCCCTGATTGATGAAATGCGTACCGACGATTTCACCGCCAAAATCCTTAGTTCGATCGTTAACTTTATCCCGCTGAAGCGTCTGGGCCGGCCTGAAGAAATTGCGCCAATGGTTTTGTTTCTCGCTTCTGACGCAGCCAGTTACATCACTGGCCAGGTCTTCAGCGTCAACGGCGGACTCAACATGGTTGGGTGAGTCGGTCACTTTCATCGCCTGGAGGGTTGAATCAACTTCAGGGTGTCAGACCAAGCACTAATGACCGAGCTAGTCTTTCACGAATGGCAGAATAGATCGCTTGACGATGCAATCTACGAATGCCGTGAGCTATTCGAAGACACGAGTTTTCCAACAGTCAAGCGTTGGCGCGAACGTGGCGGGAAAGTAGTGGGCCACTTCCAGGTCAATTTTCCAGAAGAGATCGTTCATGCTGCTGGTCTCTTGCCGTTCAAAGTTCGTGGCGCTCCCATCGAAACGGTCCATTCAGACTCACGCTTTGGATCGTACCTCTGCTCGATTCTCAAGACTTCGCTCGAACTCGCCCTGAGCAACACTGTCCCTCTCGAGATGTTCGTTACACACCCTATTTGCGACGCCGCCCGCAATCTCGCGGCTGTGTGGGGACGCAATGTTTTCTATCCATGTCAAATCTTGTATCTGCCACAGAATCCGAACTCGCCACATTCCGTCATCTATCTCCACGGCGAGTATGACAGGTTGAAAAGATCCATCGAAGAGATCTCCGGCGAGACAATCACCGACGATGCGCTGCGGAATTCGATCGCTGTCTTCAACCAGAATCGCCTGCTGATTCGGGAGCTATACGAGGTAAAGAAGAACACTCCATGGCTCATTTCTGCCGATGAGGCATACGTGCTCGTAGCCCTTGCCGGACTGATTCCGCGCGAAGAACACAACGAACTGCTGCTCACCTTACTCCCGCAGATTCGCGCGCGCGGGATGCGCACGCAAGATAAAGTCCGGGTGGTGTTCGAAGGTGGTTTCTGTGAACAGCCTCCACTGGACTTGATTCGCGCCATCGCGCGCTCGTGCTACGTCGTCGATGACGACCTGTTGATCGGGTTGCGTTGGTTGCTCGAAGACGTTTCGCCCGACGGCGATCCGCTGTTCAATCTGGCCGAAGCCTACTTGGAAAAATCGTCGTATAGCCCGGTCCAACACGATCTGCGCAAACCGAAAGAGAAGATGCTTCTCGAGCGGATTCGAAATGCACGCGCTGAGGCCGCCATCATCACCGCCGCCAAAATGTGCGAGCCAGGGCTCGAAGAGCAGGTTGCGTACACACGCGCGCTCGACGAAGCAGGCATCCCGTATTTTGTCGGCGAATTCGAAGAGAGCATGACCAGCTTTGATTCCATGGAAATTCAGTTGGAAACGTTTGTCGAAAATATCTTGTTTAGCTGATTGTCCAAACCATGACCCCCACACGTGACATCGTTGGCCGCGGCAATCGTGATGGCGCAGCACTATTTCAAAAGTGGTTCACTGAACTGAACCAGACCGCCGAAACAGGCGGTCAGGCCGCGTATGTTTTCGTCATGGGCAGCATGGCCGAACTACTGCGCGTCTTTGATTTGCCGGTCGTGATGCCGGAGATTAACTCGCTGCAAACGGCGGTGCGTCGCGTCGCGCATGAGTACCTTAACCAGGCGGAAGACTACGGCTATTCGCCGGATATTTGCGGGTATGTTAAGGCCGACGTCGCCGTTCAACTCCGTCACGGCGAACATCCGATGGGTCGTATTCCACCGCCTTCGCTGGCAGTTCTGACGAACGCCTGCAACACGTACATCAAGTGGGCGGAAATCTGGGAGCGCATGTATCAGATTCCGATCTTCACTCTCGATATTCCGGGAACCCGCGCCCGCGGTAAACAGACCTGGCCGGGAGAACCTGATTTCGAGAACGATCGCAAGTACGTCCTGGCCCAGCTAAGAGAGCTAATTACTCTTTGCGAGCGTCTCACGGGAAAGAAGTTCGATATTGATCGTTTGCGTGAGACTTTGGAGTACGCGAACGCCATGAGTCGCGGGTGGCGACGGGTGCTCGAGCTGAATCAGAGTACGCCGTCTGTCTTCAACGCGCTCACCGACGGAACGATCTACCTTGGCGTGTCGAATGGGTTTCGCGGCACATACGAGGGCGCGAAGTATTTCGCAGATCTGGTCGAAGAGATGGAGTTCAAGGCCACGCAGGGCATCGGCACGATGACCGGCGAGAAGTATCGGCTTTTGTTCGTCGGTGTTCCCTGTTATCCGATCTTTCGGCGCTTTAATGAGCTGTTCAGCGAATGGGGCGGCACATTCGTCAACTCCACTTATCTTTGGTTTGCGGCAGGTGGAGTAGTCCAGGGGTACGAATATGACTTGAGCCGGCCACTTGAGAGTTTTGCCGAAGGGGTGCTGATCTACGTCCGCAATGCGATGGATAGCATGTTTTACCAGGACCAGGCGCTCGCAGAGATGATCGAACCATTTCACGTCGACGGAGTGGTTTACCACCCGATTAAGAGTTGTCGCACCGTCTCGACTGGATTGGCTGATAATCGTCGAGCGTTGATGGCGTCGCACGACATTGCGAGCCTGTTCATTGAGTCGGACATGATGGATCGCCGCGTCGTGTCAGAGGCCCAGTTGAAGAACCGGGCCGACGCGTTTTTTGAAGGTTTGGCATCGCGGCGGCTGGCCGCCGCCCGTTGAGAAATAGATGGAGTCTTTATGGCGTACGCAGCCGGCGTTGACGTCGGATCTACCCAGACCAAGGCAGTTATCATCGACGAAGGCGGCGAGATCGCGGGGCGTGCCCTGATCGACACCGGAGCGAACGTTATTTCCGCCGCCGAACATGCTTTCGCCGAGGCTCTCGCCTCCGCCGGTCTCGACGAACGCCAGGTCGAGTACGTGATCGGCACCGGCTACGGTCGCTATCGCGTGACGTTCGGTAATGCCCAGGTAACCGAGATCAGTTGTCATGGACGCGGTGCGGTGCACATGTTTCCGCTGACCCGTACGGTGGTCGACATGGGTGGTCAGGACACGAAAGCAATTCGTGTTAACGCGATCGGCGAGATCGTTGATTTCTGCATGAACGACAAGTGTGCCGCCGGTACAGGTAGGTTCCTGGGAGCGGCATCGGCTGCGCTCGACATTCCGCTCGACGAGTTGGGTGAAGTGGCACTACGCGCCGAGCGAGCCGTTAAGATCAGCACGACGTGCACGGTCTTCGCGGAGTCTGAAGTTCTTTCCTGGCTGGGTAAGGGAAAAAAGATCGAAGACATCCTACTCGGGGTGCATCAATCGATCGCGGCGCGGTCAATCGGGTTGTTGCGGCGCGTGGGCATCGATCCGGAAGTTACATTCACCGGAGGCGTTGCCAGGAACATCGGTATGATCGAGGCGCTCAATAACGGGATGAACCTGAAGGTTAACGTGAGCCCCGATTCACATTTCATGGGCGCACTCGGCGCAGCGCTGTTCGCGCTGGACCACATCCGCGTAAGCCGCGTTCCCGCGGCGGCTCAGTGAATACTTGCTATGAATTACACCGTTGGCATTGACGTCGGCTCGACTTACACAAAGGCCCTTATTCTGTCTGAGGACCTTAGTATCGCAGGCAAAGCCCTGGCCAGCACCGGTTTCAAACTCGCGGAAGTCTCGCGCAAACTTTTCGAGCTGTTGCTTCAACAAGCAGACCTGGAAGACACTGATGTGGCTTACGTGGTTGCGACCGGTTTTGGCCGCCACATGGTGCCATTCAGCAATGTTGCGGTGACCGATCTAACGGCAAGCGCGCGAGGCACGGCGTTTTTGTTTCCCAGGACACGCACAGTTCTCGATGTCGGAGGGCAAACGATGAAGGCGAGCCGCCTGGACGAGACTGCGAAAGTCAGATCGTTTCGGCTCAACGACAAGTGTGCTGCGGGTACAGGCGCATTCATCGAAAAAACTGCCCGCTACATGGGTTATTCGACAGACGAAATTGCGCCGCTCGTCGCCACGTCGAAAGTTGCAGTGCCGATCTCAGGCGTTTGCGCAGTGTTTGCCGAGTCCGAGGTAATCAATCAACTATCCATGGGGGCACCACCTGCGGACATCATGCATGGCGCGATCTCATCACTGGTCGATCGTTCTGTCCAATTGATGAGGCGTGTGCAGATGGAACCCGAATACACATTGATTGGAGGCATCCTGCGTTTCGGTATGATGGCGCGTGTCGTGCGCGAGAAGTTGAACTCGGAGGTAAACGTGCCCGAGGGAGATATGGTCCAGTTTACGACCGCTCTCGGGGCGGCGATCCTGGGCCACCAGCGATTGCGAAAACTGAAAGAAGCCGGTGTTGAGGTTTCCCGCGTCGCGGAAAACGGTGGCGGTAACCTGGGGCCGGCCGTGAAATTCCGTTAAAACATCACATGCGAGTCTGATTACGTCCGGCCTCCAGGTTGTTTGCCGCAAATGCACCAGGCAACTTACGCCGTTAGGCTATGGACGATTTCGCAACCCGAGTGCCTATCTCCGTCGAGAGAGCTATTACGATAGAGCGTGGCTGTTTTAAGACGTCGCTCGTAAGCTTCGCGAGCGATTCGCACATCGGAGAGAAAGTGCGGGAGTTCTTCGATCGTCAATGCTTGAGAGCCATCGACGAGTGCGGTTTCCGGCGCCGGATGGAAGTCCACAAGGACCATGTTAGCGCCCGCAATCACGCCCTGGGCGGTAACATGCATTATGTCCAGAATACCTTCCGGTCCACGACTACGAACGCCGACAGAATGGGAAGGATCGATGCATACCGGCATGCGCGTGAGGCGCTTGACTACCGTCACGTGGGCAAAGTCCACAAAATTTCGATGGGGCTCATCAATGCTCGTCTTCATTCCGCGCAGCGCGAATACAATTTTGCGGTTGCCCTCACTGGCCAGGTATTCGGCAGCGTGCAACGACTCGGCCAAAGTAATCCCGAATCCGCGCTTCAGCAGCACCGGAAACTCGTGCTGGCGTCCCACACTTTTTAAAAGTTCGAAGTTTTGTGTATTGCGCGTGCCGATCTGAAACATGACTCCCGTAGGATGGCCAGTAATTTCTAACGCCTCACTGATTTCATCGAGATGCGATTCATGCGTAACCTCCATTGCGATTATTCGAATTCCATACTTTCCAGCGAGTTCAAAAACATACGGCAAGCACTTCTTGCCATGTCCCTGAAATGAATAAGGGCTGGTGCGAGGCTTATACACTCCCATTCGAGTGCAAACCTGATCATTGTCGCGCAACGCTCTCATCATCGCTTCTACGTGCTCCGGTGTATCAACCGCGCATAAGCCGGCGAAGATATTTAGATTGTCCTGGCTGAAATTTACGCCCCGATAATTGAAAGAGGTGGGGCGACTATCTTCCTGGTGGCGACCCAGTACACGATACTCTTGCGAGACGCGAACCACGTGCTCCACCCCGGGAAGAGCCTTCATCTCTTCAGCGGACAACGCGGCTGTTTTGCCAATCAGGTGTATTTCAGTCAAGGAACGCTCAACTCCGTGTTCGCAATGAACCCGCAGTTCGATGTTTATCAATCGCCGCAGATGATTCATCAGCTGATCATATTCGGCGCTTTCTGAAGTTATGTTTGGTCTAAGAATGAGAATCATAGTTCTTACCTGCCATTTCGTTTCGTCGCCTGCACCGCCATCACACCAGCAAACCTTTCCGCATCACCGAATAACTGATGGGCAACAATCAGCAGCACGTAAGGGGCTCCTGTAAAAAGATTCGCGCGGGCATATGACAGTCCGGCATGTTCGCTACCCGCGATCGGGTGTCCAGCAATGAACATTCGGTCGTACGGCAGATGTTCCCGCGCAGCACCGCAGATTTCTTTTTTTGTGCTCCCAGCGTCCGTGATCAGAGCCGAGGGCTTTATCTGTGCGCCACGGTTCTTTAGAAATTCAATAATCGCCTTTACGGGCATCGCAAGGTATATGAGATCAGACTCTGATACGCCTCCGGATACAAAAGCGTCGTCAACTTTTTCAATTACACCTTGCTGCAGCGCTGCTCTAAGTACTTCCGGCGAGGAGTCCCACCCGGCGACTACTGAGCGAGGTTCAATGCGCTTGAATGCGAGGGCAAAAGACGCCCCAATCAACCCACAGCCAATGACGGTTACTCGACTAAATCTCTGGAAATTCATCACCTTTAATTGAGCTCCTTTTCTGTGAAGCTGTCGCTGTCGGGACCATAATAAAAACCAGCCACCTAACCTCCTCCATTGGAAGGTTGAGTGGCCGGTCGGTAGAACTTGTTGTTGTGCTCGCTAGAAGATCACATGGCAACAGCCGAAGGCCATCTCACCCTCCGAATAGGAGAGTGAGCCGTAATAGGTATAGCCTTTAGTCCGGCCGTTCATAGGATCGTCACCCGAGTAACACTGATCGTTGTTAAAGAAGCTACTGTTCCAGATTGCTGTATCGGAACTAGCTGAAAATCACGTTTCCTGCTGCAGCAATCGCTATTCCTTCCCGTTTCCCCGACGTCCCATGTCGGAACCGAAACCTGTCAAGGGAGTTTGTAAAGCCAAATACCGTGCAAAACCTTTCGTTGAAAATGTTCTCTTACAATGGGTCGTTCAACTTTTGCTCTTTTTGTCGTAGACCGCTGCGCACTTTTCCTCACCTGCGTGTGAACTACCCCGCAAGAACCTGATTCCGCGCCCGTGCACTTCGACAAGGACATACGCACGCAGCACACCCGAGGCGTTGGAAGAAGCCGTCAACGACTAACAGGACCGCGAGGCGCTGTGATCCAATTCAAAAGAAAGGTTAGTTGAAAGTGTCAGCATCTTAGCCCCATCTTCACTTTGGGTTGAGATCATTCCCAAGGCTAAGTTGATGGAAGATGTGAAAACCGTAGAAAGAGATATGGTGCCGAGGGCGGGAGTCGAACCCGCACGTCCGGACAACGGATTTTAAGTCCCGTGATGAGGCCATTACCTAGTCTTACGAAACGAGACAAGCCAGTATTTACGCGCCTAGCGGTCGTCAAGGTATCGCTTCGGCTGGCTTCGTATCAACACGTCCCGCCACCATTTTAGCCCCATCTCAGCATGAGAATATTTTGACATTGACGAGACCCTCTCAACCAAATTCGGTAACTTCCTGGCAGTCTTCATCTCGGTCATGAATTGAATGAAAGCCGAATCTTTTTGATGAGATCGAGAAATGAGTCACGCGCAAAGAGCGTGTAGCTATCGCTAGTGGGATCTCGTTCCAGCCTCAAGTCAAACTCTTTGACCGATAGCTCTTCAAGATCGACATGATAATAGAGCGTTGAAAGTACTTTCATTGGGAATGCTCGGCGATAACGTGGATGGTCAGTGACTCTAGTGCCTGCGCGTCGGCGTCACAGGCTTCAAGGCGTCAGCCGCACGTCGCACATCGTCGTTTGTAAACACCGCAAAAAGAAACGGCTGTGATTCGAGGAAATGAGCTAAGTCGCGCAGCGTCAGACCAAGATCCGACAGTCGGTGCTCATCGACGAAGATCTGACAATTTTCCGGTTCGAACGATCTAATCAGCTGCTTTGCCGCAGGATCAAACTTCTGGTGCAACAGGTCTACGATCGCCGGCGCAAAGTGCCGGCGGTCCGGCGACGACGGTTCCGGCGGCATACCATGGTCCGCCGTCACTGCCAGGAGATAGTTATTCCCAACCTTTGCCTGTAGGACCCTAAGCATCCGCGTCAACTGACGGTCCATTTCCCCGAGCGTGACGCGGAGCTCGTTGGAATCCGGGCCGTGCTTATGGCCCACGAAATCCGCACCTTTATAATTCATCAGAATGAGATCAGGAACGTTGTCTTCCCCTACCGGCTCGCGCTCGATCATCGCGGCCATCGCCTCGGCTTCGAATGCTGGAAACAAACCCGAATAGCGCACGTCGGCAGTCGAGTCGATTTTATGACCCATCCACTCCCCGCTAGCCGGCCACAGTGTTCTCGCGTTTCGATCCTTCAGATATTCAGGCAGCCGGAAACAGTCGGCGTTTGTGGTCCAGTTGCCCGTCTGCTGATCGTAGCTTGCGAGCACGATTGGCGCTCCATTCAACTGGCACGCACCATGGCCAGCGAGCGGCGTAGCCGCTCGGTCGATGCTCCCCTGTGCCAATATGATCGAGCGACCAGCAGTCGCCATCTGCCAGACGTCTGCCAGTGTTAATGCCATCAGGTCTTGTGGCATTTCTCCAGCGAACATGTCGTGTCGCTGGCGGCGCGTGCGGTCGTACACACTGACACCAGTGATTCCGTGCACGCGCGGATCGGTTCCCGTCGAGATGGTCGAGTGCCCAACAGCGGTGTTCGTCGGCAGGAAGTTGACTCGCGCCTGATTAAACCAGGCACTGTGCTGGCGTATGGCGGTGAGCGTTGGCATGGAGGCGGCGTAGCGATCGAAGTAATCCCGACGCATGCCATCCATGACTATCAGCATGACCACTCGGGGTCTCGCAAAATCTGTCCGCAAAACCGGCAAGACATGGCCTGTCGCGGTCGGGGGCATTTGCACCCCAAGCGCAGCCGCAAGCGTTGGCGCCACGTCCTGCTGCACGACCGGGATCGAATACACTCCGGTTCTCACCGCAGGGCCCGCAAACATCAGAGGAATCGAGACGTCATACGTCCACGGTGAACCATGCATGTAAGCGTAATTCGGCTCAGGCCGGGTGATGAAGTCGCCTTCACGTGGGACGATCAGCAGTTGGCCGGTTCGTCCGGGATAGTATGCCCGAGCGAACATCTCCAGGAAGCGCTGTCGCGCGGCTGAGGTCTTGGCATCGCCTGGCCCAGTACGCCGTACCCG
>DASSEB010000325.1:0-10368 GCA_035696765.1 Pyrinomonadaceae bacterium | reverse complement strand
CAGGGGCGACGCGCTTCGCTCTGCTCAGCGCTTGCCCCTGGCTACCATCTTTCGCGCCTTCGGCGCTGTGTAGCCGGGCTGCCATCTTTCGCGCCTTCGGCGCTGTGGTTGAGTTTAATAGTTTTCCGTTTTTGTGATTTTTCGTAACGAAGTTTTTTGGTCAGTAGGGGTGTACTAGTTTGCGCTTGACTTTGAAACGGCATGCGGACTAGACTGCGACCGTTGCTGGCCAATTAAATATCTCAAGTGTCGACCCCGCGTGTTGTGTAGTCAAAAGTTGGGCGCGGCGGCGGTGTGTTGAGCGGGCCGGCGAGTTTTTTCTCGCACAGCGGCTTTCCAATCTAATTCGGTGTGCTCAATATCGCAGAAGCTGCTGTTATCCCCTTCTATTGACGGAACTCAAGCGGTATTAAATCGACGTTTGCGAGGCAATTACTGCTTAAACTTTCGTAACCCCTGATCCATTTGGCGCCGGAGTCGGAGGACAAATATCCATGTTCGATAATCTTGTTGAGTCAAGTTCGCACAAAGACGATATCGCGCGAAAAGGCTCATTCATCGGTATCACCGCGTTGATTTACGGTGTGCTGCTGGTGGCTTTCTTTGTGGCCGGTATTTACTGGTATGACGCGCACCTCGGTGAGATGGAACTCGAGCTGACCACGCTCGTTGCTCCCGTACCCGTACCGCAACAGCAAAAAGAGCCCGAACAGAAACAGGCGGAAGCGAAACCAACCAAGGCCGAGCAAAACGTCGACGTTCGCAAAGAGTTGATTGCCGACGTTACCCGCACCGAGCTGGTACCAAAGGAAGTTTCGGCGAAAGCCAGTGACGTGCCGCCGGTCAGACGCGGCGTGACCACGGTAGTTGGCACCGCCGACTCCAATGCGTCGGCGCCCATGCCCGCCGGTCCAGGCACCGGCACTGTTGTAGGCGGCACCCCCGGCCCAGTCAAAATTGCCGACGAACCGCCACCGCCCGAGGCGAAACCGACTCCGCCTCGCGCGCCGATTTCCGGAGGCGTGCTCAACGGTAAAGCCATCAGCTTACCCAAACCCGCGTATCCACCAATTGCCAGGGCAGCACATGCTGCGGGCACCGTGGTGGTCCAGGTGCTCATCGATGAAAACGGCAATGTGGTTTCGGCCCATGCCGTGTCCGGGCATCCGCTGTTACAGGCGGTTGCCGTAGGTGCTGCGCGTCAAGCGAGATTCTCCCCAACCAAGCTTTCGGGGCAGCCAGTTAAAGTTACCGGAGTGATCCAGTACAACTTCGTGGCGCAATAACTGCGGAGAGCTTTTGTCGTGTCGCCGCGTTAACGCAGGCCGTCCCGGCGTCTCTGCTTGCTATCAATCTAATAAACCTTTTGGAGGGGTTTCACCGTGACAATTCTAACGAGTCTTTTAGGAACCAAGGCCCTCGGTCTTTTGATGCTGTGGCAGGAAGCTGCAGCCAGTCCGGCAGCGGACACAGGAAATACGTTCACGCTGACGGAGATGGTCAAGAACATGGGTGGCGTGGCTATCGCCGTCGTCATCGTGCTGCTGATCATGTCGGTCTACTCGATCGCGATCATGGTTGAGCGTTACCTGACTTACTCCGCGGCCAAGAAGCAGTCGCGCGAGTTTGCACCGCGCGTGGCCCAGGCGCTGAAGAATGATCGTATTGAAGAAGCGATTAACATCAGCGACAAGCATCGCAAATCACACCTGGCCATGGTCGTCAGCAGCGGTTTGCAGGAGTTTCGCGCGCACGGAGATACGACTGATATTTCCGGCGATGAAATCGAAGCGTCGAAGCGCGCACTGCAACGCGCCATCGCGATCAAAACAGCAGAATTCAAACGCGGCCTTTCCGGTCTCGCGACCATCGGTTCCACCGCGCCGTTCGTGGGTCTGTTCGGAACCGTGTTCGGGATCATCAACGCCTTCCGCGGCATGAAGAACGCAGAGTCGGCTGGTATCGCGGCCGTCGCGGGCGGTATCTCGGAAGCGTTGTTTACCACCGCGCTCGGATTGCTGGTGGCGGTTCCGGCGGTGTGGTTGTTCAACTACTTCACCGGTAAAGTCGATGGCTTTGTCGTCGAGATGGACAACTCGGCCTCGGAATTGGTCGACTACTTCATCAAGAACCGCACGAAACAGTTGAAGGCGTAGTCCCCGGATCTGGAATTAACGCCGGATGGCGAGGCGCGTGATACGGCGTGGCCGTTCCGGCGTTTACGGGTTTGAACTAAAGGAGATTTTTTATGGGAATGTCAGGAGGCGGTGGGGGCGGCCTACAGTCCGAAATCAACGTCACTCCGATGGTCGACATCATGCTCGTGCTGCTGATCATCTTCATGGTGGTCACGCCGTTCTTGCAGCAGGGCATCACGGTAGCCCTGCCGAAGAACATGAACAACCCGGACGTTGACCCACGGATTATCAAGGAGTCGTCGATCGTGATCTCTGTTCCGAACGACGGCGAGTATTACCTTGGCAAGCAACGCGTGGCGAGAGAGCAGTTGTCGGACAAAGTCGACACCATGCTCAAGGGTATTAAGAATGAGGCCGATCGGATCGTCTACATCAAGAGTGGCGTTGGCGTGAGCTATGGCGACGTCGTCAATGTCATCAACGAGGTCCGAAAGCTCGGCGTCGACAAGATCGGACTGGTGGCTGATAAGAAGAAGAAGGGTGCAGCCCCGGCGGCGGCCGCGACTTCATAACGCAATTTAGAATTAGGAGAAACTCAGATGGCGATGGGTGGTGGTGCGAAAAAAGGCAGTACGACAGCCGAGCCATACATCAACGTTACACCGTTGATTGACGTTTTGCTGGTGTTGTTGATCATCTTCATGGTCGTCACGCCGCTAAAACCGAGCCGGTTCCAGGCGGACATTCCGACCCAGCGAGATCCGAATGAAGACCTGAGCAAACTGAAACCAAACCCGTTGACGCTGGTGGTTTCAATCTCGCCCGATCTTCAGATCAAGCTGAATCAGGATGCGATGGGATCGGTTAACGACACTGCTCCACTGGCGCAGAGACTGGCCATGGTTTTCCAGCAGCGTAAAGAACAACGCGCGTACAAAGTGGGAATGGAAGCACGAGCGGACGTCAAGGAAGACGATCGTATTGAGAAGACCGTGTTCGTTAAAGCGCCGCGTGCTGCGAAGTACGGTGACGTTGTGAAAGTGATCGACGCGATCAAAGGCGCCGGCGCTAACCCGGTCGGATTGCAGGTGGATGATCTTCCTTAATGAAAATGGACTGGCGAGAGCATCGAATCAGGCCAATTGAAAATCGCCCGGCCGTCGATGCCGCCAGTCTTATAAAACGGAGTCACGCATAAATGAAACTCTCTCAGACCAGGATTGCCATCGTTTTGGCGATCCTTGTTGCCAGTAACTCCGGGTGCGGAGTTGTCAATCGGATCAGGTCCAAGAACCAGTTGAACGAGGCCGCGCGCGCCTACCGCGAAGGCAGATTCCAGGAAGCTGAACAGCACTCGAGACAAGCTGCCGAGTTGGATCCCGATAACAAGACCGCCCCGATGTTTATCGCCCGAACTATTCACGCCCAGTATCGTCCCGGCGTCCAGACACCGGAGAACATCGCCAAGGCCCAGCAGGCGATTGACGCCTACCAGCAGATACTGGCGAAGAACCCTCAGGATGACGAAGCTTACAAAGCTATTGCTTATCTTTACGGGGCGATCAAAGCAGACGATAAACTGACGCAGTGGATCTCGGCTCGCGCTGCCAGCGAATCAACCGAACCCGAGAAGCGATCCGAGGCTTACGTGGTGCTCGCCAGTAAGCATTGGGACTGCTCCTTCAAAATTACCGAGTTGCCCACCAACAAAGTGACGACCATTGATCCAACGACCAACAAGGCCACCGTGTCGTACAAGAAGCCGAAGGACCAGAAAGAGTTCGATCAGGCTCAGATGTGCGTGAAGCAGGGTTTGACCGAGGCCGAGAACGCGATCAAGTACGATCCGAATAATGAATCGGCCTGGTCTTACAAGACTAACTTACTACTCGAAGCCTCCAAGCTCGCGGAGATGGATAACCACGCCGACCAGAAGGCGCAGTTTCAGAAGGAGTATGAAGCCGCTCTGAAACGCACGACTGAGTTGAGCGTGGCGAACCAGAAGCGCAAGGAGGAACAAGCGAAGCAGTCTGCCTCGCCTCCGAAGGGTTAGAGGGCGTAAAAAAGGAGCCACAGATCTACACGGATTAACACGGATCGGAATCTGTGTTAATCCGTGTAGATCTGTGGCTCTTTTTTCTTTTTGTTATAATTTTTTCGGCTAATGATCAGGATCGAAGACATCGTCGAGAAAGTCGCCACAAATCACGCGCAGGCAGACCTCGATCTACTGCGGCGCGCGTACCTGTTTTCCGCGAAAGAGCACAAGGGACAGAAGCGCGCTTCGGGTGAGTCGTACCTCGTCCATCCGCTCGAAGTCGCGAATATCCTCGCCGACATGAAGCTCGATGAAGTCTCGGTGGCCACCGGCCTGCTGCACGATGTCGTCGAAGATACGCTCGTCGATCTCGACACGATTCGACGCTACTTCGGTGAAGAGATAACCCATCTCGTCGACGGTCTCACGAAGATCGCGCAGATCAGCAACATCTCGCGCGAGGAACAACTGGCTGAAAACGTCCGCAAAATGCTGCTGGCCATGGTCGACGACGTTCGCGTCGTTCTCGTCAAGCTCGCCGATCGTTTGCACAACATGCGCACGCTCCAGTACCTGAGTCCGGAAAAGCGA
This sequence comes from Pyrinomonadaceae bacterium, assembly GCA_035696765.1. Classification (GTDB taxonomy): domain Bacteria; phylum Acidobacteriota; class Blastocatellia; order Pyrinomonadales; family Pyrinomonadaceae; genus PSRF01. Next base: position 5,601 of record DASSEB010000325.1, on the reverse strand, counting down.
AAGCGCATTGCCGAAGAGACGATGGAGATCTTCGCTCCGATCGCGCACCGGCTGGGCATGGGTAAGTTGAGAGGAGAACTCGAGGATCTCGCGTTTCGCCATCTGCATCCCGAAGACTATCGCGAGCTCGCGGAACAACTCGAGAAACGGCGGCCGGAGAACGAGGCGTTTCTGAAAAATGTCACCGCGCGTATCGAAGAGAAGATGAATGAAGCGGAAGTTCCGTTTGTCCTCGTCGAAGGTCGCGTGAAACGGCTGTATTCGATCTGGAAGAAACTGCGGCGGCAGAAGATTGGTCTGGATCAAGTCTACGATCTGGTCGCGGCGCGGATCATCACTCCCAACGAGGTGCGTCATTGCTACGCCGCGTTGGGCGTGGTCCATAACAACTGGAAACCCGTCCCCGGCCGTATCAAGGACTGGATCGCCACTCCGCGCGACAACTTGTACCAGTCGCTGCACACCTCAGTTATCGGATCGAATGTGCAATCGTTTGAAGTCCAGATTCGCACGGAGGAGATGCACCACATCGCCGAAGAAGGCGTTGCTGCGCACTGGAAATACAAGGAAGGCAAACGCGGCGCACACGATGAGGACCAGGCGTTGGTGGCGTTGCGATCGCTTGTCGAGTGGACGCAGGAAGTAAAAGACTCGAGGGACTTTCTCGACTCGCTCAAGCTCGATCTTTATCCGAAGGACGTTTATGCCTTTACGCCCATGGGCAAAGTCATTCAACTGCCGCGCGGCGCGACTCCGGTGGATTTTGCTTACATGATTCACTCGGAGGTGGGTAATACCTGCACCGGCGCGCGCATCAACGGCCGCATAGTGCCGCTGCGCAGCCAGATCCAGAACGGCGACGTGGTCGAGATAATCACGAGCGCTAATTCGCATCCTTCGCGCGACTGGTTGAACTTCATCGTCACGTCGCGAGCACGCAATCGTGTTCGTCACTGGGTGTCTGAACAGCAGCGCGCGGAGTCGATCGAGATCGGACGAAAGCTTTTCGAAAAAGAAGCGTCGCGCTTTCAACTGTCGCCAAAGAAACTTTTGAGCGACAACGACAAAGAGATGAAAAGCGTCGCGAGCGACTATGGCTACGGTCGCGTTGACGATCTCCTGGCGGCAATCGGTTACGGCAAACTCGTGCCGCGAAATGTAATCGCGAAGTATCTCGGGCCGGAGCAGTTTGAGCAGCTCGACAAGCAGAAAGAGTCGCGTCTCAGAAGCGGCGTGCGCGCCGTCAAACGACTGATTCGTTTAGGCGATGATTCGATCGTCGTTCGCGGCATCGACGATTTGATGGTGACGCGCGCGCGTTGCTGCAACCCGCTTCACGGCGAAGAAATTATCGGTTACGTGACCCGCGGAAAGGGTGTCGCAGTCCACACGACCCGCTGCAAGAACGTTATGCAGTTGATGATCAATCGGGAGAGAATCGTGGATGTCGAGTGGGCCGGGCGGCCGGAGAAGACGGCGTATGCGGTGAAGCTTCTGGCAATCACTGAAAACCGCACCGGCATGATCGCCGGTATCACGGGCGCGATCTCCGACATGAAGACAGGCATTCGTGACGCGCGCGCTTCAGTCGCATCCGACGAGCGCGGCCACATCGAGGTGACGGTTGAAGTGTTCGACGTGAAGCACCTCGACCGTGTAATCGGATCGATTAAGGGCGTTCCCGGCGTCCTCGACGTGGAGCGCATGCAGGGCATGGCTTAGCCACAAAAAAGCACAAAAGGCACATAAACAGGGTAAAAGCTCTCTTTGTGCTTTTTGTGCTTCTTTGTGGCTTCTGCTAAAATCCGGCCTTTGTTTTGAGGCGTCTATTCCAAGTGAAGCAGAGAATCCAGACTGAATATGCCCCGGCCGCGATCGGACCTTATTCGCAGGCGATCAAAGCCGGGGGGTTCGTGTTTGTCTCCGGGCAAATTCCAATCGATCCCGAAACCGGCGAGTTTGTTGCGGGAGGAATTGCCGAGCAAACAGAACGCGTCTTGAAGAACCTGGCAGCCGTTCTCGAAGCGGCCGGTAGTGATCTCAGTCAGGTTGTGAAAACGACGGTTTTCCTGGCGGACATGAAAGAGTTTTCAGGGATGAACGAGGTCTACGCGACCTTCTTCCCGGGACCGCCGCCGGCGCGGGCGACGGTTGCTGCGGCTGGTTTGCCGCGAGATGCGCGAGTTGAAATTGAAGCGGTAGCGTTGGTTTCAGAATAAAACAACCGGCGCTCTCGAGAGGCGCCGGTTGGAGGTTGACAAAAGAATCGGGTGCAGGCTCAAGCGGCCTTGGAGACTTTGCCCGCCTTGATACAGGTGGTGCAGACTTTCATCCGGCGCGCGCCACCCTGCGGTTGCTGCACGCGAATAGATTGTAGATTCGGATCGAACCGTCGCGGCGTGCGATTGTTCGCGTGCGAGACATTGTTGCCGAATTGAGGTCCTTTACCGCAGACTTCGCAACGTTTGGCCATTTTTTTCAACCTCCAGAATACTTTTTAGGTTTCGTTCCCGGCGTATCCGGCATCATACAGTCTGTAATCTTGCCGTAATCAGAAACCAAGTTTTATAGCAAAGGCATTTCCGGGTCGTCAAGCAGCGCGACCGGAGATATGTAGTTAATAAAAGGAGCAGAGTTAAAGTGCGCAACATCGCAAAAGTTTTTGCCGTTACGAGTTTGGTTATTTCCGGTTTGGTGCTCAGTGGATGTACTTCGGGTGGCGGATCGGAAGCCAAGGACAACATGGTGGCAGCCACCGTCAATGGCCGGAACATCATGCTTTCCGAGGTCGAGCGCGGAGTGAATCAACAGACCGGCGGCAATCCGGCGGCGTTGAATCAACTACAGTTGGCCCAGGCCCGTTTGCAGGTGCTTCAAACCTTGATCCAGCGCGAAGTCATGTTCCAGCGCGCTGAAAGAGAGAAAGTGCTTCCGAGTGAGGCCCAGATTGATGGCGCCATCGCAACGCAAAAACAAAATAGCGGCATGACAGCCGAAGACTTTGATAAGACCCTGAAGTCACAGAACCTATCCATGGAGACTCTGCGTGAAGAAGCTCGCAAGGACCTCGCGATAGCCGCGCTTCAGGACAAGTACAGCAACAAGATTGATATCAACAACCGGGAAATCGAAGAGTTCTACAGCAAAAACCGGGAGCAGTTTGTGAATGCTCGCGGCGTGGCATTGTCGATGATCATGGTAGATCCCGCTGACAACAGTTCGACCGGAATTACTGACGACGCCAAAAACGATGCCGACGCCAAGTTGAAGATCGACAACATCTATCAGCAGCTTCAAGGCAAGGCCGACTTCGCGACTGTCGCGCGCGCGAAGAGCGAAGATATTAATTCGCTGCGGAGCGGCGGCGACATTGGCTTCGCCACTGAAGAAGCGTTGAAGAGTAACAGCTTCCCGCCCGAGTTGATCTCGAGTCTGTTTGGTCCAATGCAGGTCGGCGACTACACGCAGCCGGTGCGGTTCAGCAGCGGCAAGTGGTACATCTTCAAACTCGCCGAGAAGCGGTTGCAAACAGAGAACCTGACGTTGGAAAGTCCGGGCGTGAGACAACAGATTGCTCAGGGACTGACGAATCAACGTAAGCAGATCCTCAACGCCGCTTTGTTGGAAGTGGCGATGAATGAAGCGCGGATCAATAACAACCTCGCTGCCAACATGCTCAACAATCCGAGTAACCTCGGGCTGCGTCCTGCGGGCGAAGCGGCGACGGGTTCAGCGTCATCACCCGCGCCGACACAGCAACCGTCTGCGAGTCCGGCCGCGACGAGTCCGACGGCGACTAGTTCGCCTGTTAGAGTGAGGCCCGCGGCCTCGCCGAAGTAGGCCACAAAAAAAAGCACAAAAGGCACAAATGATGAGAACGCATTTGGTGTTTTCTGTGCCTCTTTGTGGGAATTTCAATCCATGTTGTTTCGGCTTTCAGAAGTACATAAGTCCTACGGTGTTCAAGACGTGCTGCGCGGCACGTCTCTGCAGGTAAACGCGGGAGAACACGCCGGACTTGTAGGTCGAAACGGCGCCGGCAAGAGCACGATCTTCCGGCTGGTTCGCGGTGACGAGACGCCGGATCGCGGTGACGTGGTACGCGCGCGCGGCCTGAAGCTTGGCTTGTTGGACCAGCACGTTCATTTCAAACCTGGCTCAACCGTTCATGAGTCGGCGCTCGCCGCGTTTGGCCGTTTACAACAGATCGAGCATGAGATGCACGAGCTCGAGCATCGCATGGCGGACGCCGGCGACGATCTGGAAAAAGTTCTCGAGCGTTACAGCGATCTGCAACACGAATTCGAACTCGAAGGCGGGTTTGAATATGCTGCCCGCGCCGAAGCAATTCTTCAGGGTCTCGGTTTCGATCGCGAGATGTGGTCGCTCGAAACGGAGAAGCTCTCCGGCGGCCAGCAAAATCGGTTGGGTCTTGCCTGTCTACTTCTCGCCGCTCCCGATGTTCTGTTGCTTGACGAACCGACAAATCACCTCGACGTCAACGCAGTCGAGTGGCTGGAAGAGTTTCTTCAGGAGTATCAGTCCGCCTACGTCATCATCAGCCACGATCGTTATTTTCTCGATCGTTGTTGCCGGCGCATCGTCGAACTCGAAAACGGACGCGCCTCGAACTACACCGGGAACTACTCCGACTATCTTGTCGAACGCGAGGAGCGTCGCGAAGCTCAACAACGCGCGTATGACAACCAGCAGCATTTGATCGCGAAGACCGAAGAGTTCATTCGTCGCAACATCGCCGGGCAAAAGACGAAGCAGGCCAAGTCGCGCCGCAAGATGCTGGAGAAACTCGAACGGATCGATGCGGTGCGTCACGACCAGGCGTCAGGCGACTTTCGCCTTCAGGCAATTGAGCGCACCGGAAACCATGTGCTCACCGTTACGGAGCTGTCGATCGGTTATCAGGATAAGCTGTTGGCGAAAGATATTTCGTTCATACTCCGGCGTGGTGAGTGTCTCGGCATCATTGGTCCAAACGGCTCGGGCAAGACGACCTTTCTCCGAACGATACTGAACAAGATTGCGCCGCTGAGCGGCGAGGTCCGTTGGGGCACCAAAGTTCAGATTGGATACTACGCGCAGCAACTCGACGACCTGGACGATCGCAACGAGATCATCATGGAGTTGCGCCGCGTGGCGCCGTCGAGCGCGACCGCCGGTGAGTTGCGTTCGTTTCTCGCCAAGTTTCTTTTTACCGGTGACGATGTTTATAAGCACGTCCGGGATCTTTCCGGCGGCGAGAAGGGAAGACTCGCGCTCGCGAAGTTGATCTATTCGCGCGTAAACGTTTTAGTGCTCGATGAGCCGACTAACCACCTCGACATTCCTTCACGAGAAGCGCTCGAGGAAGCGCTCTCCGCGTACGAAGGAACGATCGTCACGATTAGCCACGATCGATACTTCCTCGATCGCGTCGCGACGCAGATCCTTGCACTGGATGGCGCCGGGAGCGCTGAACACTACGACGGCGATTACACCGAGTATCACGATTGGAAACTCGGCCGCCGCGAAACCGAGTATGAAGCTCCGAAAACGGCTGAGCCGGACAATCTCGTGAGCGTTGTTACGACACCCGCGGCCGTT
>DASSEB010000324.1:0-5330 GCA_035696765.1 Pyrinomonadaceae bacterium | reverse complement strand
GTGGCTCTCCGCATGACATTAATCTAATCCAGGCGCACAAAGCGCTCGACATGGCTTCGCTGGCCTGCAAGGATGGCGGTACGATTATTCTGCTTGCCGAGTGTGGCGAGGGACTTGGCCGGCCGGATTTTCTGAAGTGGTTTGACGCGGGCGACTCGCGCGCGCTTGAAGCGCGGTTGGTGAATGGTTATGAAGTCAATGGACAGACGGCGTGGGCGCTGTTGACCAAGGCCGAACGTTACCGCGTTTGTCTGGTTTCAGAACTTCCGGACGATGATGTGAAACGAATGAGAATGTCGCCGGTGCGAACGATTGCCGAAGCGTTGGAACAGGCCGGCAGCGGCGCCGGGTTTATCATGCCGCGTGGTGCGGCTGTGTTGCCGCGAGTGCAAGCAACGTGAAAGTACAATTGGCGACATGCACGGTGAGGAGTTGGGAGTGGCGTGACCGCGATGCGATTGTGCGTTACGCGAACAACAGAAAGATATCGATTAATCTTCGCGATCGCTTTCCACATCCTTACACTGCCGCCGATGCTCGCAGTTGGCTGGAGAGCGTTGTCGGCCGTAAACACGAAACGAATTTTGCGATTGATGTAGGTGGGGAAGCAGTTGGTGGTGTAGGCTTCGACTTGCAGCCGGACGTGGGCCACCGCTCTGCGGAGATTGGGTACTGGCTCGGCGAGGAGTTTTGGGGACGAGGCATTGCGACCGAGGCGCTGATTGCAGTGACGGACTATGCGTTTGCAAACTACAACATCTGCCGCTTGTACGCGCACGTGTTCGAGTGGAACCGTGCGTCGGCGCGAGTGCTCGAGAAGGCGGGTTACGAGTTTGAAGGACGTTTGCGAAAGAGCGTTACGAAAGAGGGCCAGACGATCGATCAGTTTATGTATGCGATGATCCGCGAATGAAGCCACAAAAAGGCACAAAAAGCACAAAAGGAGATGTTATGAAAATATTCGCAACTGCTCTTATCGTTTTAAGCAGTGCTTTTTATGTGAGTGCGCAGGAGACAACAACACCGCCGGTCGATAATTTGATCGAGAAGCGCATGCCGTTGACGGAAGCGGCGGTGGCGTTCGATGGAAACGGAGCACCCGCGCTCGAGGCAACTCTGCGTACGACTGCGCTCACCGGCGCGCCCGAAGCCCCGGTCACGAACATTCGCATGATCGTCAGGAACAAGAGCGCGATCTCATACGCCTTTGTTTCGGGTACGGTGACTTTTTACGACGCGGCCGGTGTGCGCTGTGGGGAAGGGCTTTTCAAAGCTGATGTATTGGGCGCAGACGAATCGTTCGAGACTGACACTCCGGGACTTCGTATTCGCTGCGAAGCGACGACCTGGCGTATCGTCGCCACGAACCTGTTACCGCGACTGCTGCCCAACCAACCTTTAACCAGATTGATGCGAGCTCCTTCGAACCTCGTTATCAGTATCGACGGTGAGGACCATCCGATTCAGTTAGACAAGCCGATGACGATCACTTTAGGTGAGAAGAAGCGGACGATCGTGGTGCGCACCGCGCCGTGATTGCGGCTAAAATGTTAGCATTACTTAAAACCTGGAGGGTGATATGGCAGATAACGACAAATGTGCACATGACGGATGTCAGTGCAGTGCTGCAAGAGACAGTAAATACTGCAGTGAGTATTGCGAGAACGCGGAAGACAGCGACGTTTCGGAAATCGCCTGCGGCTGCGAACACGCTGGGTGCCGTTTGAGATAAGTTTTAATTGGCGCACTCAAAAGGCGCAATCAATCTGTTACCAATCTCCCCTTCTCGGTAGTCGTGTAAGTTAATATGCGAGTATGTGAGCCAACGCGCCACCCGGCTGGCGCATTTTTCGTATTAGCGACTTTGTAACGCAGATATGCTTTCCACTCTGATCGAACTCCAGCGACTGAAGCGGTTGGATCGCACTGGCTGGGTCTTGCGTGGTCTTCCAAACGGCACCGAATCCGTCGCCTCGCATTCGTTCGGCGTCAGCGTGACTGCAATGCTGCTCGCGGACAAACTGCTTGCGCAGGGCGTTGCCGTCGACGTGGAGAAGGTCTTGCGCATCGCGTTGCTTCACGATTGGGCCGAATGTCGTGTGGGAGACATGCCGCGCACGGCGACGTTGTATTTTGGATCGGAAGCGAGAAAGCAGGCCGAGACCGCGGCTTTCTCAGATATCGTAAGTGAACTCGATGAAGAACTGTATGCAAGTTTGTACAACGATTACGAGCGTCGCGAGAGTGTCGAAGCGCGACTTGTCAAAGCCGCCGATGTGCTCGATCTATTGATCGAGGTACTTGCACTCGAACGCGCCGGCGCGCGTGGTCTCGACGAGTTTTGGAAAGTGGCTGAAAAACCGGAATTCAATCTCGATGGCGTTGCGGAACAGGCAGTGCAGGAACTGCTGCGATCGATTCTGAACGCGCGTCGTGAATTGCACACGAATGTTTGATCTACTCTCGGACTTTGTTTCAGGGCTGACGTGGCACAAGGTACTGATCGGAGTCCTGATTTTTCTGGCGACTTTTTTTGTCAACCTCGCGATCGTCTCAATCATCCTGGTCAAGCTACCTGCCGATCACTTTTCCAAAGGACATAAGACGAAATTCTGGTCCGGACCTAATCCGGCACTCCACGCGGCGAAGATCATCGGCAAAAATATTCTGGGCGTCTTGTTGGTGGCGCTGGGCGTCGTGCTCTCGATACCGGGTGTTCCTGGTCAGGGCTTGCTCACCATTTTGCTGGGCGTCATGTTGCTCGACTTTCCCGGCAGGCATCGCCTGGAACAGAAGTTGTTAAGCAGACCCGGGATTGTGAACACGATCAACCGGCTGCGTAAACGTTTTGGAAAGCCGCCGCTCAAACTTGATTAGACACTAAGAGATCATCGATTGAGATCACCGCGTTTACACTAAAATGCTCGTTTGACGTATGATTGGCGCCAGAAGGCTGATGCTCAAATATTTCGACGCCTACAGAACCGTGCCCTCGCGTTTAGTGCTGTCAGTCTTAGCTGTCGCAGTGCTATTGCTAAGCTCCGGTTGCGGTCTTTTTGGCGCGAAGAGAAAGATTCAAGTCCCACAACTGCTGACGCCTTTGACTGAGGCTGACAAGCCGCGTCTCATCCAGGAGATCAACAGGCTCTCAACCGTGAAGTCTATTCACGGCAAGGTCGACATTCAGTTTGAAGACACGTCGTTCGCTTCTTCCGGTATTGCGGATCAATACCGGCTCGTCGACGGCGACATAACGCTGCAACGACCGGGCAAGATCTACCTCGTCATTCAGTTCACCTTCGTCGACATCGCACAGATGGCGTCTGACGGCCAGCGGTTCAGTGTTGCTGTGTTGAAGGGCGACGATAAATACAGGCGCTTCGTGAAGGGCACTAACAGCGCGACTTACCCGAAGTTCGACGCCGACGGGACCGCGAATAAAAGCGACAAACAGAAGACGGAAAAAGTCACAGTCAGTGCGCTTTCGAATCTGCGTCCGCAGCATCTGACAGACGCGTTCATGATCCGGCCAATCGAGCCGAACAACTCGTTAATCTACGCGCAAAGCGAGTTTTTTCAGGAGGAGCCGGACACCCGTCAACAAGCAAAAAAAGGCGCCCGCATTATGCGCGGCTACTATCTGCTCGAGGAGTTTTCGCTAGGCGCTAATGGAGAGACGAAGTTATTGCGGCGCTTCTGGCTCGATCGTGTCGGAGGAATTCGGCTCGCGCGTGTGCAGACTTACGATGACCGGGGACAATTGATCACAGACGTTTCTTATTACAATGAGAAGACTCTCGGCAGCAGCGCGACCGCGTTGTTGCCCAGTCGCATCGAGATCACGCGTCCGCAAGATCAGTATAAATTGAGTATCAGCTATCAGGACTCTGCCTCAGTCGAACTGAATCGCGAGTTTGGTCCGAAGGCGTTTGTGTTGGAAAACAAGTGGCAGTTGCCTGAAGTCGATCTCGACGCCCAGAATAAGAAGGTCACTGCTAACAAATAATCGATGAGAACGATTCTAAAAGCCGAAGATCTCGTGAAGATTTATCGCATCGGCAAGGTCGATGTGCATGCCCTGCGTGGCGTTTCGCTCGAGGTCGAGGAAGGCGAGTTTCTGGCGATCATGGGCCCGTCCGGTTGCGGCAAATCAACCATGCTTCACTTGCTCGGCGGGCTGCTGACGCCCACTTCCGGCCGGATCGTCATCGATGGCGACGACATCACTGCCGCTTCCGACGCAAAACGCACGGCCGTGCGGCGCAAGAAAATCGGATTCGTCTTCCAACGATTCAACCTTTTTCCGACGCTGACTGCCGAAGGAAATCTCCGACTGGCGGAGCGAATTCACGGCAACGGCGGCGGCAATGCACAACTGCGGCGCGATGTGCTGCGTTTGCTTGGGCTGGAAGATAAACTCCACCACAAACCGCTGGAATTGTCCGGTGGCGAACAACAGCGAGTCGCCCTCGCTCGCGCCGTCGTGACGCGCCCCGCGATCGTCCTGGCCGATGAACCGACCGGCAATCTCGACTCGGAAAACTCCGCCCTCGTCCTTAACATGTTCCAGGAGTTGAATTACCGCTTTAACCAGACCATCATCATGATCACTCACAATCCGGAGGCGGCAGCAATGTGCCGCCGCATCGTGCAGATGCGAGATGGTCATATTGTCGAAAGAAACTCCACTGTCAGATTGTAAGATTCTCGTTTACATGCGATTGCGTGGACGTTAGAATCTATTCACCTGCCAGCCACGCCACCGCGTGGCTGTTTACTTGCAAGCTTGAAAACGTGCGAGGCCTTTTAACCACACTGAAGAAGATCTTCTTCTGGAACTACGCGAGAAATACCTGGCAATGGGATCTGCTATGTGTGGTCATTCTGATCTTCATATTTTTGACGCCAAAATGGTGGTTTACGGGTGGCGAACGGGCCCAGAGTATGGTGCATCAAAGCCCAGTCGTAAAAACACTGCTGTTGAGCCCGGAAATGGTTGTTGACGAAAGAGATAAGAGTCAGATTGAGCAGCGGGTCAGGGCCATGACCGGACGTTCCGAAGTCGAGGTGGTAGCAATCCGAAGAGTTGTCGATCAGAATGGGCGGACTTCGAGCTTCGAGGTTGACATACGGTAGTCTTTCCCTATAATTGCGGGGTTTTTTGCGAGCCACGCGAAAGGAGAACTGATTTAAGGAGCATTTATGAAGAGATTGATTTCCGCGGGCCTGATGGTTGCTTTCATATTGTCCGTACTCGTCATAACCCCGACTACGACGAATGGTCAGGGGGCAGGCCTGGTGAGTTCTGTTTTGAGTCGGATGGAGAAGAA
>DASSEB010000323.1:0-10071 GCA_035696765.1 Pyrinomonadaceae bacterium | reverse complement strand
TGAACTGATACACAGAGGCCCGCAGCAGATGTTCGGCCTCTGAAAGAGCCGCCGCGTTATTGTCGAGTGCATCGAGTTGGCGCACGGCTTCCAGCGCGAAGTCATCGGGCCGCGAGGCGTCCGGCATCTGCATCAGGAGCTTCGCAAACACATCGCGCGCTTCCGGCGTTTTTCCTGCGCGTAAATAGGCCAGGCCAAGCAAAGCGGCGCCTTGGCGCGCGACTTTGAGATTCTTTGACAGCATTAAAGCCCTGGCGCTGTTTGCCCCGCCCTCGAAGTCGCCGCTCTCGAAGAAACTCTCAGTCAGTCGCAGTGTCGCAGCCTCAAAAAGCAAACTCGACGGCGCTGTGGCAGTGAGTTGTCGTAAACGCTCGCGCTCGAGCACGAGATCGCCGGTCGCGCGAGCGAGCTTTGCGAGCCGCCACAATGCATACTCTTTTAGCTTTGAATTGTTGGACGCGATTGCCTGGTAGTTTGCGATCGCGCTTGCGGTGTCGCCGGTGCGTTCCGCGATGCGGCCGAGCAGGTACTCGTAATTCTTGTCACGAAAAAGCGCTTCGTTTGCTGAGCGGACCTTGCCGATCTCGGAGCGAGCAGTCTGCCAGTCTTCCGCTTCGACTGCCGCGACGATCGGATCCGCTGACTGGCCCAACGCCGGCATCGCCGCAACTGTGAGTAATGCTACAAAAAGTAGTAGTCTCGCGAATGACATGTCTCGGATTATAATAAGGCCACCAACGGGCACAAGAGCACAGACAATTAATTTCGCGGTCGCCTCGCGGCTCTAAATGTGTTTGTGCGTTATGTGCCTTTTTGTGGGCAACTTTTATGATCAAACTCGAGGCTGCCGAATTGGCGGCGAAAATCAAAGAAGAAGTTAAGGCGGAAATCGAGCGCGGCACACGCGCGTCGCTGGCTGCGGTGCGTGTCGGCGACGATCCGGCGTCGGCGGTCTACGTCAGAAACAAGATTCGCGCGTGTGAAGAGGTCGGCATTCGCTCTGAACATCACGCGCTGCCGGAGTCGACGACCACTGAACAGTTACTCGATCTGATCGCTTCGCTGAATGCGCGTGACGACGTCGACGGAATCCTGACACAGCTTCCGCTGCCTGCTCACGTGGACGAGACTGCGATCATCGAGGCGATGGATCCGGCGAAGGATGTCGACGGCTTTCATCCGGTGAACGCGGGCAAGTTGGCCATGGGACGGCCGGTGTTTGTGCCTTGCACGCCCGCGGGCATCATCGAGTTGCTCGACGATCGCGGCATCGAGATTCGTGGCGCGAATGCGTGCGTCGTCGGTCGCAGCCAGATTGTCGGGCGTCCGATGGCGCAGTTGCTCTTGCAGCGCGACGCGACGGTGACGATTTGTCATTCGCGCACACGCGATCTCGCCGCGGTGACGCGCACGGCGGATCTGCTCGTCGTTGCGATTGGGCGATCGGGTTTTATCGGGCGCGATCACATCAAACCGGGCGCGACGGTAATCGATGTCGGGATGAACAAAGTCTCTGACGTTGACGACGTGCGCAAACTCTTTGGCGACGAAGCGGAGAAGCGATTGGAAGTTGTCGCGAAACGCGGATCGACTCTCGTTGGCGATGTGAATCCAGCGGAGGCGGCCGAAGTCGCGGGTATGATGACGCCCGTGCCGGGAGGCGTGGGATTGCTTACGGTGGCGATGTTGATGAAGAACACTTTAAAGGCCGCAAAATTGCGCAAATGTTAAGGGTTGGCCTGACAGGCTCGATCGGTGTCGGCAAGTCGTTTGTCGCTTCGATCTTTCTGGAGCTTGGGTGTCACGTGCTTGACGCCGATCAGACCGCGCGCGAAGTCGTCATGCCGGACACGCCTGGATTGAAGGCGCTGACGGAGGCGTTTGGCGAACAGATTCTGACCGCGGACGGGACGCTCGATCGAAAACGACTCGGAGCGATAGTCTTTAACGATGAGACTCAGCGGCAACGACTGAATCAGATTCTTCACCCGTTCATCATCGTGCGACAGGATGAGATCATGAACGCGTGGGAAGCCGAAGATCCGGATGGCATCGGCATTATAGATGCGGCGCTGATGATCGAATCCGGCGGTTACCGGCGCTTTGATAAACTGATCGTGGTCCACTGCCGTCCTGAGGTGCAACTCGAACGCCTGATGCTGCGCGACAAACTTTCACGCGACGAAGCGTTGCGGCGAATCAACTCGCAGATGCCGCAGGAAGAGAAACAGAAGTTTGCGGATTACTTGATCGACACTTCGGATGGATTCGACTTGACCAGACAACAAACCGTACGTGTATATCAAAGGTTACGACAGGTCACGGATAAACGCGGATAAAAATCGCGGATTTAAAATCCGTGTAATCCGTGGTTAAAAATATGCTCCGACGTTCGCGATTCTCGTGTATTTGCTCGCTGCTCGTGGCGCTGTGTTTGACGCACACGAGCTGCTTCAACACGCCTGAGCCTTCGACGTACTACGGCAAGGTGGTGACGCCGCGGGCGCAGGAGTTTCGCTGGAGCAACGGTGGCTTGCCGCAGACATTCGACCCCGCGTTCGCTGCCGCTGCGCCCGACACGGATGCAGTCAGAGCACTGTTCGAAGGACTTACCGATTACGATCCCAGGACGCTAACACCCGTTCCCGGCGTAGCAAGTCGTTGGGAATCTTCCCATGACGGTCGCGTCTGGACGTTCTATCTACGCGACAACGCGCGCTGGTCCAACGGCGAGAAAGTCACGGCGGCAGACTTCGTTCGTTCCTGGGAACGCACGCTCAACATTGGTCCGCTTGCTCCGCACACCGAATTGCTCGCCAACATCGAAGGAGCAACTCCCAGCATGTCGACGCCGCATCGTTTTGGCGCTCGCGCGCTCAACGACCACGTCCTGCAAGTGACTCTGCAACAAGCTGACGACAGCTTTCCCGCACTCGTCGCGCATCCAGTGTTTCGTCCGGTGAAAGTAGCCGACGCGGCCAGCACGACTCGTCTCGAATCACACGAGCTGATCTCAAACGGCGCTTTTCACTTGTCGGCGACAAAAACGGACAGCGTACAACTCGAACGCGCGAAGACTTATTGGGACGATGCGTCAGTCACACTCGACAAAGTCACGTTTGTAAACACCACGAGTGCCGAAGACGCGTTGACGGCGTACCAGGCGGGAGAAGTCGACGCGGTCACAAACGCCCCCTTCGAGCCGCTCGCCCTCAAACTGCTCGCGCCTTACAAAGACTTCCGCCGCTCCACGTTTGGTGCGTTGACTTACTACGGCTTCAATACCGCACATGAGCCATTCGACGACGTGCGCGTACGCGAGGCGCTCGCGCTCGCGATCGATCGAGAACGAATCAGTCGCGACGATCTCGGCGGGGCCACCGAAGCGGCGGAGACGTTTCTGCCCGACGCAATGTCCGCCGAAAAGCCGGTAGTGGCCCACGAGGAAAGGCTCGAGCACGACGCGAACAAAGCGCGCGATCTCCTTGCCCAGGCCGGCTATGCCAACGGTGAAGGCTTCCCGGTAATCAAACTGTTGATTAACCGGAATGAACAACAGCGGATCGTGGCGCAGTCGATCACGTCGATGTGGCGTGCGACCCTCAACATCAAAACGGAAGTCGTGGTTCGTAACTGGGAAGAGTACGAAGCAGCAATCCGGGCTGGCGACTACGACGTCGTGCGTCGCGGAATCGTAATGCAGACGACGAGCGAACTGGTCAATCTCAAGATGCTTTTCGAACGTGACACGCGCGCACTGCCGATCGAAGAGAGCATCGAACGACCCACGCCGTCGCCGGAAGAGAAGCTGGTGCCGGTGGAAACCGAGTCGCAGGCGTTGAAAGATTTGAAAGCGATGCCCATCTATTTCGCTTCATCATATTCGCTGGTCAAGCCGTACGTTTCCGGATTTGATGCGAACGTGCTGGACGCGCCGAGTCTGAAGAAGACGCGATTGGACACGAACTGGAAGCAGCCGTGATTTCCGAGGCCGCTAAAATAATCGCTCGAGGCGGCGTGATTGCCTTTCGCACCGACACCTTTTACGGGCTGGGCGCCGACCCGTTCAACGCAACGGCCGTGGCTAAGATAAAAGCACTCAAGGGCAGGGAAGAGGGCAAACCGATCCTGCTGCTGCTCGCCGATGCCACGGAAGCAGATCGTTTCATTGCGGACCGGTCGGAGCAGTTTGAGGAAGTCGCGAGAAAGTTCTGGCCCGGACCGTTAACGATTGTCGGGCACGCCGTAGCGAATCTCCCGCCGGAGATCACGGCGGGTACAGGAACTGTCGGCGTGCGTGTGCCGGCAGATGATGACGTTCGCCAATTCGTTCGTGAATGCGGAGGCGCGTTAACCGCGACCAGCGCGAACCCCTCGGGAAGCGAACCCGCGCGTTCCGCTAAAGACGTGCGCGATTATTTCGGGAATCAGCTTGATTTTATCTTGGACGGAGGCGTCGTCACGGCAACCGAGCCTTCAACCGTGCTCGATGTAACTTCGACGCCCATGCGGATCATTCGCAAAGGGGCCACAGATCTACATGGATGAAGACGGATCAATCCGTAAAAATCCGTGGTATCCGTGGTTAATTCTTCGTCAAGCTTCGCACAAACCCCCAGTCGCCACTCGCATTCACCTGAATATTCCCCACGTTCTTTTTCGCGATCACGATATTCGACTGGTACCACATCGGGAAAACAGGCACGTCGCGGCTCACGATTTCCTGAATGCGCCGGTACAAATCCAAACTCTTCTGACGGTCAAACGTGTTCACTACTTCGTCGAGCAGCGCATCAAGTTCCTTGTTGCTGTAGCGGCTGCGATTGCGAGAGGTCCGAGTCTGCGTGGGTATCTCAGAAGTCGCAAAGAGGTCTTTGTAAAAAATGGGATCCTGATTACCGCCCACCCATTGAGTGTAAGAGATTTGAAAATTACCGCGTCGTAGTTCGTCAAGCAGAGTGTTCTGCTCGGGCGTCTGGATCTCCGCCGGAATGCCGACTTCCTTTAAATAATTTTGAATCACGCCCGCGTACTGCCGTCCGGCCATACTGCTCGCGGAAAGTTTGTAGACGATTGGTTTGTCAAAACGCATCCGTGGTCCATCACCGTCAGGATCGCGAAAACCAGCCTCGTCGAGAAGCTGCTTCGCCTTTGCCGGATCGTACGAGTAAGTTTGCCCGGGCGTGTAGGCCCACGACTCTTCCGGGATGATCGAATGCGCGATCTTGCCGAACCCTAACAGCAGTTTCTGTATCAAGCTATCGCGATCGATCGCGTAGGCGATAGCCTGGCGAACTTTTACGTTGTCGAGCGGCGGTGCAGACGTATTGAGCGTCAGTAACACGACGTTGGAACCAGGAAACGCCTTCACTTGCAGGTTCGGATCCTGCTCGAGCCGTTTGATTGCGTCCGGGGAAAGACTCGTCGGCAGCGGCGCAATGTCAATCCTGCCGGCCTGCAATTCCGCCTGCATCGCGTTCATGTCAGAAATGACGCGCACGCGAACTTGTTGCAGTTTCGGCGCGCCTTCCCAGTACTCGGGGAACGCTTCCATGTCGCAAACCTGCTGCGCGTTGTCGTAATGAATAAACTTGAATGGTCCAGTCCCGAGCGGGTGCTCTTTCTGCGACTCGTAACTGTCTTTGGGAATGATCGCGATCGGAACCAGGTTGGACAGCAAACCAATCCAGGATCTGGTCAACGTTACGACGACCGTTTGGGGATCGGGCGCTTCGACGCTCTTAATCAAACTCCGTTT
Organism: Pyrinomonadaceae bacterium; assembly: GCA_035696765.1. GTDB lineage: Bacteria > Acidobacteriota > Blastocatellia > Pyrinomonadales > Pyrinomonadaceae > PSRF01. The sequence goes on along the minus strand of DASSEB010000323.1, from coordinate 4,313 downwards.
GTTTGCTCCCTCGCCTTCGTAAAAACTGGCCGACTTGCCGAACTGGCTCGAGAAGACGAGGTCGAGCGTGTACTTAACATCAGCGGAGGTGAGTACTCGCCCGTCGTGAAATTTGACGCCGTCGCGAAGCGCAAAGGTGTATGTCTGGCCATCGTCCGAGCGCTTGATGTCCGACGCAAGCTCGCCCACGTAATCAAACTTTTCGTTCTTTTTAACGAGCGTATTGAACATCAGCGTGCGCACTCGTTCGCTCGCTGCCTCAACCGCGGGCGCGCCAATCGGATCGATAGTCCGGACGTTGTCGCCGAGCGCGATCACAAATACGTTACCGCCGTTTCGCCGGCAGCTCGCGGGCACAATCATCGCCACCAGCAGCAAAGCCAGCAAAAAAAATTTGCTCCTGCTCACTTAATCACGCCTCCGTAAACGTAGTTGAGCTTGGCATTCAGTCTTGTTGTTTCTTCCGAGAGTTGTTCGAAACGCGCGGGGTCGAGCGGCAGGGGCGGCTCGACGATTGTTTTGGTCCTTGCAATTCGTTCCAGCGACTCCTGAATACGTTCCTGCGACAACCGCCCGCGTTTCGCAGCTTCGAGCAAGCCTCGATAGCCGCCTCGAATCTTTTCCGGAGTCGCGCAAATCAACAGCATGTCCTCGCCCGCGAGAGCAGCGCGCACAACTGCATCCTCGATTTCACAGTGACGCGCAATTGCGCCCATCTCGAGGTCGTCTGTGACGACGAGATGCTTGTAGCCGAGCTCTTCGCGAAGCAGTGTGGTGACGATGTTGTAGTTCAGCGACGCCGGCTCGAGACGACCGCCGGTTATTTCCTCTCTGATGTCGATGTTCGGGAAACCGCCGTGACTGACCATCACGCAACGCACGCGATCGTCTCGCCGTTGGAAGAGCTCGATGTAAGGCGCGAGGTCCTGCGCGATGAGATCGTCGTGTGATAGTTGCACGACCGGCATCTCTTCGTGTGAATCGACCTCGCCCGCGCCGATGCCTGGAAAATGTTTCAGGCAGCCAAGGCAGCCGGTGCCTTGAAGCCCGCGCATGTAGACGGTGGTGTAGCCGAGCACTTCACCCGGCGAGCGTCCATACGATCTCGAATACAGGCCGTTGGAGAGGAGATCGCGATCCTCGGTCATGATTGACATGACCGGGGCAAAGTTCATGTTGAACCCGAGCATGCGCAGCACTTCGCCCGTGATTCGCCCGAGCGCGCGTGCTGCGGCAAGGTCGCCGTGCTGGCGAATCGTGCGCGCGGCAGGCATTGGCGTGAATATCCGGCGCAGGCGATCGACGAGGCCGCCTTCCTGATCGATGCCGCACAACGGCGGAATGGGAAGGAGTTCGCGGACGCCGTCGAGCAGCGATCGAAGTTGTGTGGGGCTGGCGACGTTGCGGCCGAAGATGATGATGCCGCCCGGCTGCACTTCCTCGATTAGTGCGCGCGTGTCCGCGTCGAGTTCAGTGCCAGGAAGTCCGATGAATAAGAATTGTCCGATTTGTTGTTCGAGAGGCAGCGCGAAAAGTGTTTCAGGAACCATTGATTCCGAGTTTAGCATGACCGAGCCGCAAAAAAGCACATAAGGCACAAATGCTTTCTTTGTCTTTTTTTGTGCATCTTTGTGGCAGGCTTGTAGTATAAACAAGTGCATGCCGCGCGAAATCACCGACCGGGGTCGCGTTGTTGAAGCCATCCAGCATCTAGCTCTCACCGCCGAACTCTTCGAAGAACAAAACGGTAAACAGAAGTACGCCGGCGATCTCGAAGTGATCGTGCAGGGCCGCGACTACGGCAACGGTAAGCGCGTTGGGCCTTACGTTCGTCTGCTCACTTACGATTCCGGCGAAGAGATCATGCGACAAGGTGAGTGGGGTGGGAACACTTTCTACATCGCTGTCGAAGGCGCGCTCGATGTTTACGTCCGGGATGCCGGTGGTCAGAAGAAGATCAGTCAACTCGAGCCCGGCACCTGTTTTGGTGAAATGGCCCTGCTGGCCGGCATCGAACGAAATGCAACCGTTTCAGTACCCGAGAAGCAAACGGCAGTCGTGCTTGAAGTGACGCGGCCGGCGTTGCGTTTGCTGCGCAAGCTGCCGAAGTTTGGCAAAATTCTCGACGAGACTTACCGCTCCCACGGTATTGGTCGCATGCTCGAAGACCTCACGTTAGTCACAGACAAGCCGCTCAGCAAAGATCTCGCAGAGGAACTGCGACGCTCAGCTCGCTACATGGTCCATGGCAAGAACCACACTTTGTGCAGAGAAGGTGATCCGATCGATCGGCTCATCCTCATCAAGAACGGCTGGGTGCGGCGCTCTCATGGCGCGCCTTTTCACGCAACTTCACCTGAAGTCGTGTTGGGAATGGATGAAACGATCGGTGTTGATTTTCTCGGCGGCGGAAATTGTCTCGGTATTGAAGGAGTAATGCACCCGGAAACGTGGAAGTATCGAGCCAGCGTAATGGCGAGGACTGAGGTGCTGGAGATACCGCTCGATCTAGCTCCTGAACTCCGCCGGCAGTTAGCGACGACTCTTGCTGAACTCTCAACTACGGCGAGCGCGTTGCCGCTCACCATCGAAGCGCTTCCTGATCTGAATGCGCTCAAAGCGGCGGAAGAAGAAATATCTACGGGGGTCATCGACGGCACGAATCTCCTGGTCATGGACATGGACCTTTGTATCCGGTGCGGTAACTGTTCGCTCGCGTGTCACAAGGTCCATGGACAGTCGCGTTTGCTGCGCCGGGGAATACAGATTGAAAGGCCCGTCCCAATCGGAAAGAAACGTCTACAGCATGCGTTAGTACCGCAGGTTTGCATGCACTGCGCGGATCCCGAATGTCTCACCGGTTGTCCTACGGGTGCGATCTTTCGCGATCCGCATGGGCACGTCGACATCGACGCCAAATCGTGTATCGGCTGTTTCGATTGCGCCACACAATGTCCTTACGACGCGATCTCGATGGTCCCGCGCACCGCACCACCCAATGGTTCCGGCTTGGTCTCGAAATTAAAAAACGTCCTGAGCTTTAAGATCAAACCGACGCCGGCGCCGGAGGCGTCCGACGATCTCGTCGCAATCAAATGTAACCTTTGTGAAGCGACTCCACTCAACCCAACAGGCGCGCGCCGGAAGGCTTACTCGTGCGAAGAAAATTGCCCGACCGGAGCGCTGGTGCGCGTAGATCCGATCGAGTACTTCAACGAGATCGGACCAGCGCAGGGGTTTATCTTTCGCGATCAAACTCATGCCGTGGGCCGGAACATTCACAAGAGCGACCCCGTCGCTCGTGCCTGGCACATCACCGGCGCGGCAGTCACTATCCTGTCGGCTATCGCGTTTGGCTGGGCCATGAGCAGATACGGCCATGATGCGGTGCTCGCCGGCAGTTGGGTAACAATGCGTTGGCTCACCGGACTTGTTGGGCTAGTCGGCGTCGCCGCCGTGATGACGTATCCGCTGCGCAAGCAGATTTATCGCCGGCGCGCAGGCGCGTTGCGATACTGGATGCTGGCCCACATCTATGCGGGCGCGATCGCCGGTGTGGTGCTTTTGTATCACTCAGGCCGGCGCACGGGTGGACTCCTCACCAGCCTGCTTTACGTCGCGTTCGATTTGACGGTTCTTTCCGGTGTTGTCGGCATTGTCGCTTATTACATTGCGCCGCGGATTATGACTCGTATCGAAGGCGAGCCATTACTCGTCGAGGATCTCGAAGCTCGGCGAGCAGAGCTGCGAAATGAAGTCCGATCAATTCTCGAAAAAAGCCACGGATGGTTGAAGGAAGAAATTCGCGAGCGAGTTTATCCGCGTTTTCTTTCGAATAGTTTTCTCTGGCGGCAGATCTGGAGACGCGAGGAGTTGAAAGCACTCCTGGCCCAGGCTCGACAGGAATTCAAACACCGCACTACGCGGTTGGCGACTGACGAAGAGCGGGAGCTTTTGATCTCGGCTGTGGAGGCGGCGGTAACGTTGCGACGTGTCGACGCGCTGCTGGCGCTTCACTGGTTGCTCCGCGTGTGGATTCCCATGCACATCGGCGCCACGGCGGTGATGCTGGGGTTGATGCTGGTCCACATCGGTCAGGTAGTCTTCTTTAGAGTGAAGTAACCGCAGATTACGCGCGACGGATTAAAATGCCGGCGAAGAACCAGTACGTAATTGTTCGTGACGATCTCTTCCTCGATCCGATCACGATCGTCAGCGAAGGGTTGCTGATCGGCCGTTTGCCGCAATGTGAAGTGCGGCTGAATCACCCGTCGGTCTCGCGTCTGCAGGCCGGAATCAAGCAGCTCGAGGGC
>DASSEB010000322.1:0-12204 GCA_035696765.1 Pyrinomonadaceae bacterium | reverse complement strand
ACTTGCTGCAATCGATCCGCGTCGCCCGCAATGACCTTCAGTCCTTCCTGAAATTGCTTCTCGACCCGGATGTCTTTTACTTCCAGCGCCGGCCGAACGGCATCGAGCGCGGCGTTAACGACGGAGATCAAGTCCACTGGTCCAAGATGGAGTTGCAGCTTGCCGGTGATGACACGTGACACGTCGAGGATGTCTTCGATGATCTGTTTTTGCGCCCACGCGTTTCGTTCGATGACTTCGATTGCGTGAACGGAACTTTCATTGTCGAGCCGACCAGCCTTCAAAATGCGCGACCAACCGATCACGGCATTCAACGGCGTGCGCAGTTCGTGCGAGAGCGTAGCGAGAAACTCGTCTTTCAAGCGATTGGCTTTTTCGGCATCAGCGCGAGCAGTGCGTTCACGCACCAGCAGTTGGGCCACGCGGTCTTCGGCGCGTTTGCGGGCAGTGATGTCGCGCTTGATGCTGACGTAACAGAGCGGCTCACCGAGCCCGCTGCGCATCGTGAAGACTGAGAGCTCAATGTTTCTTTCTTCGCCGCTCTTGGTCCGGCAGATAATCTCGCCGGAATAATCGCCCGACTCGATCAGTTGCTTGAAAATCCTTTGAAACATTTCTTCGCCGAGATATACGGCCGGAGTTTTGCCCTCGAGGTCGTCGTCAGCGTAGCCGAGCAAGGTGAAGTGAGCGCCGTTTTGCTGAAGGCAATAACCGTCGCGATTGATGATGGCGATGGCTTCCTTCGAGTGAGCGAAGATCTCGCGGTAGAGGTCTGCGTGCAGTTCGACGGGTCGAGCGGTTGGCTCAACCCGAACTTCTCGACGTGACGAGGCCTCTTGAGACATATAAACGCCCTAACATTGAAAGGGCTCATCGAGCGGGCTTCTGCCGGGGAGGCGATATTAACACGTTTTTTGTAGAGGTGGCCCTCCGTGGCGACTCTTACAAAGCGGACTGCAGCTGGACCGGCGCGCCGGTTCGCACGGATTCGTAAACTGCGGTCGCTATTTCAACAGACCTCAGACCGTCAAGCGCGCTGACGAGTGGTGCTGAGTTGTTAACGATCGAATCGATGAACGCTCGATCCTCTTGCAGGTAACCCCACTTCTCTTCGCGTGGTAACTGCTGCATCGATTGCACCGCGAAGTTACCTTCGAGGTTGCTACTGATCGTGAGGCTTTCCATTTCGCGCGTGACGAGGGTTGCATGATGGCAAAAAACTTCCACGCGCTCGAACGGGAACAACCAACTGGCATCCGCGGCAGTCGCAAGGGTGGCGTGCATGCCGCTCGCAAACTTCAACAGCATGGAAAAATCATCGACCTCCTTGTACTCGTGTTTCGACCCCACCGCGTGCAGGCTTTCGACCTCGCCAAACAGAAACCGCATCATGTCGAACATGTGAATCGGCGTCTCGTACAAAAAGCCGCCGGTGATCTCGGGATTGCCGGTCCATTCCGGTTTCAATAACTCGCCGCGGTTCATCTTGACCTGTGCTGAGTGCGGTGTGTGAGTCTCGGAAAGCATCCGCTTCAGTTCGACATACACGGGCGCGAAGCGTCGATTATGGCCCACTTGAAATACGCCGCCGGCGTCCCTGCTTTTCTCGAACATCCTTTGCGCATCAGCGACGTTTGTCGCCAGGGGTTTTTCGCAAAAGACGTGCTTGCCGGTTTCGACTGCCGCAATGGCTAGCGAAGCGTGTCTCGTGTTTGGGACAGTGATAAATACGGCATCGGATCTTTCAAGTAACTCGAGAATCGTAGCGACTGGAGTGGCGCCGTGCGCGCGAGCAAGTCTTTCGGCGCACTCCGGCACGAGATCGTGCACAGCCGAAAGCTGAACTCGCTCATCGCGCGCCAGCACGTCCGCATGAACTGCCGCGATATAACCCGCCCCGATAATCCCAATCTTGATTTTCTTCATATTCAACTACAAAGAAGCACAAAGAAGCACAAAATGAAGCAGGAGCGTTCGAAGTATCTACATCAAGTTTTGTGCTTTTTGTGCCTCTTTGTGGCTCAAAATTCTTTTTGTGGCTTCATGAGCGTCGCGCGCTAGTTGAAACGGATCTTGTTCCCAGTACTCCGGTCGGAAGATCTCAACGCTCGCGACTTTGTCATAACCAATACGCCGGAAAGCAGAGACCATCTCTCGCAAAGGTAAGATTCCCATGCCCGGCAGCAGACGATGCCGATCTTCCAACTGCTCGCGCGGCAGATCTTCAGCGTCGTTGATATGAAAGATCTGAATCAGCGAGGGATCGAGAGCTTCGATCATCTCGATTGTCGAGCCGCCCGCGTAAAAGTGAAAACTGTCGATAACGAGTCCCAAATCTTTCCGCCCTGCTTCGCGCACGATCTCAGCCGCGAGATCGAGCGTAGGCACACTGCAATCCGGCTGACCGAGAAATTCAAAAGCGAGCGAAACGCCGTGGGCCGCGGAGATGTCGCACAACTCATTCAAAACCTTAACCGACTCTGCTGTCACCGTTTCGCGCGATGCGCCACCTTCCGGCAATCGCCCCGGCACCACGACGATGCACGGACAGCCGATCGCCGCAGCGATACTGCTCAGCTCCTCGCACTCGCGTTTAATCGCACGGTACGCTTCAGCGTCCCGAAACGTGATGTGCTCGATGGAGTTGATACTCAAAGCACCAAGCCCGGATTCAGCGAAGAGATCTTTGAGCTCTGACGCCGATCTCTGTTGTAGAAAAGACCTGAGTTTTGCAGCCCAGATTTCCAGATAATCGAATCCCGCTGCTTTGGCTGCTTCCAAATCCGTCGCGAGATCAGCCCGCATTGTTGTAGCGCCGTTGAGTGCAAGTTTCATAGGGTGGTTTGATGGTGGCGAAGAGAATAACACGAATGTGGTTTCCGGTTTGACTTGCCGCCGCCATTAGTTGTAAAAGCGTCCCATAAACTATTCCGGATCCCTTGCTTTCCCGGTCACCGGACCGGGATCGGTTTTGTTGACATCAAGAAGGAGAATCAAATGGCTCTACGACTTGGCGACATAGCACCCGATTTCAACGCAGATACAACAGAAGGCCCCATACGTTTCCACGAATGGCTCGGCGATAGCTGGGCAGTCCTGTTCTCGCACCCAAAAGATTTCACCCCGGTTTGCACGACCGAACTGGGTTACGTGGCGCGCTGTAAACCAGACTTCGAAAAGCGCGGCGTGAAAGTGATTGGGCTCAGCGTCGATCCTACGGATTCGCACAAGCGGTGGGCAGAGGACATCAAAGAAACCCAGGGGTCCGAGCTCAATTTTCCAATCATTGCGGATCCCGATCACAAAATTGCGGAACTTTACGACATGATCCACCCAGAGATCAGCGACGTATTCACGGTCCGCTCAGTTTACGTTATTGGCCCAGACAAAAAGATCAAGTTGATGATCACTTATCCCGCCAGTACCGGACGCAACTTCGACGAGATCCTGCGCGTGATCGATTCACTGCAATTGACCGCGAAGTACAGCGTCGCGACGCCGGTAAATTGGAAGGATGGCGACGATGTGATTATCGTCCCGTCGTTATCGGACGAGGCGGCGAAGGAGAAGTTCCCCGGCGGCTGGAGAGCACCAAAGCCCTACTTGCGCATCACACCGCAACCAAACAAGACTGGTGACACGACAGCAAAAGGCGCCTCTTAATTTCATAGGCCACGGACTTCACGGAACAACACGGATGCTTATTCTGATCCGCGTTATCCGTGAAATCCGTGGCTAGAACGTTTTAAATACGCTCAGGATATTCGAGAAGTCGTCCGTCCAGACGTCCTGCGTTCCTTTGCTCACCAACGGGTGAGCGTCCGGATCGTTCGCGAGCGGTCCATAATCCGCACTACTGCGCGCGAGCACGACCCAGTGTGAAGGATCTTTTCCGTTCGGCTCCCTGGGACTCAGATTGAGTAGCGACACGCCACTGAGGTTCCGGCTCTTCGCCAGATCCGCCACGACCCCACCCAGCTCAAGATTGCGGTTCGAAATGTGAAATACGATCAGACCACCCGGCGCAAGCTTCGAGAGATAAAGATCGAGTGCTTGTTGCGTGATCAAGTGGAGCGGGATCGCGTCGCTGCTGAAAGCATCGAGCACAATCAAGTCGTAGGAACCATCCCGCGCGTTGTGCAGTTTCAGTCGCGCGTCTCCGAGGACGGTGTCAACCGGCGCTTTCGCACACTCACTTAAATAACTGAAGTACTGCTGTGAACGCGCCACAGACACCACTGCCGGATTGATCTCGTAGAACGTCCAATGTTCACCGGGTCGCGAGTAAGTGACGGTGGCGCCTGTCCCAAGACCGATAATCGCTACGTTCGCCCCTGCGCGTGAGCTTTGAAATTGCGTGAAGATCCGCCCCAATGGGCCTTCGCGATGGTAATACGAAAGCGGTTCACACTTTCGCTCGGGCACAGTGCTTTGCCGGCCATGCACTGTGCTGCCATGCAGGAACGAATGCATGTTGACATCTTCGCTGTTGATGACTTTAAGGACGCCGAAAAAATTACGTTCCGAGTGCATCGTCGCCTTGCCGACTCCAGTCACCAGCCCCGCCGCAAGGATGATCGCGCCCAGTGACAATGCAAACCGCAGCGGACGTTTGCGTAATGGATAACTGATAAAAAGAGGGACCGCGAGCACATACAACGAGCCGCTCAGTTGAGCGGGAGCAAACCGGTCTGCTACCCAGCCGAGGCCAACGGTAAACACGAAGATAAAAACAGGGAAAGCAAAGTCCAATCGTTGTTCTCTGCCTTCACCTCGCGCGCCAGGCAGAAGCAGGCACGAAAGCAGGATCGCCAACGGATATTCCACCACCGAACGAAACAGCATCGGCGCAAGCAGCGCGTTAAAAATCCCTCCGAGCACACCACCAAGAGACAGCCACACGTAAAACTGGGCGAGGTATCGTGGTCCAGGCCGGTCGGCTGCGAGCTGTCCATGGCACATCAGCGCGGCGAAGAAGAAATAACCGAGATGCAGGACCATCAGCATTCGCGATCCGCTTCCCGAAACATCCGCTAAGTAAAGCATCAACAAGACAACAGTCGCGCCCGGGATGATCAAATCCGCGAGTCGCGGCGAGAACAACGGCTTCCGCGCGAATGCGAAGACCATCGTCAGCAGGTACAGCGCGAGCGGAATGATCCACAACAACGGCACCGATGCGATGTCGGTCGTGATGTAGTTGGTCACCCCAAGCATCAGGCTCGACGGCGCAAAGGCAAGCAACAGCCAGCGCAACCGTCGATTGAGGGTCGGCTTCGGCGTGGCTGTTTCTTCTTCGGCTTGTGCCGGCTCGGTCGCGCGCGATCGCCAAAGCATCAGCGAGTGGAGTCCGATTAATAACACGAGCACCGCGTAGACGACGGTCCATAAACGACCCTGCGCGCGCAAAGTGAAGAACGGTTCCATCAGCGCCGGATAAGCCAACAGTGCTAGCAAGCTGCCGGCGTTGGAAGCTGAATAAAGAAAATAAGGATCGCGCGCCGCTTCGGTCGGCATTCGTGAAAACCATTTCTGAAGCAAAGGACTGTTGCTGGCGATGATGAAGAAAGGCAGACCGACGGAAGCAGCCAGGCACAGCAACAACCACAGCGAAGGGTTATCGCTTGGCGGAACCGAATTCGCCCACGAACGCGAAATGCCTATCGGCAGGCTGATAAATGCGAGACAAAGTATTACGAGCTGCGCTACGAGTTGGCGCTTCAAGGGCCAGCGTGAAACGACGAGGGCGTACGCGTAACCACACAGCAACACGGCCTGGAAGAAGAGCATGCACGTGTTCCACACTGCCGGCGTTCCACCGAGCAATGGCAGCAGCATCTTCGCGATCATCGGTTGAATCGAGAAGAGAAGGGCAGAGCTAACGAATATGGTTACCCCGAATAACCGGGTGTGCAGGCTTTTCATGTATTGGACTAGTGAGGAGGAAGCAATCACAATCAATATAGGTAAGCTCGATGCGGAGTGTCAAACAAAAAGTAAGTTTTGTAGAATTGCCACGGATTACCCGCGATTATGACGCTTCCTCCCAAAACACAACTCGGGCGCTACGAAATTCGCTCCCTTCTCGGCGCCGGTGGCATGGGTGAAGTCTATCTGGCGCAGGACACGAGTCTTAATCGCAAAGTCGCGTTGAAAGTCCTGCCTGCCGAGGTTGCCACCGATGAGGACCGGATGCGGCGCTTCAAACAGGAAGCGACCGCCGCCGCTTCTCTCAATCACCCAAACATCGCGCACATTTACGAGATCGGCGAAGCGTCCGGCTTGAACTTCATCGCGATGGAGTACGTCGACGGCTCAACGTTGCGCGAGAAGATTCACTCCGGCCCGGAAGAGCTCTCGAAACTCCTGCGCATCCTGCAACACGTCGCGGAAGGACTCGCAAAAGCTCACGATGCCGGAATCGTTCACCGCGATCTCAAGCCCGACAACATCATGATCACGTCTGACGGGCACGCGAAGATTCTCGACTTTGGTCTCGCCAAACTGATCGAACCGCAAAGCAACACCGGCAGCGTGAGCGGCGAAGAGCCTACGATCCTGCAGCATTCAACTCCCGGCGTGATCCTCGGAACGATGGGTTACATGTCGCCGGAACAAGCGCAGGGTAAGACTAAAGACATCGACAACCGTTCGGACATCTTCGCGTTCGGCTGCATCTTGTTTGAAGCGATCACCGGACAGAAAGCGTTCACCGGTAAGGATCACATCGAAGCGCTAAACAAGATCATTCGCGAGCCGGTTCCGCCGCTCGCCGCGTTCAATCCGAATGCGCCTGCTGACTTGCAACGAATCGTCCGCCGCTGTTTGGCGAAAGATCCCGAGCAGCGTTATCAGAACATCAAGGACGTCGCTATCGAGTTGAAGGAAGTGCGACGCGAGCTGCAGGAGTCGGGGCTCACTGTTCCGCCGGTCTCTTCCGTGTCTTCCGCCGCGAGTGAGGCCCGCACGAGATGGCACTCCGAAACAACGCGCGTGCAATCGCAGCAAGCGACTGCGGAGCGTTCGGCTTCCACACGCGCCTCAAGCGCCGAGTTCATCGCCAACGGACTCAAGCGACACAAGTCGGCCACGATCATCGGTGCAGTGTTGGTGCTGCTCGCGGCTGTCGCTGTGGCGTTTGGGATTCGATCTTATCTTCATGCAAAAGCGACGGAGGTCGCGATTGAATCGATCGCGGTGATCCCCTTTGCAAACCAAAGCAAGGACCCGAACTCCGAGTGGATCTCCGATGGTCTAACCGAAAGCATCATCAACAAGCTGACTCAATTGCCCAACCTGAAGGTCATTGCGCGCAGCTCTGTGTTTCGTTACAAGGGCAGGGAATCGGATCCGCTTGCGGTCGGTAAAGAGTTGGGCGTGCGCGCGGTGTTGACAGGGCGTTTGATGCAACGTGGCGACAAAATGGTGATCAGCGCCGAGCTGGTTGACGTTCGCGACAACAAACAACTCTGGGGCGAGCAGTACGAGCGGCAACTCGCCGACATGCTTTCGGTGCAGCGCGAGATTGCGCGCGAGATCACCAACAACCTACGACCGACACTGTCAGGTATGGAACAGTCGCGTGCGGAGAAGCAGTACACGGCCGATTCCGAAGCGTTCCAGCTTTATCTGCAGGGGCGCTTCTATTGGAACAAGCGCACTCCGGACAATCTGCAAAAAGCAATCGGGTTTTTCCAACAGGCGATCGCGAAAGATCCAAACTACGCGATGGCTTATTCGGGTGTGGCCGACACGTACGCCGTGCTCACCGCATACACGAATGTACCGGCGCGGGACGTGATGCCAAAAGCCAAGGAAGCTGCACTGAAGGCGCTCGCGCTCGACGACACACTCGCCGAAGCACATGCCTCGATGGGCCAGATTGCAAGGTACTACGATTTCGATTTTCTGACCGCCGAAAGAGAGTACCGGCGCGCGATCGAGCTCAATCCGAACTATGCGACCGCACACCAGTGGCTCGCCGAGCAACTTTCCGCGCTGAAGCGTCCGGACGAAGCCATTTCGGAAATGCGTCGCGCGCTGGAGATCGATCCGCTCTCGGTAACTATCAACCGGATTTACGCTGATATTTTGCTGGCGGCACGCCGTCACGATGAAGCTATTGACCAGTATAAAAAGTCGATCGACCTCGATCCTAACTTCCGGCCTGCACATTATTTTCTTGGTCGTGCGTATGAAGCGAAGGGCATGTACGATGAAGCCGTCCGGGAGTACGGGCTGGCGTCGTCAACCGGGACCGAGGCGAAGGACATGCAGGCGCGCAACGAGGCTTACAAAAAGTCCGGCTGGAATGCGTATGTGCAAACGAGTGTGGATCAGTTGGTCGTAAATTCGCCGGAGCGCAGGTTTCCGCCGTTTGTGATAGCGAGCTTCTACGCGCGATTGAATAAGAAAGACGAAACGTTTGCGTGGTTGGAGAAGGGCTACGAGGAACGTGATTTTCGAATGACGTTGCTGAGCGTCTCGTTCGAGTTCGATAAGTTTCGATCGGATCCGAAGTTCAAGGAAATCGTGCGCCGGATGGGTTTGCCTGAGTAAGGGCTAAAATCCTTCATCATGAAGTTAGTCATTATTACGGTATTGGTGCTGCTTTGCGCGCCGGTTTTGCGTTCGCAAACTACGGATCAGGATGACGTCGTTCGCGTCGAAACAGATGTTACGAATCTTCCCTTCACAGTAACCGACAAACAGCGCCGTTTCATCACGACTCTACAAGCTGAAGACGTACGCGTGCTCGAGGATGGGGTGCCGCAGAAAGTCTTCACATTTCAACGAGAGACCGACCGCCCGCTGGCAATTGCATTTCTGGTCGACGTCAGCCGCTCCCAGGAGTTCACCTTGCCTGACGAGAAAGCGGCGGCGAGATCGTTTATCGAGAAAGTAATCAACTCGAGCAAGGACCAGGTGGCAATCGTTCCTTTCACCGGCCTTGCTTATCTCGAACAGGGCCTCACGCGCGACGTGTTGAGCGTTTATCGTGTGTTGGAGCGTGTGGAAATCGCAGGGCCGGCGTATCTCGGTACAGGTCGCCCGCTGACCGGCATACCGACTGGTCCAGGATTACTAGCGCCGCCCGAAGAAGGCACCACCGCAATCTGGGATGCAGTTGCGCTGACGTCGAGCAACGTCCTGGCGAAGGCGCCGGGTCTCAGGCGAAGAGCGATCATTTTGTTGACGGACGGTCTCGACACGGCGAGCCGGTTGATGCAAAAGGAAGCGATCAATCGCGCACTTGGAGCAGAGACGGTGATCTACGCGATTGGCATCGGCAGCAAGCGAGATGGAGTCGACCGCGGCGCGCTTCGCGATCTGGCGGAACGCACTGGCGGGCGAGCATTCTTTCCCGACAAAAAGATGGACTTGAACGCAGCTTTTACCGAGATCGAGACTGAACTGCGGACGCAGTATCTCATTGCGTATTCATCGACTAATAAAAACCGCGATGGTGCTTATCGAAAGATAACCGTCGAGATCACAAATCCCGAGCTGCGGAAGCAAAAACTCGAAATACGCCACCGCCCCGGTTACTACGCCAAAGCAACCACGGATAAAACGGATTGAAGACGGATTGATCCGTGCTCATCAGTGGCTCATGGCGTAGATCACGACGTTGATGCCCACCTTGTACGCAGGCAAGCCGTACTTCACGGGATAGGAGGGATCGTTGATCCATTCCCACGCGTCCCCCATGTCGCAGTTACGCGAGATAAACGCGATCAGGCGGCCGTTCTTGTTCTCGATGCCCATGTAGTGTGGGACGATGCCGCCCTTTTCCGAGGTGACGCCGCGCTGCGCGTTGTAGATGTTCGGCACCTGGACCACTTCTTCGACGTCGAGATACGAATGAAAGATCGGATGACTCAGCGGCAGGTCCTTAATCTCGTACTCAGGGACGATCTTATGAAACTGCTCCTGCACGTTCTGCCATTCATACTCGCCCCAGAAGTCGTCGAAGAACAGGAAGCCGCCCCGCATCAGGTATTCGCGTAGTCGCGCAGCCTGTTCGGTCGACAGTTCCATAAAACCCGGCTCGACGGCGTAGAGGATGGGATAGTCGAAGATCCGCTCGTCCATGATTTCGAGTTGTTCGGGTCGCGGGGCAATCTTGAGATTTGTGCCGGCCCATTCGCGCAGGCCGACGATGAAGTTGTTGTCAGCTTCGGGATAGTCGGTGGTCCATGTGCCGCCGCCGTAATAACCACGCCGCGCGCGCATAGGTGAGTCGTAAATCGTGCGTACGAAAGTGAACTCTCCAAACGATGCACCGGCTTGTTGCGCCGGCGAAGTTTGGCGGCGGCGCTGGCGGAAATTGCTGAAGTCGTCGAGCGGCCGCTGCCCAACAGTCGGGATCAAGAGCGCTGCGAGCAGCAACAGCGGCAGGCTGAATTTGATAAATCGCGTGAACATCATGTAAATCCTGACTACTGTTTCTGTCTCGCGCCTGACAGTCTTCGATAGTATTCCTCAACCGCGCGCCGGTACTTCTCCGGCGCGGCGCCTTCATCACGCAGCCGCAGATTCGTGCGACCGCTCTGTTGCTGTAGCTTCCTGCTCAACTCCAGTTCGAGTTGTCGCAATGGCTCAACTACATCCGCCTTGAGCAACGCAGCAGTCGCCGCATCACCTTCCATCCTGCCGTCGGCAAGCTTCTTGAGCTCGTCGATCACATCGTCGAGACGGCCGGCGCCGAGGCCGGTTGCACCCCATTCACGTCGCAGATCCTGGGCTTCATTTAGCCGCTCGCGGATCTCGGAGGGGAGTTGCCGGTTGTCGCCCCAGCCATCTCCCATCGTCCCCTGGCGATCGGGCGCGCCACTCTGGTTCCCACTTTGCGACTGGCTGCCTTGCTGCGTGCCGCCGGACTGTTGTCCTTGCTGTTGGCCTTGTTGTTGCCCGCTTTGCTGGCCACGTTGTCCTTGCTGACCTTGTTGATTCTGACCTTGCTGGTTTTGACCTTGTTGTTGTCCCTGTTGATTTCCCTGTTGCTGTCCGTTCCGGCGCGCCGCGTTTTCATCCAACCGCCGCCGCAACGAATCCAGATTATCCGCAAGCTGCCGCGTGCGATCGAGATTCTCTTCCGCACTCGAACCGTTTGCGCCCCGCGCACTCTGCTCTGCTGCCTGCAACCGTTCAGAAAGTCCGTTGAGACTCCGCTCGATCGCTCGTTCATCCGTGCGCGCGCCGCCTTGCTGGCCGCTATTCAACGACTGCTTGCCCTCACGAATACGATCGGCAACGCGATCGCGCGCGAGCGAGTCGGCGGCGTCCTTCAACTGCCGCGCGGCACGTTGCTGTCCCTGGCCCGAACCCATCGCACGCGCTGACTGCTCGATGTCCTGCTGCAAACTATTCACACTGTCAGCGAGGGTATCTTTCCTTTCGGCCAACTGCTCGCGCGTTTTCTTCGAGTTCTCGTCCTGCGCGTTTTGACCGCCGCGGCGCGTGAGATTTTCCATGTCCTTCGCAATTTCACGCTGACGAGATGCCGCTTGCGCAGCACGTTGGCGCAGATCCGAGATCTGCTGTTGGCGACCTGACGATCCTGACTGTCCACCGCGCTGACCACTCGCGCTGTTCATTTGCTGCAAGCGTTGCTGCGCCTGCTGCAATCGTTCAAGTGCCCGTTCGTTCTGCGCTGCGGACTCTTCAGAGTTACTACGAGCAGCAGCCTGCGCCTTCTGCATCTCGTCCGCCGTCTGGTTGAGCTGTCGACTCAGCTCCTGCATCTGCGCATCGCGGCGTTCGCGGGAGAGCCGTTCCAACTCTCGCGCCGCCTTGCGCGTCTCTTCGATCAGCTCCTGCTGCTGGCGTTGATTACTGCTACTCGATCCGTTTGCAGCGCCTTGCTGCCGGCGTCGCTGCTCTTCAAGCGCTTGCTGCTGTCGGCGAGCGAGTTCCTCGAGACGCCGTTCAGCCTCACTCTTCTGCTGCTCAGCCTGTTGTTGTTGCGCGCGCTGCACGGTCTCATACTGGTTCTTCATCTTGTCGAGCTCGAGCTCGAACAACCCGGCGAGTTCCTGTTGCTCTCGTTGTCCGCCACTGCCGCCGCCACCGCTGTTCTGATTGCCGGAAGCGACCTGAACTTCGCGAAAGATCGCGTCGGCTGCTAGCAGTCTTTGCAACGCGCGTTGCTCCGGTGGTAGCGCGTCTTTGCCGGCTTCTTTGCGCAGCGGTGGCGGCGCG
>DASSEB010000321.1:0-8668 GCA_035696765.1 Pyrinomonadaceae bacterium | reverse complement strand
AACAACACCATCGCCGGTCAGGCGACGGCTACTCAGCACCTTGGATCGAACGCAATTCGCGCCAGCATGAACAGCCAGGTCGGCGTGATGAACGTCAACATTTCGTGCAACGGTAAAACTACCGGCGGCTGCACGGCCACTGGACCTATCACGAATATCCAGGGTCAGGGCATCAGCGTATTCGCAGGCGGGACGATCACGGGCACGGCCACCATCGACAACAACGTGATCATCGCGAATCAGACACTTGGGGCCGGCACGCAAGGATTGGCACTGCAAGTCGACGATGGACCGGCTGGCCTTGGCACTTCTGCCGCTAACTACAATGCCACGATTACAAACAACAACGTCAGTAATTACGAAGGCAATGGCATTCGTGTCATTGCGCGAGCGTCGTTGGCATTCCTGGACGTGACCATCAATAACAATACGGTCGGCGTTCCGATTCTCGGAAACCGCAACGCTATCCGCGTTGACTCGGGTAGTGCCGTAGGGGACGTTGGAGTCTGCATGGTTATGACGGGTAACACCGCCGACGGCAGTGGCGTGAATGCGGGCATCGGTCTCCGCAAACAGGGAACGGTTGCGACAACCAACGACTTTGGCATCGTCGGCTTATCCCCGTCTCCGGCTACGGCTGCACAGGCGCAGGCGAAGGTCCAGACGGATAATCCAGCCTCGGTCGGGGGTGTCGACATACTCTCGGGTGACAACTTTGTGAGCTGTGCTCAAACAGCAAGTAACCGCAGAGTACCGAATACTAATGCTGTGGAGAGCGCATTCACCGCAATGCACAAGCATGACTCTCAGCCCGTTAGCGAGACGGTGGCGAAGCCACAGCAGACTGCTGGAAAACGATTAGGAGGCGCTTCACCAGACGGTTTCCGCAGTTTGGCAAAGACGAAACGTGAAAGCAGCGCCGGCACCGTCGCTTCTTATTCACGCTCTAACGCGTGGGTCAAGAGTCCGACAGTCAACGCACACGCGCAACAGGAGAAGAAGCGCCGCGGTATCAGTGTCAGGCCACGCGTTGCACCGCTCGCCGGTGAAACCGTCAGCCATTCGATCGGCACTCTGCTCGGCGGTAAGACTGT
Source organism: Pyrinomonadaceae bacterium (assembly GCA_035696765.1). GTDB lineage: Bacteria > Acidobacteriota > Blastocatellia > Pyrinomonadales > Pyrinomonadaceae > PSRF01. The sequence continues at coordinate 7,574 of DASSEB010000321.1, read as the reverse complement.
TCACATTCAATTCCAGGTGACGGTCAACAGCCCGTATCTCGGCGGCGCAACCGTTTCGAACCAGGGCACCGTCTCGAGTCCTGACTTAGCCGCGGATGTTTTAACTGACGATCCGGCCGTTGCAGGAACCAGCGATCCGACGCAGACACCGATCCTGCTCCTGCCAAACGCTTCCGTTGCTGACGCTCAGGCAAACGAGCCACCTTCCGGCTCCGCGCAGATGCTCTTCACGGTTACGCTCTCGGCTCCAGCACCGGCAGAGGGAGCCTCGGTTCATTACTCGACCGCGGATCAGCCAGCCGGTGCCGGCCATGCAGTAGCCGGCGTCGATTACGTGGCGATACCGGAAACGCCTCTCAACTTCGCTGGTGGTGAGCAAGTGAAGACAGTCGCCGTCACCATTCTCGCCGATGCCAACTCACCCGAACCTGATGAGACGTTCCTGTTCAACCTGACGAACGCGGCCAACGCCGTAATCGTCGACGCACAGGCTATTGGCACAATCAAACAAGGTAACGCAGCCGGGACCTTCCTGATTTCCGAGTTCCGCACGTCGGGACCGGGCGGAGACGGCGACGACTTCGTCGAGCTTTACAACAACAGCGACTCGCCACTGACAATCGCGGCTTCTGACGCTTCCGGCGGTTACGGATTATTCAAGAAGGGCGCGAACTGCAGTGCGACGCCGGTCCTCATCGGCACGATTCCAAACGGCACAGTGATTCCCGCGCGCGGGCATTACCTGTTCGTTGGATCGGCTTACAGTCTCGCAAACTATGGCGGGTCGGGAGCAGCGGCCGGCGATCAAACGCTGTCGCAGGACATCGATCCTGACACGAACATCGCGATCTTCAACACAGCGTCAAGCACGAATCTCTCGTCTGTGACGCGTCTGGATGCGGTGGGCTTGTCCGGCCAACTCGGCGCCAACTGCCTGCTGTTGAGTGAAGGCGGAACGCTGACGCCACCGGTTGCGAGTGTGCTGGAGTACAGCTTCCATCACGACCCGTGCGGCAAGAAAGGAAATCCTGCGATCTTTGGACCGTGTCCGAGCGGCGGAATGCCGGTGGACACGAACGACAACCAGAACGACTTCGTCTACGTCGACACGTCAGGCACGGCAACTCCTCAGGGCCAGCGTCTTGGAGCGCCCGGTCCGGAGAATTTGGGAAGCCCGCGCTTGCGTAACGCGATTACGACGTTGTTGCTCGACTCGAACTTTGGCGGGCCCGCGCCGCCGAACCGGGTGCGCGATCTAACGCCATCGTTGCCGAACGCAATAAACGGCACGCTGTCGGTGAGACGACGCTTCGTGAATAACACCGGCGCGCCTGTGACTCGCTTGCGGTTCCGCATCGTGGACATCAGTTCCATTGCGGTGCCGGGAGGTATTGCAGACGTGCGAGCGTTGACGTCCACGAACGTGGTTGTCAGCGGGATCACCGATGCAGGCACGTGCCTGGCGTCGACTGGATCCGCGACGACGCCTTGCACGGTGACGGTGCTGGGAACGACGTTAGAGACACCACCTGCTCAGGCCTTGGGTGGGGCTCTTAACAGCAGCATGTCGGCGGGAACGATTACGCTGGCTGCGCCGCTGGCGCCGGGAGCGAGCATCAACCTGCAATTCCTGCTTGGAGTGCAGCAGACGGGCTCGTTCAAGTTCTTCTTCAATATCGAAGCGCTACCGTAGCCACAAAAGGACAGAAGTTAGCCACAAAAAGGCACAAAAGGCACATAAACAGTAAATCCGATCTGGTTTGCTGTTTTGTGCTTTTGGTGCCTTTTCTGGCTAGCCCTTGACGGTGAGTGGCTCGGGTTCCGGTTGGCGTCCGCCGCGTGATGAATCGACGAGCACGGGCGGCGGATTTGCGACGAGCATTTCAAGCGCGGCTTCGAGCACTTCTCCGATTCGCGATACAAAGATTATCTGCAGCTCATTCCGGACGTCTTCGGGAATGTCATCGATGTCCGCTTCGTTGCGGCTGGGCAGGATAATGCGGCGAACGCCCGCGCGATGTGCGGCGAGCACTTTTTCTTTCACGCCGCCGATCGGAAACACGAGACCCGAAAGCGTGATCTCGCCCGTCATCGCCGTGTCAGGCCTGACGCGCCTGCCCGTGTACAACGACGCGAGTGCCGAAGTGATCGTCACGCCGGCGCTTGGTCCATCTTTCGGAATCGCCCCTGCGGGCACGTGCAGGTGAACTCCATAGTCCTTGAACACCTCCGGTTCGATCCCAAACTCCGCGGCGTGCGACCACAAGTACGACTGCGCCGCGCGCGCCGACTCCTGCATCACTTCGCCGAGCTGGCCGGTGATCGTCAAACCGCGACCACCGGGTAACAGCGTCGCTTCAATGAAGAGAACTTCGCCGCCCATCTCGGTCCACGCCATACCGGTGGCCACACCCGCCGGCAACTCTTTGCGCGCCTGTTCCGGATAAAACCGAGGTGGCCCAAGATACTCGCGAATGTCTCCCGCGCTCACCGTGACAGTCTCAGACTGCCCCTGCGCGATCTTCAGCGCGACTTTGCGCGCGATGCTGCCGATGTTTCGTTCCATCTGCCGCACGCCTGCTTCGCGTGTGTAGCGCGCGGCGATTAGCTCGATCGCATCGTCGGCGACTTTAAATTGCGCGTTGTTCAACCCGTTCTCCAAGGTCTGCCGCGGAACGAGATAACGACGAGCGATCTCGAGCTTCTCGCGGTCGCTGTAGCCGGCGAGCCCGATTATCTCCATGCGGTCGCGCAGCGGAGCTGGGATTGGACCAAGCTGGTTGGCAGTTGCGATAAAGAAGACCTTCGAGAGATCAAACGGCAGATCGAGATAGTGATCGCGAAACGAGTTGTTCTGTTGCGGATCGAGAATCTCGAGCAGCGCCGCAGCCGGATCGCCGCGATAGTCGTTTCCGAGCTTGTCGATTTCGTCCAGCATCAGCACGGGATTGTTCACTCCCGCGCGGCGAATCGACTGGATGATCCGTCCCGGCATCGCCCCGATGTAGGTGCGGCGATGACCGCGCAACTCAGCCTCATCGCGCACGCCGCCAAGCGACATTCTTTCAAACTGCCGGCCTAACGCGCGGGCAATGGATCGACCGAGAGACGTCTTGCCGACGCCCGGCGGCCCGACGAAAAGAAGGATCGGACTCTTTGTGTCGGGACGAAGTTTGATTACCGCGAGAAACTCGAGGATTCGTTCCTTGACGTCTTCAAGCCCGTAGTGATCTTCGTCGAGAATGCGCCGCGCTTCGGCGAGGTCCAGCTTGTCTTCGGACGACTTCAGCCACGGCAACTCCAAAATAAACTCGAGATACGTGCGAATGACGTGATAGTCAGGCGCGGCGGGCGGCAACCGTTGCAGCCGTTTCAACTCACGATCCGCCTCTGCACGCACTTCATCGGGTAGCTCCGCTTTCTCGAGTCGCTCGCGCAACAACTCCGTCTCTGCGGCCTCGCCGGTTTCGTCTTCGCCGAGCTCCTTCTGGATCGCGCGCATCTGCTGCCGCAGCACGTAATCGCGCTGGGCCTTGTCCATCTCGGTTTGCGCTTCCGAAGCAATCTTCGAACGCAGTTGCATGATCTCGAGCTCGCGAGCGAGATTCGCATGTGCCACGCGCAACAGCTCGTCAGCAGTATTTGCTTCGAGCATCTTCTGCTCTTCCTCGACGCCGAGGTTGAGAATCGAACCGAGGAAGTACGCCAGCCGCGTTGCATCGACTGGACCGAGAACAGCAATTCGAACTTCAGGCGGCACGTTCGGCAGTAAAGTCAAAGCCTCCTGAATCATCTGTTGCAGGTTGCGTTTGGTGGCTTCGACTTGTTCCGCATCGACAGTGCGCGGCTCGGGCAAGACTTCCACGACTGCGCGCAGGTGTGGATCCTGCTGTTTCCACTCGACCACGCGAATGCGTTCGGTGCCCTGCGCGATGATTCGCATTCCTTCAGGCGAACGCTCCATCCGCTTGATCATCACAAGCGTGCCCACTTCAAACAGATCGGCAGACGTTGCGTCAGTGTCGTCCGAACGATCGGGACGAACGGTAATGCAGCCGAGAAGTTTTTCCGGCGTTGAGAGCGCCGCTTCCACCGCGGCGAGCGAACGTGGCCTGCCGACGCCGAGCGGCACAACGGTCTCGGGGAAGAGTGTCAAATTTTGCAGCGCGAGCACCGAGACTTCGAAGGGTTCGCCCTTCGGTTCAGTGGAAAACCTTAAATCCTCGCTTGGTTGTCCGGCAGCAGTTGTTTCAGTGGCTGGCGGCGCGGTTTCAGAAGGTTCCGGCATGAGTGTTAACCTTGTTCTCTCCGTACGTTGATTATCAAAAAACCATCGCGGTAATCCCGTCCTATCGACGCGCCCTCGATTGGACCGGGGAATTTGATGGACTTCTCGAAGCGGCTGTAGGTGATCTCCATCTGCTGGTAGACAAAACCTTCGCGATAATGCGTGTCCTTCCGGCAGCCGCGAATGGTCAGGATCGAATCCCGCAATTGGATCTCCAGTTCATCCGAACAAATACCGGCCACGTCCACTTTGACGACCCAGCCGTCCGCGACCCGGTAAACATCGGCGGCTGGGCTCCACAGCCGGCCCGACGGTACCACTCGCCGATCCGTTCGGATCAGCGAGAACTCTTTATCGATGTTTCGCATAGCGACAGAATAAGGGAAAAAAGGCCACAGATCTACACGGATGATCACAGACCCAGATCTGTGTTCATCCGTGTAATCCGCGGCGACAAATTAGCCAAAGAGACGATTCCAGAACGACGAACCCTTCGAGATGTCTTCCAAAGCTTCTCCAAGTTCGCGATCCTGGCGTGTTTCGACGGCGACATCGGCCATGGAGATCATTCCAACCAGGTAGCCATTCTCGTTAGTTACCGGGATGCGCCGTACCTGTTTGTCTCCCATCTTCCGAATCACATCAACAATGCGATCGTTCGGTCGCACGGTGTGAATATCAACTGACATGACGTCTTCGGCACGAGTGCTCGCGCAATCCTTGTTGTCGGCGACAGCACGGATAGCTATATCGCGGTCGGTAATTAAGCCAATGAGTTTTCCACGTGTGTAATTACGGCCTTCGTATTTTCTTTCGGAGCCCTCGACCCTGCCATTACCACCCTGAACGTCATACTCGACTACCGGAATCACGCCCGTGTCTTCCTGTTTCATCATCAACGCGACTTCAGTGATCGTCGTGTCACGAGTGGCGACTGCGAGATCGCGCGTCATGATGTCGCGGCACCGTAGCCGGGAACGTTCCGGGGCATAATAATCGCGATTTCTTTGCGTTGAAAAATCGCCGCGCAGATCTTCAAGCGAACTGCGGTTGCCGCCATAATCGTTGAAGCCTCTGCCGAAGCCGCTGCTCCTGCCACCGCTATAATCACCGTAACGTGGTTCATCGTAGTCGTATTCGGCGCGTTCGCCGAACCGGCCGCGATTGACATCGCGATTGTAATCAGGCCGCCGTTCAGTCTCGAATTGACGACGGGCGCGGAATGGTTCGTCGTAGGCGCCGAAGTTTTCGCGGTTTTCGCGTCTCTGGCGCTCTTCGCGTTGATAGTAGTCCCTCTCGTCATCCATCTCGTTTCTGTATCTGGCCATTGCTTCCCTCCTTACCAGGAACATAGTTTGTCGAGCCTGTTATCAGGCGACTTTGAGCGGGGGCTCGGGGGGAGAGGGGATCAATAACTAACTGCGTCAACCCGCTTCCACTTCGGCGATCAACTGCACGCGCGAAGTGATTTCGAGCGAGCCGATTTCAATTGGCGTCGAGACCTCTTGCCTCGCCATCGCCACTTGGGTCTGATAAATCGGTACCGGTCTTTGCAAACCTTCTTCCTGCACTTCAATCACGCGCACGACACGGCCGCCGAGTGCGGTGGCGATCACGCGCGCCTTGTTCATTGCTTCCTTCGTGGCTTCGCTCAACGCCCGGTCGCGTGCTTGCCGGTCCTCGCGCAACGTAAATGCGATTCCGGAGATATCGTTCGAACCGGCTTGTGCCGCGGCGTCGATTATGTTGCCGACTTTTGTCAGCTCGCCCGTGGTGACTGTAACGCTGTTGCGCGCTTCGTAACCCGTGATCGTTGGGGGCTGCCCTTCTTTGTAAACACGCTGCGGTTGAAGGCTGTAACCGCTGGTCTTCACTTCAGCCCCGGCGCCCGCGGCGGCTTTCAGTGCACGCACGACTGCTTCCGTTTTGGTTGCGTTTTCCTGTTGTGCGTCGATCGCGCGCCGTCCTTGTGTGACAACTGAAATCGTGAGGATCGCGGTGTCAGGTTGGGCTTGCACGACCGAATCGCCGCCAACTATCACACGCGTAACGCGTCTCGAACCGTCAGGGCCGGCAGTAGCGACATTCTGCTCGATCGGCTTCATCGACTTCGCTTCGAAAGGCGTGCCTTCCATGTAAGTCGTCATCACGTCTTTGGTTTCGCCCACGGCTTCGACGCCGGTTGACTCCTTGAACCACGCGTTATTCTCAAAATTCTTTGCGTTCAGGATTAGATACTTGCCGCCGTCGTTAACGATGAGCCAGCCGCCCGCTTCGACGGTCTTTTGCAGTTTTCCTCTGATGGTGATTTCTTTCGCTTGCAGCACGGTGGCGGTTCCCAGAACAAACGCCATCACAGCGGTGATGAGTAGTAGTCGTTTCACGTGTTTTGTTACCATCCATTCCATGCAATCATTCGATACTAGACAAACCTTCGTCGTGGGCAGAATTGAAGACCTCCGCCCCGGCGGCTCAGTTAGTTTTGAGCTACCCGATGGAAACGAGCTAGCCGTGTACAACGTGGATGGCGAATTCTATGCCATCGAGAACTCCTGCCCGCATCGCGGAGCGCCGCTCAGCGAAGGTGCGCTCTGCGGGCATATCGTCGAGTGTGGTTTGCACGGATGGCAGTTTGACGTTCGTAGCGGGGAATGTCTGACCGTACCGGAGAGGATTGCGACGTATCGAGTGACCGTCGAGGATCAAATGATCAAAATTCATCTAACCGCGGATGACACGGATTCAAAATCCGGATTTTAAATCCGTGTTATCCGTGGTTGTTTAGCCGTCGTTGCCGATAGCCTCCACTGGACAACAGCACATCGCTTCCTCGCAGAGCGCGCGCTCCTCATCAGTCTCCGGCTGCTTGAACACGAACGAATAATTATTCTCATCGCATCGAGTGAAGTTCTCGGGCGCCGTGTCGCGGCAAACATCGCAGTCGATGCACGACGAATCCACGTAATAAGAACCGCAGACGTTCTCTTTTACTTTGTCAGCTTTATCGGGCACGCCAAATCAGGGATGTGTCATCTCTTCCGGCTTCACCAGTCGGTCGAACTCTTCCCCCGTCAGGAAACCGAGTTCGACGGCCGATTCGCGCAAACTGATCTTCTTCTTGTGAGCGTTCTTTGCAACCTGGGCGGCTTTGTCGTAACCGATGTGAGGGTTCAAGGCGGTAACCAGCATCAGCGAATGCTTCACGTGCTCATCGATCTGTTCGCGGTTGATCTCGATTCCGTCGATGCAAAACTCGACGAAACTCCGCGTCGCATCGTGAAGCAGT
>DASSEB010000320.1:0-8350 GCA_035696765.1 Pyrinomonadaceae bacterium | reverse complement strand
GGAGTGCTCTGTAATGAAGCGGCGTTTCGGGCAGAGGCGAACGACGAAAATCGCGCTATCGGCGATCCGACAGAAACCGCGTTACTCGTTGTTGCGGACGGTCTTGTTCTCGATGTTTCGACTGAACGAGCGAAACATCCGAAGGTTGCGGAACAGCCTTTCCAAACGTCAACAAAGCGAATGACAACCCTCCATCGCAAAATGGATGGGGGCCACTTCGCAGCGTTGAAAGGAGCGCCCGCCGTAGTGCTTGATGCCTGTTCAAGTTATCGAGATACTGCCGGAAACAATGTCATTCTGGATGCGGAGGCCATTGATAGATTCACGGCCGCTAACGAACAAATGGCTAACCGAGCACTGCGAGTGCTCGCCCTCGCGGTAAAACATTTCAAAGCTGATGAGCAACACTCCTCTGACGAAGCGCTTGAGAGTGGATATACATTCGTGGGCCTCGTCGGAATGATCGATCCACCTCGTCCAGGCGTCGCGAATGCTATCCGCCGCGCAAAAACTGCCGGCATCGCAACTGTGATGCTTACTGGCGATCAGTTGAATACGGGTCTGGCAATCGCGCGCGAATTAGGTCTTGGCAAGAAAGAGCCAACGGCCCTTCATGCGCGCGACTTGATTGATGCTGAACCAGATCGCCTTGCCGAGCTTGCTCGTAATACTGATGTGTTTGCTCGTGTCTCACCTGAAGACAAGTTGAGGATTGTCGAAGCGTTACAACAAGCGGGGGAAGTGGTCGCGGTTACGGGCGATGGTGTAAACGATGCTCCAGCATTGAAGCGGGCGAACATTGGCATCGCCATGGGCCAACGCGGTACTGAAGTCGCCAAGGAAGCGGCGGACGTCGTCCTGGCGGACGATAACTTTGAAACCATTTTGAAGGCTGTCGAGGGTGGCCGAACTATCTATGCAAACATCACAAAGTTTGTACACATGATGTTTTCACATAATCTTGGCGAGGTGCTGATGATCTTCACAGCCATTGCTGTTGGCTTGCCCTTGCCGCTGTTGCCGTTGCAGATCCTGTGGATGAATCTGGTCACCGATGTATTTCCGGCGCTCGCGCTGGCTGTCGAACCAGCCTCAACGGAAATAATGAACCAGCCGCCAAGAAGTTCCCGAGCAACTCTCTTGTCGAGGCCTTTCCTCATTTTAATTGCGTGGCAGGCTGCAATGCTGGGCGCGCTCGGTCTTGGAGCTTACATCTGGGCCCTGCAAATGTATGGGCCAGGACCTCGTTCGCGCACAATCGCATTATTCGCGCTAGTTGCCGTCCAACTGGGCCACACGTTCAATTGTCGCTCTCGCAGCCGATCAGCGTTCGATGGCCTGTTTAGGAACCCGTTTATTTGGCTCGCGACTGTCATCGTGGTGTTGTTACAACTTCTGGCGGCGTACTGTGCACCATTGTCACAAGTGCTCGGCACAATCAAACCGTCGGCAATAGATTGGGTAGTTGTTTGCGGCGGCGGATTACTAACGGTGGGCGTCGTGGAAGTGGCAAAGTTAGTGTTTCGTGCTCGCCATCACGGTTGGATTGCTCCAAACGTTCCAACAGCATAAGACGCTGCGTCCGACTGAGGAAATCTTCGCACGAGCAAGAGTCGTTTTTCCCAATTCTGACGAAAACCCCCGGTCAGACGGTCAATTCCCAAAGGCACAAACCTTGCTCATTATGAGGACAAGTGTCTTGAAGGAGGTACTATGACAACGCTTCGCTCTGCTATCGATCAAAACCCACACACGCTCACCCCTGCGACGTCAATTATGACTGATGACAAGCAGCATGAGGTGCGCTGTGGAATGTGCGCTCGAGAGCTCTACGTTGACGAAGACGCCTATCGTTTTTATAGCGAGGCGTTAATCTCTGGCCTGGACAATCCTTTTCGCTGCGAGGTATGCAGCGAGGAGTACGACGATCTCGCCTATGAAGGGTGAAATCATCGACGAATGCCAACGAGTGGTCGCGGCTCGACAGCCGTGACGCGAATGCGAGCGTCCGTCCTTCTTCCAGAGCAGTAACATCAACAGGAACGCTGCCCCGTAAGCCTGTGAGTACGGTTATCCGATGTCTTATCCTTCTGACACTCCTGTTAAACGATCGATCCGGATCCGAAAGACAATCACTTGAGGAGTCGAACCGTCCACTACAATCGCAGACTCTACTGGTGTCAACAGCGGAAACTTTCGGAGGAGTCTCGTTAGACTCTCTTCGCGCTCGTTTGATTTTGTAATCTCTTCATACTTGCCGGACGCTATGACACTCCGCCAGTGCAGGTCGCTTTCGATTTCATCCACCTGCACGCACGCTCGAGGATTTTCCCGCAGAGCCGAAATCTTCATTCCGGGCAACGAATGGCTATAAAGACAATCGTCTTCGAGATGGCAACTGATCGGAACGACGTACGGTTCGCCATTAACAATGCAGCCGAGTCTTGCAACCCGAGCGGACTGAAGCACTTTGCGCGCCGCGATTTCATTGAGCATCGTCATCATCTGCATGCCTCCTCGAACTTATGAAACTGAGCATCATAATTCTCGAATCAGCTTGAGCTCTTACGAACCACTTCAACTGAGCAATGCGCGCGCGCCGCGACCGCAGCTGAAACGCTGCCCAGAATGAATCGCTCAAAGCGATTACTGAGTCCAGTGGAACCAACGAAGATGCAGTCAGCGCCCCACTCTTCCGCTGCTTTGCAGAGTTCTCGCTTAGGATCACCTTCTTTGACCACACAAGTGACCTTGATTGCGGCCTCCCTCAAAAGCTCCAGCGAGCGTTCTGAGATTCTTTCAACCCACTCCTTCTCTTCTGTTCTATCCTCTTCGATCGTTTCTTTCAGCGGAGGAATCAGCTTTCCGAGAAACTCGGGTGCTAGCGGATCGTCGACCAGAACCACCATGACTTCACTCTGAGGAGGCCATTTGCGCCCAGCGACGGCCTTCAACGCCAAGTCGCTCCCCGCCGAGCCATCGGTGCCGACGATAATTCGCACCGGAGAGTTCGGCTCATCGACACGTCCACGAGAAATTCTCACCGAGCAAAGGGCTTCAGTTAAAACACGCTGAGAAACACTACCAAGCACAAAGCGCCCGAGCGCTGTACGTCCGTGCGAACCGACTACAATCAAATCCGGCTTCCAATGATCCGCCTTTGAAACTAACTCCCAAGCCGCCGAGCCGCACGACGAACCAGCACTCACCTTCCACTTAGGAAAGTTGGTCTGTACTCGCTCTCGTGCGCGTTCAGCCAAAGCGAGTGCGTCCTTCGCCGCACGGCAACCCTTTGCATAATTCCTTTCCAATTCTGCTGGCGACTTCGCTTCTCGCGCCTGCTCTATGATCTCGTATGTCGACGGCGGCGGTGGCGGAAGCCACAGTTCACCGACGGAGAGAATGTGAGCTTCAGCATCAAGCGGTAGTCCCGCGTGAGTCAGATCGTCGAGCGCCGCATCGGCGCATTCCGAGCCGTCATATCCGATTAGTATTTTCATGGTAGTACGCCCCTTATTCTTCGTGCGAACCGTAACCGGTAAGACACGAGGTTCAACGCACTTCGGCACTACACGTTGGACCGCAAGAGTCGTACCGAGATTCGACGGCCTTTTATGTACCTGAATTAGCGAACGTCGTTTCGATCGTTGAGAGATCTTGCGCAGAATGGCGCAAGATTTCCCATGATCATAGATGAGTAGCCTGTCACTTCAAGCGGAAGCTCCTGGCAATCGAATCCATCTGGTCTCGAAGGCTCGGGAGCTTTTCGCTGGCTACCGTGAAGTGGAGGATGTAGAAGGTACGGCTGTCCAAGTGAAGATAGTAGATGCGGCCATCCATGTTTCTCCCCTGGTTAATGAATTCGTAGGAAAACACTGTGCCTTTGAGTTTTCCGTTAAACTCCGTTCCCTTCCCTCCGCTACAAACCACATAACCGGGCAGCTTCTCTAATTCCCACTTCTCCGCTTCACTAAACAGGTCCTTCGAAGTGGTACCAGGCGTTACTACCTTCTTCCGGAGACGCAGGTATCCATTGCTGTTATCTTCACCGTTGACAAATTCAAGATGCTCATGCACATCGACACGCGAAACAGCTCGCCATGAAGGTGAAGGAAGATCCAACACGTACTCGACACCTTCTCGGGTGAAAGTTTGTGTTTGAGCACCAGCATTAATGCTAAAGGGAACAACTAAAAACAGCGCTACCAGGATTACTCTCATTGCTTTACTCGTTCCTGGAGGTTAGGCAGGCTTGTCTGATTCAAAGTGCATGATAGTGACCCTGCCTTCTCCATCCTCTATTTCCAGTGACTTATCACGGCCATCGGTCATCTCCAATTCCAATCGCTTCACGCCGGCTACGGTGTGCGTCATGTGACCCTTGCTCGAGGCGGGCGGTGCCTGGAGCATGATTTCGACGCAAGTACCACTCTCGCCGTCCGTGTCGAGATCGATACCCGCCAATCGCAATCCATCCTCGAGCCAGAAGTCTGATTCCACTTCCCGCGCTTGGCTAAGAACTTCAAGTCTCGTGGGACGCATGTTGTTTCGTTTGCCGAACGCTGCCAAATCAGCTTGCCACGACAAAGGTTCAATGTTCTTTCGCATGCTATTTCTCCATTCCGGCAGTTCAATCGTAAACAATTACTTCTGTTCCCACGGGCGTCAGTTCGCTCAGCTTTTTTGAAGCGAACATTGGTATCCGAATACACCCGTGGCTGGCAGGATAGACCGTCATCGCCGGGCTGCCATGAATAGCGATGCCGTTGTGTATGTAATTAGGGTAGTAAAGCAAACCAAGCGAACTTAGCCGCCATCCGCCAAGCTTTCTCAAGACCCTAAATCTCCCTCTTGGCGTATGTGCTCGATGGATCTCGCCGTGGTCCATATAGGTTTTCTCATTGCCGGTGCAAACAGGAAGAATGTGTGTAATCGTGCCGGTCGTATCGACAAGGAATAGAACCTGTCGATTGAGAGCAACCTCCACGTGAGCATCGCCGCTGTATTTAGGGAGCGGTCGTTGCGCTGAGAGCAGGGCTTGAAGTTCGACACGCGTCAGTTTTCCCGTGCGTTGTCGCCCTTCTACCTTTTGAAACGCAATCAGGGCGTGCCGAGAGCCCGAGTCCAGAGTGCCGTCGACTGGCCCGGTCCAATATCCGAGATCCGATAAGCGTCTTTCTGCTGTAAGAATTTCTTCTTTGGAGACCTCCTGGGCCACACCCTTTTTTGCACGGCCTCTGGCTTGAATCACGCCACCGGCAAGTATCGTGAATGGCAGGAAAAACAAAATCAGGAAGATAGGCCACGATCTCAACTGCGCCACTCGAAGTGTTTGAATGTTCAACCTGGTAAGCATCTTGCCGTTGAACTGCTGGCTGCGAGCGCCTTTTCAAAAGCCCGCCTGAAGCGTCAGTCTCGCCGCCATGCGACCCGCGCTAGTTTGTTTTCGTGCGAGAAATCGTAATGAACGCTGCCGCCAAATGCTTTTTCGACCGCATGGCCCAAACGTTGGGCCAGGTGCTCTGTCGTAGTGCTGACGGTAAGCTTGTGACCGTCGCCACGCTTGAACTCCATAGCGCGAGCCAACGGATTATCTGCCGCGGCTCTCTTCGCTTCGTTCCGCAATAACAGTTCAATCTCCTCAGCGTGGGAGCTGAAAAAGTCGCCATCCAGAAAGACAAATCCGCGCGGTTGGCCCGTGCGTTGCTGTTTGCAGGCAGGGCAAAGCTTTAACTGGGCCTGCCTCAAGTGTTCATCCTGGCTCTTTGTTGAAGGTGAACTTGCGGCGGTCCAGCGCCGGCTGGCATACACAGCCCGACACTCCTCACAAACTGCGGGCTCACTTATTGCACGCGACGGCCGATGTCTCCCACCTTCGTGATCGACTCGTTTGGTAAATGTCGCGTTTGAATATTTTCTCCTGACAGGCATATAAGTCACTCCCTCCTACAATCAGTACTAAGCAACGACTGTGCCTTTTTCCTCCCTAACGAAAGACGGAGAACAGGTGTAAAAGAGTCTGAAATCGCAGACTTGTGGGATGGGAACCTGTAAAGCAGCGGCGATAGGTGGAGAGAACAGCGAGCCTTAACACAACGGCTGGGTGAGTTTCCCCACAGCCGAATAAATCGCCTGAGTCAACGTCAATGAATCACGCACTAAAATGGCCCCGGCGCCAGGGAACAAAGATTGCCAGATTGTTTTCGTTGCATCGTTAGCTCAGGATTTATTGCTATGTTCATTCACGAGATGACGGCTGATGAATGTTCCCGCGCCTTGAAGAAGGCGCGCCTGGGTAGGCTGGCGTGTGCTCAAGACAACCAGCCCTATATCGTGCCGATCAACTCTGCATTTGATGGGACCTACATTTACGGGTTCACAACACTGGGGCAAAAAATCGAGTGGACGCGCTTAAATCCGTTAGTGTGTTTCGAGGTTGATGAAGTAGTAAGTCACAACGAGTGGATGAGTATTGTTGTATTCGGTCGCTATGAGGAACTACCTGATAAGCCCGAGTATGAGAAGGAACGCATTCGGGCGCACGCATGTCTTCAAAAGCGGGCAATGTGGTGGGAACCCGCCTACCTGTCGCAGGAGCACCGCGACCAACCGCATTCGTTGACACCAATCTTCTTTCGTATACACGTCGAGAAGATGACTGGCCACCGTGCAACCTTTGACAGGGGCGAAGCAGTTCCATCCGCTTCTGTTGAGAGCTCGAACAAGCGCGGATGGCTGGCGAAGCTTCTAAATGTCTGATGAATATGAAAGCCTGGATTCTGAACCAACCGGCCCCTGTCAGTGAGCATCCGCTCTATCTAAATGAGACGACGGTGCCCAAGCCCTCAGAAGACGAACTCCTGTTACGGGTCGCTGCTTGCGGAATCTGTCGCACGGACCTCCATGTAGTCGAGGGCGACTTGCCGGTTCGTCGTTCGCCTGTAATTCCCGGCCATCAAATTGTTGGCAGCGTGGCTGCTCTCGGCAGCAGTGTCGCGGGCTTTAACATTGGGGATCGAGTGGGAGTGGCCTGGCTGAATCGAACCTGTGGCGCATGTGAGTTCTGTGTTGCCGGTCGAGAAAATCTGTGCGAGAAAGCGATGTTCACTGGATGGACCGTAGATGGTGGCTACGCAGAATACGCCGTGGCGCCCGCCGCCTTCACCTACCGTATACCAGATGGCTTCAACGACATGCAGGCAGCGCCACTTCTCTGCGCCGGCATCATCGGTTACCGGTGCCTACGTCTGACCGGACTCACTCATGACGAATGGAAAGGGGCGCGGCTTGGTCTCTATGGCTTCGGCGCTGCAGGCCACGTTTGCATTCAACTGGCACGCGCGCGTGGCGCGGAAGTCTATGTGTGCACTCGCGATCGTGAACGACATCAGGCGCTCGCTACCGAACTCGGAGCTACGTGGGTTGGGGATACTTTTGCGCAGCCTCCCGTAAAACTTGACGCTTCAATTATTTTTGCGCCCGCGGGAGAGATTGTCCCCGCTGCGCTTAAGGCAATTCGAAAGGGAGGAACGGTAGTCCTGGGCGGGATTCACATGAGCTCGATACCGTCGTTTGACTATTCACTTATCTACAGTGAACGCACCCTCCGAAGTGTAGCGAACAACACACGCGCAGACGGCAGCGAATTTCTGGAAGAAGCCGCTCGCATTCCGGTGCAAACGCACGTCCAAACCTTCTCCTTCGATCAGGCGAATGAGGCGCTGATTGCTTTGAAGAGTGATTCGATTCGTGGTGCCGGCGTGCTTGTAATGAACTGAGGGTTACTCTAATGAAACTGGAAACCAAGCGCCCTGAGCCACTGACGATTCTGAAAGCTGCGGTGGTCTACTTTGCACTGGTCTTCGGTACGGGGTTCGTTCTCGGGCCGATTCGAATCCTGTTTCTCGTTCCTCGTTTCGGTTTGCGCGTGGCGGAGTTGATGGAATTCCCAGTAATGCTCGTGGTCATTGTGCTGGCCGCGAGATGGTTGGTTCGAAAGTTTCAACTGGGAGCGCACGTCTTGTTAGTGGGTTTCCTCGCGCTAGGTTTGATGATTGCGTTTGAATTTACACTTGTTCTATGGCTCAGAGGTCTTACGCTTTCGGAGTATTTCCGCGAGCGTGACCCGGTAGCGGGTGTTGTCTATTACCTGATGCTCCTGGTGTTTGCCGCAATGCCATTCTTCATGGCCCACAGAGCTGGGTTTGACTATGATTCCGTTCACAGTTGATCAATTCCTCAATGTGTTTGAGCAATACAACGTCGCTATCTGGCCGGCGCAGGTATTTCTTTACACGATGGGTATAGTCGCCGTCTGCCTCACGCTCTCACGACAAAAGGACTTCAGCAG
>DASSEB010000319.1:0-8424 GCA_035696765.1 Pyrinomonadaceae bacterium | reverse complement strand
AAATCGCAAACGAACTCGAGCAACGGAGGCGCGGGTGAACGAAGGCAAAGAGTTGCTCGACTTCGCAGTTGAACTCGCGCGTGGCGCAGGCGAGATCACGTTGCAATACTTTCGCAAACAGCCGGAGACGAGCAAGAAGTCTGACGGCAGTTTCGTCACGATTGCAGATCGAGAAGCTGAAAGTTACCTGCGCCGGCGAATCGCGGAACGGTTCCCGGATGACGGTGTTCTCGGTGAAGAAGAAGGCGAGACCCACGGCACATCGGGGCGGCGCTGGATACTCGATCCGATTGACGGAACGTTCGCGTTTGTGCACGGCGTGCCGCTCTATGGAGTGTTGATTGCGGTTGAGATTGAAAAGGAGCTGACGGTCGGAGTCGTGAATATGCCCGCGCTCGGCGAGCTGGTTTCCGCTGCGAAAGGCGTCGGATGTTTTTTCAATGGTGAGCCCGCGCGAGTGTCGACCACTCGTGAACTCAAGGACGCGCTCTTGTTATCTACAAGTTTTATCGCGTGTGCGCGCGCCGGCTTCGGGCATGCGGCTGAGTTGCTGCAGGCGCGTGCGAAGGTGAGCCGCACCTGGGGCGACTGCTACGGTTACGTGCTCGTCGCGACCGGCCGCGCAGACGTGATGCTCGATCCCGTGATGAACTTGTGGGACTGCGCTCCGCTGTTGCCGATCCTCGAAGAGGCAGGCGGCACGTTCACAGATTGGCGCGGCGTGAGAACGGCCGATGGAGGTAACGCCATCGCCACGAACGGGGTCCTACTGGAGGAAGTGATGGGCTGTATCGCTGACAATAATTTCACCCGATAACATCTGTCTTCTTTTGTGTTTTTTGTGCCTTTTTGTGGTCCATGATTGTTATACCGGCAATCGATCTCAAGCATGGTCTGTGCGTGCGGCTGATGCAGGGACGCAAGTCTGAAATGACTGTTTACAACGAGAACCCGGTTGACGTGGCGCGAGAGTTTGCGTCTGCCGGCGCGGAGATGATCCACGTTGTAGATCTCGACGCTGCTTTCAATGAACGCGATTCGCCGAACCGCAGTGTGGTGAGAGAGATCGTCGAGGCGATTGATGTGCCGATCGAGTTTGGCGGCGGTGTTCGATCGCTTGAAGATGTGCAACAGCTTTGCGACGCTGGCGTTGCTCGCGTTGTTTTAGGCACGCTCGCCGCGGAATCGCCGGACGCTTTGAAGGAATTTGTCGCGCGCTTTTCGTCGAAGATCTGCGTCGGAATCGACGCGCGCGACGGACGCGTGATGTCGCGCGGCTGGGAAACGTCGACCCCCGTGATGGCGGTTGACCTCGCGCGGTCGGTAGCCGAGTCCGGAGTTGAACGAATCATCTACACCGACATCGCACGCGACGGCACTCTCGGTGGTCCAAACGTCGAACAGACGCTGGCGGTGGCTCGTGCTGCAAACGTTCGCGTGACGGCTTCGGGTGGCGTTTCGAGTCTCAACGATCTCAAACGCCTGCGCGACGCAGGCGAGCCACTGCTCGACAGTGTTATCGTCGGCAAGGCTTTGTACGAAGGAAAGTTCAAACTGGAGGACGCAATTAACCACGGATTTCACGGATAAAGGGCACGGATAGGAAAGGGATTAGCAATGAGTGACAGAATCTTCAGTGAGGGAATTTTGAGTGGGCACGTTGCGTTCGTGACAGGGGGCGGTACGGGCATCACGGGTGGGGTAGCGCGTGCCCTTGCCGAAGCGGGCGCGAGCGTTGCGCTCGTGAGCCGCAAGCTGGACCACCTGCAACCCGCGGCCGACGCGATCAACGGAGCCGGTGGGAAGGCAATCGCCGTCGCCGCGGATGTTCGCGATCCGGAAGCAGTCGAAAAAGCGATCGCCGAAACTGTCGCGAAATTCGGCAAGATCGATATCGTTGTGAACGGCGCTGCCGGCAACTTTCTCTGCCTCGCGGAGGAGTTGTCGCCGAACGGATTCGGGACCGTAGTCGACATCGATCTCAAGGGCACGTTCAACGTCTGCCGCGCGGCGTTTGCGCAACTCAAAGAACATCGCGGGCAGATTCTGAACATCAGTGCGACGCTTCACTATCTGGGTACGCCGATGCAGCTTCATGTATCGGCCGCGAAGGCGGGTGTTGACGCGTTGACGCGCAACCTTGCAGTCGAGTGGGGGCGCTATGGAATTCGCGTGAACACGATCGCGCCTGGTCCAATCGAGGACACGGAGGGAATGAAGCGTCTTGTGCCTGAGTCGTTCAAGGAGCGCTTGCGGAAGAATATTCCGCTCGGTCGCTTTGGCCGAATTGCTGACATCGAGAAGGCGGCGGTTTTCATTTGCTCCGACGCGGCGAGTTTTATCAACGGCAATGTGTTGGTGGTCGATGGTGGACAGTGGTTAGCCGGCAACCGTATCGCAGGCTGAAGCACGAAGAGGCAAGCACGAATGCTTGATCTGCAACCCCCAAATTTTGAATCGTTCGTGAACGAGGCGCGGCAGGGAAACGTCGTGCCCGTCGTGCGCTCGGTGCTGGCGGATCTGCACACGCCGGTCGGTGCTTTCATGCGCATCGCCGGTGATTCGCCTTATGCTTTTTTGCTAGAGTCGGTTGAAGGCGGTGAACGCATCGCGCGTTATTCGTTTCTCGGCGCTGAACCGGAAATGATCGTGCGCGGCAAGGGAATGCAGACCTTTGTCGAGCGCAACGGCACAACGGAGTCATATCCAATCGTAGCGACCGAATGGGTCCGCGACTATTTTCATGCCCGATCGCTCGCGCGTCGACCCGGCCTCGTGCCGTTCGCGGGCGGCGCCGTCGGGTATCTCGGTTACGATGCGGCGCAGTGGTTCGAGCCTGCGTTGCGAGACGACAACACGCAGCCACTCGACGCCCCAACCGATGCTGTGTGGATGTTCTATCGCACTGTGATCGCTTTCGATCGCGTGAAGCAACGGCTGGAGATCGTCTCGATCGTTCTCACCGAAGAGGCGGGCGGAAGCGCCGAGCGGCTACGCGCGCTTTACGAAGACGCAGTCGCGCGCACGAGAGAAATAGAAAAGAAGATCTTTCAAACGAGACCTCTACCCGCACCTAAACAACCCAACGAGAGCGGCGGTAACATTTCGTTGCAATCGAATTGGCCGCGGCGCGCTTTCGAAGACGGCGTGCGCCAGGTGAAAGAACACATCGCCGCCGGTGATTGTTATCAGGTCGTGCTTTCGCAACGGTTCTCAGCACAGTTCAACGGCGATCCGCTTCAGATTTATCGAGCGTTGCGCGCGATAAACCCGTCGCCATACATGTTCTTCCTGCGCATGGGAGACGAGACCGTAGTCGGCGCTTCGCCCGAGATGCTCGTCCGTTGTCACGGACAACGACTCGACTACCGCCCGATTGCCGGCACACGCAAACGCGGCGCGACGGAAACGGAAGACTGGATGCTGAGCGAGGATCTGAAGTCGGACGAGAAAGAGATCGCGGAGCACATGATGCTCGTCGATCTCGGGCGTAACGACCTCGGCCGTGTTTCCGATTACGGTTCGGTCAAGGTCGAAGATCTGATGCGCGTCGAACGTTATTCTCACGTGCAGCATCTGGAAACAAGCCTGCGATCGCGGCTGCGTGATGGGCTGGATCGCTTCGACGCGTTGGCTTCGTGCTTTCCGGCGGGTACTGTAACGGGCGCGCCGAAGATTCGCGCGATGGAGATCATTCGGGCACTCGAACCGGATCGCCGCGGAATCTACGCCGGCGCGGTGTTGTACATGGACTACGCCGGCAATCTCGATTCGTGTATCGCGATCAGGACGCTCGTGTTGCGCAATGGATCGGTGATGGTCCAGGCAGGTGCGGGCATTGTGGCGGACTCGATTCCGGAGCATGAGTACGCGGAGACGGTGAACAAAGCGCGCGCGATGTTTCGAGCGATCGAAATGGCGGAACGCGGATTGTAACGGATTTGTGAGACAGGATTTACACGGATCATGATGAACAGAGTAGTGCTGATACTTCTTGTGTTGTTAGGAGCCACGCTCGCGAGGGCGCAGTCGAATGCCCCCGTTGAGCCGCCGAAGAAAGCGAATGCTCGCGCGGCAGCGACGCCGGTTCCGGCGGGTGAACCGTTCGACGGTGCGCCGCTCGAAAAGATGGCGGGCCAGTGTGTGACACTCCAGACTGAGCTCGGCGCCATCGAGATCGCGCTCATGCCTGAGAATGCGCCGGAAGCAGCGAGAAATTTTTTGAATCTCTCGGCCACCGGTGCCCTCGATACAACTACGTTCAGTCGAGTGGTCAAGGATTTCGTGATTCAGGGCGGCAATCTTCAGACGAGCGAGAAGTGGAGCGAGCCACTCGCGAAGCGCATGAGTCATAGACTTCCTGACGAGCCGGGTTTAGTGAAGCATGTTCGTGGCATCGTTTCGATGGCGCGCACCGAGGAGCCGAACAGTGCAACCACGCACTTCTTCATTCTCGTTGCGCCTGCACCACATCTCGACAGCAAGTTTGCTGCGTTCGGAACTGTTACGAAGGGGATGGAAGTGGTCGACGCGATCAACCAGGCGCCCGCAGAAGGTGAGAAACCGGAGAAACCAGTAAAGATCAATCGTGCAATCGTCAATCCATGTAAGAAGTAATCCGTGGCTAATCTATGCTGCTGGTAATCGACAACTACGACTCGTTCACTTACAACCTCGTGCAGTATCTCGGTGAGCTGGGCGAGACCGTCGAGGTGCGTCGCAACGATCGCGTCACGGTCGAAGAGATTGAAAGCGATCTGCGGCCCGAAAGGATTGTGATTTCACCGGGCCCCGGCACGCCCGACGATGCCGGGATCACGCTGAAAGTTATCGAACGCTTCTCGGGAAAGGTTCCGTTGCTCGGCGTGTGCCTGGGCCACCAGGCGATCGGCCAGGCATTTGGCGGTAAAGTGATTCGCGCGCCCGAACTGATGCACGGCAAAGCTTCGGAAGTTTCTCATGACGGCAAGACGATCTTCGCCGGAGTGAAGGACCACTTTCTTGCCGGGCGATATCACTCGCTGATTGTGGAGAAAGAGTCGCTGCCGGCGTGTCTCGAAGTCTCCGCCTCTACGAGCGACGACATCATCATGGGTCTGCGTCATCGCGAGATGAAAGTCGAAGGCGTGCAGTTTCACCCGGAATCGATACTGACGTCAGATGGGAAACAACTGCTCGCTAATTTTCTGAAACTGTAGCGTCCTCACTCGTATGGCTAATCATCTATTAACTGAATTTCTCGCGCGGCTCGTGCGCCGCGAAGACTTGAGTCGTGAAGAGGCTTTCCAACTCCTCGACGCCTTGCTCAATCCTGAAGCAACCGACGCGCAGATTTCAGGCGCGCTCGTCGCCCTCGCGACGAAAGGTGAAACGGTCGAAGAGTTGACCGGCATGGCGGAAGGACTGCGCGCGCGAGCATTACGAGTCGTGTCGAAACATCCGTGCTTTATCGACACTGCGGGAACGGGATCGAGCCGTGCAAAGACTTTCAACATCTCGACGGCGGCGGCGTTTGTGATCGCGGGTGCAGGATTGCCGGTCGCGAAACATGGCAATCGCGCGGCGAGTAGTAAGTCAGGCAGTGCCGATCTGTTGACGGCGTTGGGTGTGAATGTTTCGACGATACCGCTGGTTTCTGAGAATGCCCTCAACGAGATCGGAATCTGCTTCATGTTCGCGCCGCTGTATCACGGTGCGACCGCGAGAGTGGCGGCCATTCGCCGCCAACTCGGCGTTCACACGACGTTCAATTTGCTGGGACCGTTGAGTAATCCTGCGGGCGCGCCGAGGCAGATCATCGGCGTGTGGCGAAAGGATCTAGCGCAGAAGCTCGCGCAGGTGTTGGCCGCGCTCGGCACCGAACGCGCGTGGGTGGTCCATGGTGAAGATGGGTTGGATGAGATCACGTTGGCGGGCAAGACGCACGTCGCGGAGGCCCACGACGGGCAGGTCAGGACGTTTGAGATCGCACCCGGAGATTTCGGTTTCGAAGTTGGATCGCTCGAGCACTTGCGTGGTGGTGATACCGAGGCGAACGCCGAGATCGTGTACGACGTTTTAGCTGGAACGAGAACTGACGAGGCGCGCGCGCTGGTGGTGATGAACGCGGCGGCGGCGTTGTTGTTGGGTGGAGCGGCTGGAGACCTCCGTGAAGCTGCGAAGCTCGCGGCGAATGCGATTGATAGTGGGGCCGCGCAGCGAAAGTTGGAGCTTTTGGTCGAGGCGACTAGTTGAGCCGCGGATGAACGCGGATTTTTAAAACGCGGATTTGGTTTGAATGAATGTGCTGTCGGAGATAATCGCGCGAAAGCGTGAGCGGCTGCGTGAGGCGCAGGCCGGCGCAGGGCTCGCGGAAGTGCGCCGGCTCGCGGGCGAGGTGCGAGCGCGTGCGAAACCGCAGGCGTTTTCCGGTGCTCTGCGGAGGGAGGGCGTCAATGTCATCGCTGAGTTCAAACGTCGATCGCCGTCGAAAGGCATGATTTGTGGCGACGCGAATGTGAGAGATGTTGCGCGTGCGTATGAAGCAGGTGGTGCAGCCGCGATGTCCGTCTTGACGGAGGAAGATTATTTCGCCGGTTCGCTGGATGATTTGCGACAGGTAAAGACGGCGGTTGATCTGCCGGTGCTGCGGAAGGATTTTATCGTCGAAGAGTTTCAGGTTTACGAATCAGCCGCGGCGAGCGCTGATGCGTTGCTGTTGATCGTCGCTGCTCTTGATGACGAGCTGCTGTCTCGGCTCAGGCGACTGGCTGAAGATGAACTCCGGATGGATGCTTTGGTTGAAGTTCACACGAGCGACGAGATGAAACGAGCAGCAGCTTGCGGCGCGCGTTTGATTGGCGTGAACAATCGAGACCTGCGGACGTTTGAAGTGTCGCTCGAGACGTCGCTCTCGCTTGCGCGCGAGGCGCCGGCTGGGGCTGTGTTGATTAGTGAAAGCGGCCTGCACAGTTCGCAGGATTTGAGGCGATTGTATCAGGTGGGTTATCGAGGGTTTCTGATTGGGGAGACCTTGATGCGCTCTGACGATCCCGCCGCGGCCTTGCGAGATCTCCGAAATGACGTTCATTAAGATCTGCGGCATCACGAATATTGAGGATGCGATGGCTGCCACCTCGGCAGGCGCCGACGCGCTCGGCTTCAACTTCTACAAACCGAGCCCGCGTTACATCACGCCTCAAAGCGCACGCGAGATCATCGAACAACTTCCTGCTTCGATTCTGACCGTCGGTGTGTTTGTCAACGAAGAATCCGTCACGCAGATCGCTGCGGAAGCGCGTGTCACAGCCTTGCAACTACACGGTGATGAGTCGCCGCGCTATTGCCGTGAACTCGCCGCGGATCGTTACGTGATCAAAGTGCTCCCAGTCTCAGACGGATTCAACGTCGATGCAGTCAGGACTTACGAAACTGAAGCCATCATGCTCGACACGAGGCACAAAGACTTGCGGGGCGGCACCGGCAACGTCTTCGACTGGTCCATCGCACAGCAGGTCAGCCGCCTTGTCCCAAAACTCTTTCTCGCCGGCGGCCTGTCGCCGGAGAACGTTGCAGCAGCAATCGAAACCGTGCGCCCGTATGCGGTTGATGCGTGCAGCGGGCTCGAAGACAGACCCGGAAAAAAGAACGAGGCGCGGATGCGCGCGTTCATCGAGGCTGTGCGGGGTGTCGAAACTTGACGATTCACTACACTCGCGGGGTATCCTTGTAATTGCCCCTGAGTCTAAAAACATCTGATTGTCCTCCCCACACAAGTTTATTTGATTTGTCGACCCCTACACGTCTAACCATGAGTTCGCGCGCTGAAAAAGGACCGACTACACGACCTTCCGACCGTTCGCGCGGCCGTGTCCTTTTGATCGCAAAGGACGACCGCGCGCAATTTGTTGAATCTTTCTCCGGGAGAGGCATCGACCTCTTCAGTGTTGCAAACGGCACGGCGGCCGTGGTGTCGCTTACCCGAACGCGCCCGCACCTCGTCATCGCCAACGCTGCAACTCCCGGCTTGAGAATCAGGGAACTGGCGAAGATGCTCGCGCAGGCGGAAGATGGGATTCCGCTGCTGCTGGTTGGCACTGGAGCGTCGACCGTCGAGATGCGGCGCACCGCTATGGTGGAGGGTGCTTTCGATTATTTTAGTTTGCCCGCTGAACATGATCTTCTGATCGAGAGAACGCAGCAGTTAGTGTTGCTGCGACAGAAGATCGATCTGTTAAGGGCTGACGCCGATTTGGATTCACTAACGGGGCTCGCAAACCGTCGCCGGTTCCGTGTTGCGTTGTCGCGCGAGGTTGAAAGGTGGCGTCGCTACCGCGTGCCGTGCGCTTTGCTCATGCTCGATATCGATCACTTGAAGTCGATCAACGACAGGTTTGGCCATCCGGCTGGCGACGTCGTGATCCGGCAGATCGCTCAGACGTTGCG
>DASSEB010000318.1:0-5240 GCA_035696765.1 Pyrinomonadaceae bacterium | reverse complement strand
TTCACAGGACGAGATCGATGCGCTTGCTCAGCAGGCGAAAGAAGGGGGCGGCGAAGCGCTGATCACGACGGCGAAGGATGCCGTCAAGCTGCGAACACTGTCGTTCTCGTTACCGTGTTACGTGTTGGAGATTGAGATGTCCAACGAAAATGGAGAAGAATTAGCGCGCCTCTGCACCAGCGTCTTAGAATGATTTCGCCACAAAGAAGCACCAAAGGCACAAAATCAAGAATTCTTTTGTGGTTTTTGTGCCTTTTTGTGGCTCAAGGTGTTGCCGTGGGGCTTGGCTTCTCTGCCGGTGGCTTGGTTGCCGAGGGTGAAGGCGCGGGCGCGGGTGGCGCAGTCTCCGGCACTACGCTACGTGTCGGCTCCGGCAACGCGGGCGCCTTGCGATTGCTGTTGCTGTTTGTGTTCGCATTCGCATTCTCGTTCGCATTTGCAGCCGGGCTGATGTCCTCGATCGCTTCCGGCGAAACCGCCGCATTCGCATTCGGACTCGCATTCACGTTTGCCGCGGGCTTAATCGACCCGCCGGCCGGTAATCCCTCTTCCGCCTTCCCCGTCGCGGGTTGTGTCGGCTGCACAGGTTGACTGTTCGGATCAGCCGCCAACGTCGGCGCTTGCTCGTTTGTGTTTGGACTGCTCGCGGGCGAGTTTCGCGTGAACGTGTAGATCGCCGCAAATACCACAATCAACGCCACGGCGGCGGGAATCAGCACCGTTAACGGATTAAAACTCGAAGGGGCGGGAGCCGGCTGAACAGTCTGCACCGGAACTGTAACCGGCGCACGTCGCGGAGTAGCGATCGGCTCCTCTCTCCTCCGCATGACAGTCACTTCGTCCGGATCGTCACTCCTCACCGGAACGGATGCGTTTGTTGCCCCCGCAGGAGCCACGCCAAAGATCGTCATCCCTGACGCAATCGTCAGATCCTCAACCAGCTCGGCAACACTCTGATAACGATTGCCCGGAACCTTAGCCATCGCGCGCGCAACGACGCGGCCAACCGACGCCGGCAGATCCTCTCGCTCCTCCAACACTGACGGAACCGGATCCTGCAAATGCTTCATCATCACGATGGTCGGCGACTCGCCCGAGAAGGGCACGTGTCCGACCAGCATTTCGTAGAGGATCACACCGAGCGAATAAATATCGGACCGCGCGTCGATCTCCGCATTCTGCGCGCACTGCTCGGGCGACATGTATTGCGGCGTGCCGATGACGAGGTTCGGCGCCGTGAGGCCAGTGTCCGTCCCTCCCTCGGGCTCGTTAATCTTCGCGATGCCGAAGTCGAGCACCTTTGCATGGTCGCCGCTCATCGTGTCGACCAGCATGATGTTGTCGCTTTTGAGATCGCGATGGATCACACCCTGCGCGTGTGCAGCATTGAGTGCGTCGCCAACTTGACGCGTGATATCCACTACCCTGGTTAACGGCAGTGGACCACCATCGCGTATCACCTGCTTGAGTGTCTTACCACTCAGAAACTCCATAACGAGGAAGACGTTTCCATTCTCGTCCTCGCCGAAGTCAGTAACACTCAAAGCGTTTGGATGTGAGATACGCGAAGCCGCGCGCGCCTCGCGCGAGAAACGCGCGACGATTTTTTCATCGGCGGCGAGTGCCGGACGCAGCACCTTGATCGCGACTGTCTTCTCCATCAGCACGTGCGTGCCGCGATAGACGGTGCCCATGCCTCCTTGGTTAAGGCGCTCATCGATGCGATATTTTCCGGCGAGAGTGGTGCCGACGAGAGTATCCGGATCTTTCTCGAGCGCAACGCCGTCGGCGGGACACAGAGTTGTTTGGTCGGGATATTCCACTCCGCACTTCGGACATTTTTTCATCTACGGTTGCGCCTCGATCTTGGCCTTTGGGAGAAATCCCAGCCTATCACACTCTAAAATAAATTTCCCGCGCCAGTAAAAAATACGGGCGAGAGAATCCTCTCCCACCCGTATATAAACGGCTATTCCTTTGTGAATTCTAGCTGCCTTTAACGACCGCGAAGACTACCAGCAGCGCAAACAACACCAGCGACTCGATCAGCGCCAAACCGAGAATCATCATCGTCTGAATACGTCCGGCCGCACCCGGGTTCCGTGCAGCGCCTTCGCACGCCGACGCGCCGATGCGTGACTGACCTAACGCGCCGCCAAACACCGCGATCGCGAAACCAACGCCCGCCGCCAGCGCGCGATATTTTCTGAGTGAAAAGTCGTTGTCGCCGGCGCCTTCGCCTACAGCCTGCGCAAACACCGTCATGCCGCTCATGAGAATTCCCACCACGGCGAACAACAACATTCTGAATCTGCTCATGCGTCCTCCTTCAAGCTACAGTTCGATTGCATCACTTCGAGCAGACCGCGACGATATTATTTCGCCTGAATCCGGTATCCACCGCCCCTCGAACAACGGCGCTCCTGCGAGACAGACATGAACTTGCTATGAACTGCCCGGCTTTGCTCTGACGAAAACCTGCGAATGCAATCTCGAATGCGCGGCAACGTTCGCGGCCGCATTGGCCGCACCGCTCACCACGCGCTACGGGATAAAGCCATCAAGTAAGAACTGGAACTATAAACTCGTCGCTCTCGTCTTCAGTATGACCGGCATGAAAATCGTGCGGCGCATGCGACACTTCGCTCAGATAAAGCTGCGAGAGCAGTATGAAAACAAACGTTTGAATCAGCGCCACAAAGGCGCTCAGCGGCATCAGCAGGATAGGCGCAAACCACGTATACGGAGGCGCAAGACCTGACAGCGTTTCCAGCACCTTTTCGTCCGCGAACAAGTTTCCGAAAAGACGAATGCCGAGTGAAAACGGTCGAATCAGGTTACTGATCAACTCGATTGGAAAGATCAGCGGCGCAATCCACCAGATTGGACCAGCAAAGTGTTTCAAGTGCCGGAACAAACCGTTTTCTTTAATGCCGACGAAGTTGTAGTAAAGGAACGAGCTCAAGCCGAGCGCGAACGTCACACTGGTCGCCGAAGTCGGACTCATGAACAACGGGAACAGTCCCATTAAGTTCGACACGAGGATCAGCACCGCGAACGTCATCACCACCGGAAAATACTTCAAACCATGCGGACCAATGATGTCTTCGATCATGTTGCGCACGGCGAGCACGCTGACTTCCAGCGTCTGCTGACCGTGGCCCGGTTCGCTCTCTGAAAGCTTCCCTTTCAGGATCCAGATGATGACAACGCTCAGAATGCACGCGATGAAAAACATCACCGTGTACCACGGGATCGCGTTCTCGGCTGTGTATGGTCCAAACGCGTCTTCGGGTGTACTGCCAAAAAAGCCAAGCACCTTGTCCCAAACCGGTTTGGTGTAGGCGAGTTCGAACCGAAGCGCGGCTTCGCCGAACCAGTGATTAACCAACTGGACAACTATCGGCGCCTGGTGCTCCGCCTCTTCTGCATGCTCGGCGGCTTCGTGCGCCGCTTCCTGAAACCAGAACATCAACTAGCTTCCTCTCGCTGTGTGATTGCGAAATAAAATTCTCTTAAAGCTTCGACCAACAGTGCTACTACAAAACTCGATAAGCCGGCGAAGACAGCCGGCAACGATATGAGATCCAACGTGTATGCCGCGAAAATTACCGCCGCGATAACGACGTAGCGGAGCACGAACTGTGCGATTCTCCATTGCGGCGTGCCGCCGGTTGCTGATAGACGAATCACTGCGGCGGCTGAGTTTTTCAACCAGCTATGACTGAAGAGCGCCAGTAAACCGCCGGCCAGCAGACCGGTAGTTACGCGCCACGGCGCAAGGAACGCGGAAACGAGGACCGCGAGCGCAGTCGTGGCGACCATAGTTCGAAACACTCTGGTGTGAATGGAGTCGAGCATCTGCGAAGCCGCTGATATTAACACACGGATTAACGCGGAATAAAATCCGGATCTTATGCGTGTAATCGGTGGTTAGTAGGTCTTCGAACTGAGGCGGACGAATTCAAAGAGGCCGGCAGCGGAGCCGAGGACGATGCCGCCGATCAGAAACCACGGCTCCGTCCCTAACCACTTATCCAGAAACCATCCGGCCACGCAGAAGGAAGCGACTGAAGCAAACAGCGTGAGCGCAGCAGCATACGCGAAACCGCTCTTTCGATTCTCGTCGTTGTCGTCTCGATTCGCCACGAGCTACCAACTTTCGCGCGTCAGATAGTTTTTCGGAATCTCATAAAGCGCCCGGCGAGAATGGCGCATCGAGTCGTGAATGAAACAAACATGCGTGCACCAGCACGCCTTGCCGCCGTCGATCGCGGTGAGCTCGACCTGCCGCTCGTTCGCCGCCCACAACGCGCCGAAGTCGTAATCGAAATCCGCGAGCGTCGCAAACTTCTCGCGCAACTCACACGCGCGCACGTCTCCGTTGTAATCGATCACCACGGCCGTCTCGCCGGCCGTACACGGAAACGGCCACGGCGTTGGCTGCTGAAAGTTTGCGTGCTGCGTGCGGTAATGAGTGATGATGGCGCCGGCATACACGGCGTTCTTCACGAGGCGCTTGCTCGTGTCGTCGCCCGCAAACATCCGCTCGCCATAGCGCTTCGTGAGCTTCGAGACATGCGCGTACATCGCTGGTAGAACTTCCGGCGGCACCTGCTTGATCTGTTCGCCAACCAGCGTCTCGCCCCGAATGATATTGAAGTACTGGCCGTCCAAACGGTAGTTCGCCCACATGAACTCGGAGAGCATCTCGATCTCGGTGTAGTTCTCCGCGCAGACAACTGTGTTCACGTTCAGACGAAAACGATCGGTGTACTTCGACTTGAGCGGATAGAGCGACTCGATGCAGTCGAGCGCCTTCTGCCAGTTGCCGGGCACGCCGCGGATGCGGTCGTGGGTCTTGCCGTAACCATCGAGTGCGATGTTGAGATACAGATCGATCGCCGGATTGTTTTCCAGTGCGCGATCGACGACGTCATAAACGCGCGACTTGATCAGGCCGTTCGTGGGAATGATGACGCGCTCGACGCCGTTGTTAGAGACGAACAGATCGATGATATCTGAAAGATCGCGACGCAAGGTCGGCTCGCCGCCCGAGAGCCACAGGTCGGTGATCGGCGGCATCGTCTGCGAGATTCTTTCGATCTGCGCGAACGTCAGGTCGCCCGGCTGGTTCAACTCTTCGTGATAAAAGCACGTCTGGCAGAAGGCGTTGCAGCGCGAAGTGACGAAAAGAATCACCGTGCCGAGACGCTTTTCGTGCTTCGTCGATCGGAGCA
>DASSEB010000317.1:0-8030 GCA_035696765.1 Pyrinomonadaceae bacterium | reverse complement strand
GCGTGCAGTAGTTGGGCCGACCATAACTCTCCATGACCGGAGACGAATTCCACGATGCGTTCGGAGGGAAGCCTCGTGATCCAAACTCCTCTTAACACCTCCGCGATCGCGTTGAAGTCAGAATCAACAACTTCGCGAAGTGAATGAGTCTGCGTCTCGCCAAGGTCGAGCGCGGCTATTGTTTCGACATGCCGGGTCTTCAGATTCTCGAGTGTGGTCAGGTACGAGTTGTCGCGATTCGCGGCGAGTTCAACCAATTGGATCAGTTCGTTAGTGACTCCGCTCATCGCGGAAACGACCACCGCCACACGTTCGCCGTGTTGGCGCGCGAGCACGATTTCAGCCGCTGCTCGATAGCGTTCAGCGTTGGCTACACTTGTGCCGCCAAACTTATAAACGACCCATTTGGAGATCATTAGAACAAGTGTAGCCACAAAGAGGCACAAAAGGCACAAAATAGCCGAAAATTATTTTGTGCTTTTTGTGGCTACTCGCGGGGGAATTTTTTGATCTGGTCGGGTAGCGTCGAGACGGGGAAGAGAATAACGGTTTCACTTGCAGCCGTAACTTTGACGGTCTGCGAGCCGGCAACGGATCGCATTCGTTCGGGGAGCGTCTTCTCGTCCAGCAACAGGATGTGCTCTCCGGGTGGCAAGTCGCCGATCATGAAGTGACCATTTTGATCCGTCAACGTATCGCGGCCGCTGCCGGTCACGATGCGCACGTCCGCGAACGGCTGTTCCTGATCGTCCACGCGTCCATTCTCGTTCGTATCAAACCAAACAACTCCAGTGATGCGGCCAGTGCGTACGACGCGAAAGTCGACCACAGAATCATGACTATCGATCGTGATCATTTGCTGTGTGCTGTCCAACAACGTCAGATCGGCGCGCACTGACAGCAGGTCCAGGTAGACGGAGTGCTCACCGCGCGCGACGCTTTCGATCCGGAAGTTGCCGTCCGCGTCTGAAACCACGTAGCGACTGCCATCCACACGCACTCTCGCGTTCGCCTGCGGCTTGTCGATCCCCGGCTCGAACCGGCCGTTGAGGTTCACGTCCTGGTAAACTCGGCCAGACACCGCACCGTAGGAATTCAAATCCGCGACTGGTCCATTGAGCGCGCGCTCGGCTCGTTTGGAAGAAAAGAACAAGCCATGCAGCGAGACCAGTGCCGTCGTACCGGTTTGAGTTTGTAAGTAACTGAATTGCAGCGTGCTGTTTCGCGGCAACTTAACGTAGGCCGATAGATGTTCCGACGGATGAAACGGCGCTGTGTTGCTTCTCGTGTAACCCAGCCCGCCACTGAAGCCCAGACGATTGTGAAGAAGGTTCGACATTTGCCACGTCGCGAGGCCGCTCAAAAGGCCTCGACTGCCGACCGACTGGCTCACCTCGAGCGTGTTCCATTCATTGATCCGGACATTCCCACCAGCTTGCACGTTGAGATTCGTCGCGCCGAATGACTTCACGCGCGCGCCGTTGACGAACATATTCCAGTGGTGAAACTTCTTCGTGGCCGTGATCAGCGTGAAGGCAGAGTTTTTCAATAGCGTTGTGCCGCTCTGCGTGTGCGAGATAAAGAGAGCCGGCCATGCGTTATCGGGCGCGATGTTTACAGTCGCAGTCAGGTAACGATTGAACTTTCCGAACCTGCCCGGCGTCGTTGCAGTGCTGCCATTGACTGCGGCCGTCAGCCAGCGTCTCGGTTGCCAGCTCACGCCTGCGGCAGCGAGGTTGGTCGGTTCGTGAAGTCCGCTTTGCGGGCTGAGGAAAGTTGGACCAACGTAACCGTAGCGGCCTTGTACGAGCACGTCGTCCGTCAGGCGATACGAACCAGTGAGACTGAGCGCGACGTCTGTTCCGGCTGTTGGCGTTCCATCATGATTCACGCCTGAGAAGTTGCCCACCGCTGCGTCGGCCTGAAAACGATTAAGACCGGACATGTACTTGACGCCGCCGGCGAGCACATTACCTTTGCGAGTTGGACCACCGAAGTGCATCGCGCCGCCGGAGAACGTGAAGTCTGCCTGGCGTGGAGTCTGTGTGGTTACGATAGCGCCGAATATTTTGGTGTCGTAGCGAATGGCGAGCGGTGCAAACAGGTTTGGTCTCAATGTTTCGGCATTGAAACTCGAATCACGCCTCTCAATTATTCCGGATGTTGTTTGTCCGCCAAAAACGTCCAGTCGCACGCGATCAAAAGGCAACTGGACCAACCCGCCGCGCACGGCGGCAGACAGGAATTCCACGTCGGTGCCGGTGCCAAATTCTCCCGCCACAAAGCTCTGGCCGTTGGGACGGTCCAGCCTGACACTGCCGCCATCGACATTGGGGCGCGAATTGTGTATCGGGCTAATCGATGAGTTTGCGATGAAGCTCAACCTTGCGTCGCCGACACGGCCAGTGCCGCGCAGCACCAGGCTATGCTCGCCCGAGGAAGTATAGCGACTGAAGTTGTAATCGTATTCGAGCTGAAAGAGTTCCCACGGCGCATGCTTCGCTCCGGTGCGGATCGTCTGCGCTTGAACGCCTTTGCGACTAATCACGATCGCGCTGGTTTCGTCACGCCGGACGATCACGTCGAGGAGTGCGGCGACGATTTCCGCGGGCAGCATTAGCTCGTTAGGTGTTGGGGGGAAGAACAGATCGGCAGTGCCGGAAACGGTGAGAACGATAGCGCCGTTCTCGCGCACCTCGTTCAACTGAGCGTTGAAAACAGCGGTCGTGCCGTTCTGGCGACGAACTGTGACGACGCGCAAGGTCGAATCGGAGCTGAGCGTGTCGCCGAGTGCCTGGGCCACGGTTGCGATCGGAAGAAAGAGTCGTCCGCCACGTAATTGCGCCGCACTGTTTGGGCCAACGAGCGCGCGTTCGTTGACGATGATGACCGAGCCTTCCTGTGCGGCGGGTTTAGGCGGCTTGGGCGTACGTCCGGCCATCGCTACCGAGGCGAGAGTCAGGATTAGAAGAACTCGGAGCAGGATGTGCATGAAGCGGTCGGTGTTTTTCTGGAAGTGCGCGGTTATTGCGAGTGTTATAAACTCAAGACTCTAATTTTTTTTGGGACTGCAGGATTGAAGATGATTTACAGGCCAATCTTCATGCTGCTGGCGGTTGTGTTTGTGGCCGCGAGCGTTGAGGCGCAAACCGTCTCGCTGAAGGGTAACGTCAGCGAAACCGTTGCTCTTTCAGTTCTGCCCGATTTCACTCATCCCAACATCGATGTGAATGTTATGAGCAGCGGCAGTACTGTGCACGTGACGTTGTCGAGCGACGACGCTAAAGCTCCGGTTATTCGTGTACCTTTGCTCGTGCGTTCAAATAGCAGTTTCAAGATCTCGGCCGCGGTTGAATCAACTACGGCCGAACTGGCTCAGTTGTCGGTGGTCGACGTGAGTGCGACCGGACAGTTAGTTTCACCTGCGGCGATTAGCGGGTTAACGATCTCGCCGCAACTTGACTCTATGTTGAGCGGACCACGGATCTCACTCGGCGGCACGCTTACCTCTCCGAATAATGCATTGAAAGTGACCTTGCTCATTCGTATGAAACCCCAGGCAGTCCGCGGTTGGTTGGTCCATTTGACGCTGGTTGGGACTGCGGCACCACTAATTCCGTAATCCCTTCCGTTGGTCTATTCCCATCCTGAAAATCGACGCGGTATTTCACGCTGTAAGTGCCGGGCGCCAGACGTGTCTCGAGCACGAGTGGTTGCAGCAACTCAGCGCCACCAAGCAAAGGTAACGATTCTTTTTGTGGCAGCTCCGCGATCGAGACGCCCGAACCGTCCGTCACCTTCAACGACGTAAGCGGCCGAATCACACTGTTGCCGGCGTTCTTGAGCAGGGGAGTCACGATTAGCTGGTCGCCTTTTGCCTCCGCACGCAGACTCTCTAGCGAGCCATGCCGCAGTAGTTGCGGCACTTTGATGTAGAACACCGCTCCCATGCGATAGCGAATCACCATCTGACGGCGATTTTCATTGAGCTTCAGATTGTCAGGACGCTGCTCGATGATCAGTGCTGTCAGGTGATCTCCGGGAGTGGCGTCTTTCGGTACTGAAACGGTGACTCTGATCGCGTGCAGGTTTCCCGGTGTCACTGTCGTTTCCGCCGGGCTGTAGATCAGCCATGGACTCGCGGAGTTCGGGAACGTGTTGGCCTTTTCAAATTGCACCTGGCCGGTCCGATCGATGGTCCAATCGTTCAAGCTCGCGACGATGCGGACGGGTTGTGAGTTTTCCGCGCTGCTGTGATAGTCGAGATTCACCACGACAGTCGTTTCCGTACCGGGTTGCATCTCCAGTTCAATCCGAGCCGGAGCGAGTGAAATGCCGTTAGGTTGCGGCGTAGCAGCAGGCGCCGGGCTTTGCGCGCTCACGCAAACCACAGTCATGAAAAACCAAAGTAGAAGACTTGTGAATCGCATCGATCAAACCTTTCAGCAGGGAACGTTTGGACCAGGCGAGATCGTAAAGACGAGAATTGCAGAAGAAACGCCGGCCGCAAAAAACTGAGGTGTCAGCGTGAAGACTGCGTCAAAAACATAACCGTCGCTTAGCTGGCGCTTGGTGCTGTTGTTCTTTGAAAGCACTGGACCACTAAGAATGATCGTCGAGCCGGATATATTGCCCAGCGACGACGAATAAGTAACGCGCCCATTACTTCCGATCGTCGCGCTGAGGGCGGGATCATTGCCGAAGGGTGAACGAATTGTGTGAGTGCTCTGAGTGCAATCCTGACCGGCGCCCCCCAGTTTGCGAATGTTCTGTAGACCAAAACCGATATCCGATGCCTGCAGGGCCTGGACGTTACCATTGTTCAAGCCACTTACTGAAACTGAGACTTGATACGGTTGATTGCTCCGTAGCGCGATCGGGACAACTACTTTTACGATCGAATTCGTGTTGAGCGGCGAGACCTCACCGAAATCAATAGTCACTACCAAGTCGTTTAAGACACTCGCACTGCCGGTTACGGACCCGTTTACCGCGCCCGTAATCGTCGGTAAACCTCCACTGCTGATATCCAGCGCCTGTGCGGAAGTGCTGTGGGCGAAGGCAAGGATGATCAGGACTGTGAGAAATGAAAATATGTAGGGGCGTAATCGCATTTAAGGCGCGGTCACGGTGAAAGTGACGGAGATCGTGGTGGTTCCGTTTTCAAAAAACTGCGGCTTCACTGCGAAGAATGCAGGCACGGTCAAGCCGTTCGCATTACTGCGCGGCACCGCGTTCATGATGATTGGACCACTCAGCGCGGTCGTTGCAGACGAGAACGCGCTGAGATTCGATCTCACGGCGGTGAATTCGTAACGGCCGGTGGTTCCGTTCACGGCTCCGTTCGCGGCCAGAGTTGGATCACCGGAAGTCGCGTTTGTGTCTGAGCCCGCGTTCACGCCGACCCCAGTTCGCGAGACGGTTCCCAATCCGAAGCCCACATCCGAAGCGACGATCCTGCTTGCCGTTGTTCCCGAACTCGTGACCGTCCCAGTCATCGATAAAACGTAAGCTGCGTTGCTTCTGAGTTTGAGTGGAACTTGCGCAGTCACGAAGCTGTTGGTGTTGCTTGGACCAAGCTCACCAAGATTGATCGACACGGCCAGTGGGCTGTTGGCTACACCATCAGTCGTTACGCCTCCACCGGAATTTCCGGTAAGAGTGACTGCGCCTCCGGAGTTGATTTCGACGAATTTCGAGACGGTTGCGCTCATGCTGACTGTTCCGGTTGTCGACTGTGCGAAACCAGTCGCAGCTGCAAGCACGAGCGAGATCGAGAGCAGTAGTATTTTGAAAGGTAGGCGGGGCATATTCGGATCCTTTGAGTAGAGGCGAGATATGGTCATCGGCCGTCAGCAAAACAAGCTGACGGCCGGCGCCATTTAATGCGGAAGGTTGTTAAAGAATTAAAGCGCTACGACCGTGAACTGAGCGGTGATCGTGATCGCTGGAGCGGGATCGAAAAACTGCGGCTTGACGGCGAAGATCGCAGGCACATTCAAGCTGGTATTGCTACTGGCCGAAACGGCCTGGTTGATGCGTGGTCCACTCAAAACCGAACCGGACACAGCATAAGCTCCGAGAGTGGAGTTTGCTCCGGCATAGACCCAGCGTCCGTTGGCATCCGTGCTGCCGCCGACGGTGGGATCGCCAGGAGTCGCATTTGTGTCTACGCCGGCAGCGAGATTTGCCGGGCGTGCGGCAGGAGTCAACCCGAAGCCGACGTCGGTGTCCTTCAGGCTAAATGCGGTCGCGCCGGCTCCGGCAACGCTGCTAACCATATTGAGTTGATAGGCCACGTTGCTGCGAAGTCTGAGCGGCACACTCAATTTCACGAAACTGTTTGTATTGCTTGGTCCCAGTTCGCCGAGATTAACAACGACTGCCAGCGGGCTGTTTGCGGTACCATCCGTGATAACACTGCCACCAGAATTTCCAGTAAGCGTGACTGCGCCGCCGGAAGTCAATTCCACAAAATTCGAGACGGTTGCGTTCATCGTGACGGAGCCGGTGGTCTGAGCACTGGTCACTACTGCGGCCATCATTAGTAAGGCTGTCAAAGTCAGGGCTTTCAGGATGCCCTTCGTAAATGTGAACATGGTCGATTAACTCCTATGGTTGGGGGATAGTAGGCTCAGATCCGCTTTTTGTAAGGAAACTGAGAGAAGAGGTGTATAGGGATTTGCTCGGCTCCGGACGGATTCAAGCAGGTTCTGGCGGCCGCTTGACCCTACATCGGCGACCACGTGAAGGATGATAGGGAGTGGGCAGTTTGTTTGTCAATGACAATTCTGGTTGAACAGCATGGCGATGTGACAGGTCAGCGGGCAAGTTGACAGGATTACCGGGGTTTTCCGCGGTTTACATGTATAATCCCCGCCCTCCCGATCCCTTGAACGTTCACGAAAAAACCTATGGCTTCTAAAACCTCTAAAGGCGTCGCGACCGGGAGCGCCGATCCCATCTCTGATTTTTACACTGCTCATCCTTATCCACCGCCCCTCGAGAATCTCGACCGTGCTCGGGCGCTCTGGGTGGACGAGAACGTTCATCGGGCCGAGTGGCATCTGCTCTGGCCTTATAAAGAGTACCGGGCCGACTTTGATGTCCTCGTGGCCGGATGCGGAACGTGGCAAGCGGCCAAGTTCGCGCTCACACATCCCAAGGCCCGCGTGGTCGGGATTGATGTTAGTCCCACCAGTCTCGAGCACACTGAGAAGCTGAAACAGAAGTACAGCCTGACGAATCTCGAAACGCGGCAGCTAACTATCGAGAACGTCGCCGGCCTGGACCGGCAGTTCGACCACATCGTTTGCACCGGCGTGTTGCATCACCTTGTCGATCCGGAGGCGGGTTTGCGCGCGCTGCGATCCGTGTTGAGAGCTGAGGGCGCGATGTACCTGATGCTGTACGCGCCTTACGGTCGCACGGGCGTTTACATGTTTCAGGAATACTGCCGCCGGCTTGGCGTCGGAACTTCGAGACAGGAGATTAACGATCTCACTGCCGTGCTGAAGACGGTGCCTCAACATCACCCGCTGTTGTCGATGGTGCGCGGATCGAGAGAAGAGCTGGACGCTGATGCTCTCGCCGATGCGCTGCTGAATCCGCGCGACAGGACGTACTCAGTGTCGCAACTGTTCGACTTTGTGGAAGGGAACGACTTGCTGCTACAGCGCTGGTACTGGCAAGCGCCTTACGTGCCGCAATGCGGTGCGATCGCAACGACACCGCATGCCGGTAGGTTGAAGGCGCTTCCCGAACGCGAGCAGTACATGCAGATGGAGTTATGGCGAGGCTTGATGACTAACCACGATTTCGTCGTCTATCACAAGGACGTAAACAAGGACCGCTTGAAGGTTAGGTTCGACGACGAGCGCTTTTTGCGGTACGTGCCTGTTCGTCGCGCATGGACCGTGTGCGCCCAGGAACAGTTGCCGCCCGGCGCCGCGGGTGTGTTGCTGAACCAAACCCACCTATTCAACGATCTTTATCTCCTCATCGACGCGGAAGAGAAGCAGATGTATGAG
>DASSEB010000316.1:0-14809 GCA_035696765.1 Pyrinomonadaceae bacterium | reverse complement strand
AGACTGGTGCGACTTCTTCTTCGATGCCAAGGGGGCTGCGAAGTTTGACGACAAGCGGCACATCTGAGAAGCCGGAGCCCGTAACAGTCAATGTTTTGCCGTCCCGTTTGACGTTCGTAATCGCAGGAGGCGTCCCAACGAGAACCTCCAGCGGCAAACTATTTACTCGTGCCGGCCCGCCAGTCGTAGGATTGGATTGGGGTTTAGACACTCTGAAATGAAGCACTGTCCCAGGAAGGATTGGCTTCGTCATCGTGAAAGAAAAATGCAGCTCTTGATCGTTCGACAGATCCGAAATGGTTTTCACCTCGGTTATTCCCAAATCATTCGCTTCCTCGATGACCACAACGCCGCCGGTTAGATACGCTCCTGAAATTATTCCTGTTCTCTCGACGTTTCCACCCTCGGGGGCAGTCCAGAAGCATAGTTGATTAGAGTCTCCGCAACCGGTAGCTCTGTCGAATACGACTGCGTCAAGGTTTGGGGCGAGGTCGCTTGTGTTGACGGTCATGATTCCATCGACGGTTACGGTGACGGAGTTGAGACTCATCTGGCTGATAAAATCCAGCGCGAGGAATTTATTGAACCCCGTCTCATCCGAGACTCTGAAGAGCGCCCCGTCCTGGATCCCCTGCGTTGTTAACCCAAATTTGCCTTCGCAACTCAGTTTTTCGTTCTCAATCTTACTTCTGCCAATTCGATTGTTTTTGATACCGAACCTCAGAGCGTTGGAGATTTGGAGGTAGCACGGCAGTAATGGCGCGAGAGCGTCGACGGTAAGGCCGGCGCTGCCGCCGATCCCCTTCAATACGCGGTTGGCGTCGTTCTTAAGAGTTGGATCTACCAGCATCTGCAACGGCGCAAAGAAGAGGGCGGGCGACTTCAAAAATAGTTTTTTGAAGCCGGGGGTCAGGAAGCGATCGATCGGAAAGAAACATACGATTACTTCGGCTCCCTGTTTGGGAATTACCTTGTTGGCCTGATAGCCAAAGTCACTGATCCGGTTAAGTTGATCGACTGTGCCGTCCGGCCACGCCTCTCTCAGGCCTGGCACGGCTACTCCGCTAAATGAGTTGAGGCCGCGGATGATTCCCTCCTCGTTCAGTGAAAATGAGTACGCGCTGGCGAGACTGCCTGCGAACGTCAACAGCCTCATCGTCCAATTTCTTTTCGTCCACATTTGCGCGTCGAGGAGTTGACCGCGGACAACGCGATACTCTTCGCTCGCGATTTGGTTCCGTTTGCTGGAGGCTTCAAACGGTTCAGCTCTCTCGCGAAAAACACCGTCCAAACCCATCGTCTGAGCGGAGTTGCCGTTCAAGGCCCAAAGGTCGTAATCAATAAAGACGCCATGGATTATGAGCGCCGCATCCGGGCTCTTGTTGCCGACGTTCACCTCGATCACGGCATAGTTGTCCGCTATCTCTTTACCGAAGATGCGTCGCGCATCGACGCGTGGAATCAAAACAGCTTGAGCAGTTACATTGCCGTGGACGGTGATCTCGGTTGCTAAAGGCCGGCCGTTTCTGGCGGCGTTTTGCATGGCCCGGTCTTGCGAGAAGGCGGTCCAGCCAGAGCAGAGAAGTAACACAAAGGCGGTCAAAGCGCGGATCATAAGCGGCTCCTTTTTCTAAATGCCCAGTGACGACTTAATAGGGGCAATCATCACGGGAGTGGGCAGAATTGAAATGCTCTAACCACTTATGGGAAAAGGAGCATTTTCATTTCAGAGCCGGTTTATGGAAGAGATTTAGTCCTGCCGCTTGCCGGTTGAGATCAATCGCCATCGCATCGTCTTGCGACAGCTTGACTGGTAGTTTTCCATCGTGAGGTTCGGCATCTTGCCGGGAAAGACGTCGGAAATGTAGAGCACGGATGCGGTCGACGTGCTGCCAGGCCTTCCCGAAGCACACTCGTCTTCAAGCACAGTTCCAAAGTCGTGAAGCACTCGGAAACGGCCGCCTTCAAAACTTACGAGTGCCGCCATCTCGACTACCGTGCCTTGATTCATATCGCCGCTCGTCATCAGCAACTCATCGAGGCCGTCGCTGTTGAGATCGGTCTTGCGCACGATGTCTCTTTTGAAGTCTGCGTCGAGATCGGCGATCAATCGTGTGCCTGTGAAGATGGCGACGCGTTTAGTGCCGAAGTTGTCGGCGTGCGAAGCATTACACTCGCCGGCAAAAATCACGTAAGCAGTCTGCGATTCGCCGGCGCCCGTGAAACTGCCGGTTACGGAGTCGAGGATCCTGGGCACGATCTGTCCGGCTTTGCGAGCTGCTGCGAGCGGATCGCTGTTGTCACCCGCGTCGAAATTAGAGTTGCACTGGTTCTCGTCAGTCAGGTACTTGCGAAACACCTTCGACAACACTGCTCTTTGAGTGGCTAAAGGGATGTTGGGCGGCGTGACTTCCGTGTCCTTTCTGAAATCCATCAGGACCTGCCGGTCCTTTTGCAACACCGGCTTTTGCGCGAAGGTCGTCAGCGAAGCTACCAGTAAGAGGAGAATTGTTCTCATTTTCGTCGGGTCCTTTCGAATTTACAGATTACACAAATTACAAAGATTTACCCACAGCAATGGAGACGCTATTATCTGCCGCATGATTACACTCCTAATGATCCTGTTTACGTTAACCGGCGGAGTCGCCGACGAGTGGTCGCAATTCCGTGGTCCAAACGGAACGGGCGTTTCTAACACCACAGGTTTGCCGGCCGAGTTTGGTCCGCAGAAGAACGTGATTTGGAAAGCAGCACTTCCGCCGGGCCATTCCTCGCCGGTGTTGACGCGCGATCGCATCTTCGTCACCGCGCACGACAAAGACAAGCTGTTCGTGATCTGTCTCGACCGCCAGAGCGGAAAGATCCTCTGGCAACGCGAAGCACCGCGGTTGCACACAGGGCGTTTGCAGAACGTCAACGGGCCGGCGTCGCCCAGTCCTGTTACAGACGGTTCGAATGTTTACGTCTTCTTCCAGGACTTCGGTTTAATCTCGTACGACAGCGCAGGCAGAGAGCGATGGAAACATCCGCTTGGTCCATTCAATATTTTCTACGGCTTCGGTGCATCGCCGATTCTCGTAGACGACAAAGTAATTCTGCCAGTCGACCAGGATAATCCGACTTCCTACCTGATCGCGGTCGATAAAAACACCGGACGTTTGCGCTGGAAAGTCGATCGGCCCGTTGTGATCTCGGGTTACTCGACGCCGATCGTGTACCAGCCGCCGCGTGGTGCGAAGCAGATCATCATTCCCGAGTCGTTCCAACTCTCCGCGTATTCGAGTGAAGACGGCAAGAGAGTTTGGTGGGTTCGCGGACTTGCGTGCGAGATGAAGTCGATTGCGAGTCACGACTCCGAATATCTCTACATCAACGGTTGGGGCTTTCCGCAGAACCAGCCGGGCAAACAGGTGCCGACGACCTCGTTTGAGGAAGCGCTGACCGTTTATGACAAGGACAAAGACCATCTGATCGCGAAGACGGAGATTTCGCGTGACGGCGGCGGTCCGATGGACAGGATGTTGAGCGCGGCGTTCGAAGCTTTCGATCTCGATCGCGACGAGAAGTTGAATCCGAGAGATTGGGAAGTGTTCCGCGCGATGATGGCGTCAGAGAATGGTCTCCTCGCAATCAAGATGGGCGGCGAAGGCGACCAGACCGCGAACGCGATCCGTTGGCGTTATCAAAAGCCAGTGCCGCAGGTTCCGTCCACGCTGCTTTACCAGGGCGTGCTCTACATGATTAACGACAGCGGC
The DNA here is from genome assembly GCA_035696765.1 of Pyrinomonadaceae bacterium. GTDB lineage: Bacteria > Acidobacteriota > Blastocatellia > Pyrinomonadales > Pyrinomonadaceae > PSRF01. The sequence continues at coordinate 11,054 of DASSEB010000316.1, read as the reverse complement.
ATTTTGATCTCTTTCGATCCCGCCAACGGCAACATACTCAAACAGGGGCGGCTGCACGGCGCGATCGACAAGTACTTCTCCTCGCCCGTTGCCGCCGATAACAAAGTGTTTGTGATTGGACAGGGCGGGCAGGTTTCGGTGGTGAAGGCGGCAGGCGATTGGGAAGTGCTGGCGGTGAATGAATTGGATGACGAGTGTTATGCGACTCCCGCGATTGCGGACGGCCGCATCTACATCCGCACTCGCAGCGCCTTATACGCTTTCGGGAAATAGCCACTGATGAACACGGATTACACAGATCAGAAATTAATCATCTGTGTAAATCCGTGTAGATCCGTGGCGATTCTTTTCACGACTCCTTGAGCTTGGCAGCGTGTGCGCGAATGCGGTCTTCCTGTTCCCTCAGTTCCGGAGTGAACTCCGCCCCGAACTCCTCGGCTTCAAAGATCTGACGAATCTCGACCTCTGTGTCGCTCTGAGCAGTTTCCGAGTCAAACGGAATCCGCTTCACCCACTCGACTGCCTCTTCGAACGAGTTCACTTTCCAGATCCAGAAACCCGCAATGAGTTCTCTCGTTTCAGCGAATGGACCATCGGTAACAATTCTGTTGCCACTCGAAAACTTAACTCGCTTGGCCTTTGACGTCGGGTGAAGCCCCTCTCCCTCGAGCATAACACCAGCCTTCACCAGCTCTTCGTTAAACTTACCCATTTCAGTGAGCAGCTTCTCGCTCGGCAGGATTCCCGCCTCTGAATCCTCATTAGCCTTGATAATGACCATAACTCGCATGTTGATGTCTCCTTAAGTATTTTCCAATTGAGCTAATTTTTGCTCTTCTACTTACTAGTCGAACGGACAACGGCGATATCGACATTCGTGCCGGTAGGTTTTTTAAGTCTGCGTGTCGTGTGTCCGAATGCTAACATTACGGAAATGATCGTTCACCTGCTTGACGGTACATACGAACTCTTTCGCCACTTTTACGGCGTGCGACGTTTCAAGAAGACTGATCCTCCGTTTGGAGCGGTCTCGGGTGTGTTGAGCACGGTCGCGCAAATGCTCGCGGAGGGCGCGACACACATCGGTGTAGCGACCGACCACATCATCGAATCGTTTCGCAATGATCTGTGGCCCGGTTACAAAACAGGCGCGGGCGTCGAGCCGGTGTTGAAGTCGCAGTTTATACCGCTCGAAGAAGCGCTCGTCGCGATGGGCGTAACCGTGTGGCCCATGATCGAACTCGAGGCCGATGATGCGTTGGCTTCTGCGGCGCGGTTGGCGGCGCTGGATGATCGCGTTGAGAAGGTGTGTATCTGGACGCCGGACAAGGATCTGGCCCAATGCGTCGTCGATGATCATGTGGTACAAGTGGACCGTCGCAATAATGTTATTCGCAATGCGGAAGGTGTGCGCGCAAAATTCGGAGTGGCGCCGCAGTTCATTCCTGACTATCTGGCGTTAGTAGGCGATTCGGCGGACGGTTTTCCGGGCATCTCCGGTTGTGGACCAAAGACCGCGGCACAACTGATCAATCGTTATGGACCAATCGAGGATTTTAGTCCGCAAGTTCTGAACGAAGAAAAGCGAGCGCTGGCACTGCTCTTCAAAGATCTCGCGACGTTGCGCGACGATGCGCCGCTTTTCGAGGACGTCGACGAGCTGCGCTGGCAAGGCGCCACGCCTGAGTTTGCCCAAGTCGCAGAGAAGATTGAGAACCCGCGGCTGTTGACGAGAGTGAAACAACTCGAGAAGCGTTTAATTAATCTATGACGACTGCCGCCACCACAGTCAAAGCGCCTGCAGTTGAAGCGCCTCCGGTTGCAGCCAAGCCGCGCTACGACAGATCGATCGTCGAAGGACCGCTGCGTCCGGCTGTCTGGAAGATCGCGTGGCCGACGATGCTAACCAACGTGATCGGCGGATTGCAGGGCATGGTGGACCACGCACTAGTCGGCAGGTTCGTCGGTTTCAAAGCAAATGCCGCGATCGGCGTGAGCTGGCAAGTCTTCCTCGTCGTAATCGTCTTCATCTCATCTTTGTTCACGGGAATGAGCGTGCTGGTTGCGCGCTTCGCAGGTGCCGGCGATGAAGAAAAAGTTAATCGCACAGTTTATCAAGCGTTCCTCACTGCGATTTTTATTTCAGTGGGGATCATGGCGCCGATCGGCTATTTCGTATCACCCGCTTTACTCAACCTCGTTAACGCTGCGCCGGAAGTGAAGGCCGAAGCTTTGCCGTTCTTGCGCATCATGTTTGTGTTCAGCGGCGGCATGATGATCTTCTTCATGCTGAGCACCGCTTTGCGTTCTGCCGGAAACGCGCGCACGCCGATGATGCTCGGCATCGCAATGACGGTGCTTAACCTCGTGCTCAACGTGATACTCATTCGCGGACTCGGCCCGGTCCCAGCATTTGGCACGAAAGGCGCGGCGATGGGAACGTGTATCGCCTCCGGATTGATAGCTGTTTACTCGCTGTGGAGACTTTGGAGCGGCGCATGGGTCATTTCAATTCCGCGCGGTGGAGGCTATGGTCCGAACTGGTCCATCATCAGATCGATTTTCAAGTTTGGTCTGCCGACCGGCATTCAGGGAATTGCGATGAACATCGGCGGTGTGTTCATGCTTGCGTTCATCGGTTCGCTGGCGCAAAGCGCGGCTGCACAGGCGGCGTTTGTTGTTTCGTATACAGAACTGTTTTCGCTGATCACGTGGACGTCAGTCGGATTGATGGGCGCTGCGGCGGCGGTCGCTGGTCAGAACCTTGGCGCGCGCAAACCTGACCGGGCGGACGCTGCGGTGCATGTTGCCGCGCGTTTCGGATTTGCAGGCGCGTTGTTTGTCGGGATCTTCTTTCTCTTCTTTCCACGACAACTGCTCGCCATCTTCGGCATGCACGATCCGGTGGTGGTGGAGATTGGAGTTCAGTTACTGCGCGTGTTGAGCGTTTCCGGTTTGCTGATCGCCGTGGCTTTAACTTACACGGGCGGATTGCAGGGCACGGGAGATACGAGGAGCCCACTGTACATCTCGATCATCTCGCAAATCGTGGTGCCGCTGGGTACGTGCTTTGTTATTCAGCAAACAGGCACGCTCGATCCGATCGATATTTGGCTGGCGATCCTCGCAGGGCACGCGACGCGTTGTGTGCTGAGTGTGATTCGGTTCAGGCAAGGGAAATGGCGGACAATCGCCGTCGAGTGAAACTACTTCTTCCCGCCGAGACTCTTCTTCAGAATTTGGACCAGGTCAACGACCTTGTGATCCGCCTCGGCTTCTTCTTCAACCTCAACAACAGCGCCGCGCTTGTGCTGTTTCTTCTTCACCAGTTTCAAAAGTGAATCCGTCTGCTTGTCTGCGAGCTTTGCCGGCGAAAACTGTTTCTTCGACTTATTGGCGATCATCTTCTCAAATTTGCTAACAGTCGCTTTGGGCGCAGCAGCCTTTTTCGGCAAACCGATGTCTGACGGCGAGCGCAGTTCGTCCGCAAAACGCATCGTCTCAGCGCGTAGAATTCCCTTGTCCGAGAAGATCGCGATCAGATACTCCTTGCCGCGCATCACGAAAGTCGCGATGCCGGCAAGCCCGCTCTTGTCCATCGTTTCCGCCAGCAGCTTGTAAGCTTTTTGCGAACCCGCAGCCGGCGTCAGGTAATAGCCACGTTCAAAATAGATTGGCGGAATCGATTCCGCGGGCACAAACTGCTTGAGATCGATATCGCGAGTCTTCTCCGGCGCCAGCCGCTCCAATTCTTCGTCCGTGACGATCACGAATTTATCTTTTGTGACTTCGTATCCGCGCACCACTTCATCCGCATCCAGATCCTTGCCGGTCTTTTCAGCGTAGTACTTGCGCGCCAGCGGCTTCCCATCTGGTCCAAGCATACGCAGCGACGCGCGAGTCGACCGCGTGGCGGGAAATAGACTCACCGGCACACTTACGAGGCCGAACGTCAAAGTGCCCGACCAGAATGGTCTCGCGCCCGCGTCCTGCTCCTCGGGTTCCACTGTTTTGCGTGACGTTCTAGGCAGCGCGTTTCTCCTTGTTCTTTCTGAGCGACTCGATGCTCTTAGCCAGTACGTTGTCGAGCGCCGCGGTCTGGCGTTTAGGTTTAACTGCTCGCAACTTCGGCGCGCGACCTTTTGCTTTCTTTTCGATGAACTCCGTCACGCGCTCGCGATACTCGTCTTTATATTCCTTTGGCTCAAACTGTCCTTCGAGCATCTCGATGAGTTGCTTCGCCATCGCCAACTCCTTTTGAGTCGGCGCCGCGCCCGAAGGCTTGGTGAGATCGTCCGCCAGGATCACTTCGTTCGCATCACGAAGCGTAAACAGAAAAAGGTAGTCGTCGACCGCGCGAAGCGCGCCGGCGTAATACTTGTTGCGCATCACCCAATGCGCGATTCCTTCGCTCTCTTTGTTTTGCAGAGCTTCAACCAGCGCGAAATATTCTTTCTCGTCGCCGTCGGGACCCGCGTAGTAAGGCCGTTCGTACCACTGCTGGCTGATCTTTGCTTGCGGAACAAACTCTACGATCTCGATATCGCGTGAAGGCGGCGGTTGGAGTTTTTCCAACTCTTCTTCGGTGAGAATTACATATCTGCCGGGCTCGATCTCGTAACCTTTTTGAATCTCTTCCGTCGGCACTTCTTCGCCGGAGTCAGGATCGACCATGTGTTGCTTCACACGTTTCCTGGCGCGATCGTCGAGCACGTGAAACCGCACAGTGCGATCTTCCACCGCTGAATACAGTTTGACCGGTAGCCTCGTCGTGCCAAGTTTCAAATTGCCTTTCCAGATTGCACGTGCTGCCATAACTCCTCTATTACTGATCGCAACAACCGGAACAACGGACCTCGCGAATCTCCGATTCCTGTACGCATAGTGGACAGAGGTTGCTGTCGCAATCGAGACAGTAGAAGCCTGTTTGGTATGCGTACGTCTGATTGCACGTCGAGCAGACTTCCGTGCCGCCTTCGAACCACCACCACTGCGTTACTCCCGTCGAGGCGGCTCGCGTTCCGCGCTTCGCGGCGTTGACTTGTTTACTCGACTTCGATTCCACGATGTAAGGCGATTCCTCTCGCTTTCATTACGACATCGTCGTCAATCGTCTCGGCGCCGCTAATCATTGCTTCAACCTGCTCGTTCGTTCTACCGAGCGCGACCGCCAGCTTTTCGTTGTCGGCGTCAAAGCCTTGATCGCGTAACGTCGTCAGTATGTTTCTGGCCTCTTCCTGATCGGTTCCTTTGTCGTCAACTTCCTGATCGAGCATCACACAGACTCCTGTCCTCTGTTCGGTTCCAAGCCACAAAATTCTCGTTAGACAAATAGCCGCAAGTGCGATGCCAGACAGATAGCCACAAGAAGGCACAAAAAGCACAAAATGAATTGAGGCGACGCCTAATAAAGCCGAACTTGCTCTTATGTCTATGCTTTTGCTTTTGTGCTCTTTGGGCCTTCTTGTGGCCTATTTCCATTCTCCCTGGAGGGTGAAGGCGGCCCAGTAGTGAGGCGCGTGCCATCGTTTGTCGTTCTGCATCGAGACTTGCGCGGCTCGGAGTGCGGCAGCGGGTCGAAGCTTCTGGCCCAGGAGTCCTTCGTAGAAGCGTTTCATAAACTCGGCTGAGGCTCGATCGTCGATTTGCCAGAGACTCGCGACGACGCGCGGCGCGCCCGCGTACATGAATCCGCGGGTTAGTCCGACCAGACCTTCTCCCTGAATTTCTTTGCCGAGTGCGGTTTGGCAAGCACTCAATACCACGAGGTCTGCCGATAGTTTCAAGTTGTAGAGATCGTAGAGTCGCAGAAACCCGTTTTGTTGACGACCTTGCTCATCAACCAGCGATAGAACAATTCCCGAGAGCTCAGGATGCTGATTGTTTATCAGACCGTGTGTGGCGAAGTGAATGATGCGGTATTGGCCCAACTCACTGCTGGTTGCGAGTGAGCGGCTGGCTCTAAAATCGACTGCCTCGAGTTTCGAATCGTCATTCGCGATGCGAACGATCTCGTCTGCTTCCTGACGACTAAAGCGCAATCTGCGCAGCTCTCCAACTCCGGATTCCGAAGCTGACCTTACTGCGTCCGTTTTATCATCAGCCGCGTGGGCCAGCCGTGCCAAAGCGACGCGCGAATCATCGGCTGAAAACACCGGATCGGCAAACACCGCGAGAGTCTTTGTAGCTGGTTTACGTTTTGCGGTTTCGTGTCTCAACAATGCGAGGACTGATGCGGAAGGCGCTGTAACGATCTCGTGGTTGACGATTAAAGGGGTTGAGTTTGCTGGATCCGACAACCCAGCAAACGGAACAAACTGCAACACACCATCGCTCACGACCAGTAGTCGCTTATTCTTTAACTCAGCCACTGCCGGCGCTAACAGTATGTGGCTAAGAGTTGCAGCCGCCTTGGCATATTCGGCATCCGCGAGTTCCAAACGCTGTCGCCTTTGTTCGAGCGTCTCGTTCGGGACGCTTTGATTACGCGCAGTCAACAGTTCGTAAACACGGCGTGCAAGGGGTTCGATGATTGCGCGTTTTGGCAGCTCATAGGTTTTGAGCGAATCAGGAGTGACCGCCCAAAGAAAACTCTTTTCCTCACCAAGCGAGTACTCGAGCAGCAACGTATCATCGTCGAGAACCTGCTGTTGCGTCTCTTCGAGTTTGAGCGGCACGGGTTGAACGAGCGCGGCATATTGTGGGCTCGCCTCGCGAATTCGAGCTTCAACCTGCTCATATTCGGTGGTGAGCGCCGTGATCTCTTCGAGTGCTGCCGCTGCCTGCTCGTCGGTATGTTTTCCGCTGAGCAAATGCATCTGGTCTTCGGCCTTGTCGGCAATCGACTGGCCCAAACTGCGCTGGCGTTCAAGCAAAGCCGGATCTACGCCGTGGCGGATTTCGGCACCGGCCTCTGTCAGTAATTCCAGCAGCGACCGCGCGCGTCCTGTTTCACTCGCGTTGAAGGCCGCACGGTCCAGTTTCTGTGCTGGGTTCTCGCGGTGCAGACGCATCAACAAATCGATCTGAAATTCGCGATACTGTTGCACAGATGCGAAGAACGACGCTCGCAACTGCTGGCTTCCGACTTTTGGGCGCAGCCATTCAACGAGAGTGATTGCTTCTTCAACTCGCTTGCGGGCCTCGCTGAGATTGCCACGATCACGTTGGACACGAGCGATATTAAAGAGCGTGATTGCAACGCCTCTTCGATCGTTGATGCTTTGCCGCAGGTGCAGGGTTTCGTTGAGATAGTCGAGCGCCTTTTCATACTGGCCCAGATCATGAGAGAGCAGGCCGAGACGAATTAAGACAGTGGCCGTATAAAACGGATTGTTGCCTTTTCGCATGAGCTCGAGCGACTGGTTGTAGAAGCCGAGTGCTTTCTCTTTGGCCCCGAGGTGGTCGTAGCACTCGCCGACGTTTCTGAGAGTTATAGCCTGGCCCGCGATATCTCGTGATGCGCGCCGCATTTCCAGTACTCGTAAGTGTATGTCGAGCGCGCGTTGATATTGCCCGAGCTTTGCATACGTCGATCCGAAGTTGCTGATCAGCACCGGATCGACATCTCCAGCCGTCCGATAAATTTCTGCGGCTCGATCGTACATCGCGAGCCGTTGTTGAGTGTCGCCCAACTCGCCGAATACCCAGCCGATGTTAACCATGACACCGGCTTCGTCCCTCGGCAGCTTCAATTCTTTATAGAGAGCAGCAGCCTTCGTGTGGGCATCGATCGCCTGCTGGTACAGGCCAATGTCGCCATAAATCATTCCGACTTCATGAAGCGAGAACGCTGCCATCAGCTTCTCATCCAGCTTTTGCCAGATCGCGAATGCCGTTTCATATTTCCGAATCGCCTGTTGATACGATTCCTGCGTTCTCTGATTACGCAGCGCCTTGGCGTCCGCAAAGATTTTTTGGGCGAGGATGCGGTTGCGGTCCGGCTCGGCGGCCGTGCGCAGCTCTTCCAGCTTCACTTCGTAACGACCGGGCATCGTCGACTGCGACCGCACTTCAAATCGATATGCGCCCGCAGTGTCAGCGACTACAAAAACTGGTTCGAAGCCATGGATGCCATTCGGCCCGTCGACTTGCGCGATCTTCGTGCCGTCGGAAGCATAGACTGTGATCACCACGTCGGCGCCGTGTTGGTCCACCACGATATGTGCGTATTGCCCCGCTTTGAGATCCAGCGTGTAAGCGTGTGTTTCGTCAGGTGCAATCGAGCGTTCGATCGTCTTGCCGACTTCCAGTGAAGCGGTCGTCGATTCGACTCGAGTTAGAGGCGCGGCGCCAGCATTGACGACATTGAGAACGAGAAGAACAGCGAGGTTAGAGAGATAGAGCGGCCGCGACATATAGCCTCCAGGGTTGAGGTTCAGATTCAGCCTTCAGGGCTGCGCTTTAGTTGGCAACCTAAAAAAGAACTCTAAACTGCTACTCATAACGCGTATTTTTGTTTTAAAAAGGGCACTAGTAGTGTAAGATTCAGTCCTCCTAACGACTCCCGCGCGGAAGTAAGACCTCCCAGCCCGTCGATAAAAATTGAATTCAGAGTGCGGTTCCCCCCGGACTTTGCCGTCGATGCAGGTCGCATTGAGCCATTGCCCGTCCGCTATCGTCAGCAGTATGAGCCAAGCTGTCGAAGATAGTACCCGGGTGGCCATTGCGAGCAGCGCGCGTGTGTTCACTGAACAGCTCGCGCCGGAAGATCGCGACTGGACTGCGGGCCTGGCGCACGACGTCAGAAATTCTCTGGCGAGTATTAAAGGCGTGGCGGATGCCTTCCTTCAGCGTCGTCAACTCACCGGCCAGGAACGTGAATGGATGGAGGCCGTGCGTCATGAGGTGCTGAAGATCGACGCGCGTATGCGCGAGTTGTTTGATGTCTCACAGCCACGGCCAATTAACCTCACGCAATGTTCGCTAAACGATCTGGTTAGTCACGTTGTTCTGCTCGCCACTCATCAGGTGAACGATCGTCAACCTCGTGGCATTTCGATTCAATTCATCGACGAAACCACCGAACCTCTGGTCATGTCTTTGGATTCAACCCGCATTGAAGACGCAGTTTTGAATCTGCTCCTGAATGCCATCGACTCAATCGAGGAAAACGGTCGAGTGACGGTGTGCCTGCGTCGGCGTGGAACCAACGGCGATGGTGAAGCAATGATTGAAGTAACTGACAACGGATGCGGCATCCCTCTCGACCATCGCCGCAAAATCTTCCAACCCTTTTTCACAACCAAATGCGCAGGAACTGGTCTGGGCCTTGCAACTGTGCGACAGACTGCCGCTGCCCACGATGGTCGCATTACATTTAAAAGCAGGATCGGCCGTGGCTCGAAGTTTGTTCTTGCACTACCCTTACGATCTCAACGCCTCGCTGATAATCAAAAATGAAGGCCATCGAGGCGGACTTTTCAAACTCAACGGTGCTGGTGGTTGATGACGACGCGACCTTTCGCGGGACGCTAGCGGAGGCAGTACATGCCTGGGGTTATCGCGCGCTCGAAGCGGCGACTCTTGCTGAAACACTGACGATAGTGGATCGCCAACGGCCCAGTGCGGTTTTGTTGGACGTAAAGCTCCCCGACGGATCCGGCATCTCTGTATTGGAGCAACTGAAAAAGAGATCGCCGCAACTGGTGATCATCGTAATAACTGGGCATGTCGCGCACAACGATGCGTTCGAGGCCGGCCTGCGGCACGCGTACGGGTATTTGACCAAGCCAGTCGATCAGGACCAGGTTCGTTCAATGCTGGAGGCGGCCTTGAAGGACAGGACTGCAACTGTTCGTGAACGAAGATTGAGGTCGGGCAGTTCCAGACGTGGCCGGCCGCGGCGTCAAACAACAGCGCCGCTTGGGAAGTTGATCGTAAGCGCGATGAAGCTTCTCGGGCTTGGTTACAAAGACATTGTTTCTGAAAGCGACCGACTAGCCAGGCTGAATAACCATCCTGACATGCGCATCGGAAAATCGACGCTCGGCAATATCATCAGCGGAAGCATTCGCCAGCCGGGAACGGCAAAACTCGACAGCCTGCGCATCATTTTGAACCTTTCCCAATCTGATGTGGATGCGGCAATCGGGTTGCAGCCTGAACGCCGTTTTGCTGAACAACTCGAAATCAATCGTGCGCGTACTCACGAGGTGCCGTTCGACGCGGTGACAAGGCATCGAAGAATAAGGATACCTTTCATCCGTGACGGTGTGGATCTCGATGAGACGCAGTTTTTGGCAGGATCGGTTAAGCGATGGGCCCAGATAGAAGTGGAATATTTTGGTTCAGTGTATCCGCCTCACCTGTGTTACGTTGTTGTCGGCGACGAGGACACGAACGCGTCGCCGCTCGCTCCTCCTGGTAGCCGGTTGCTCGTGAACAAGCTCTTCAATAATGTGCAACCTGCGGGGAACGTAAGCTTTTACGAGCGCGAGTTGTTTTATGTTTTGACGCCGAATGGTCTCACATGTGCCTACGCGGAGATGCTGCCGGACGATAAGATCGTGCTCATTCCGCATCCGGCGTCGGGGAACGTTCGCGAAGAGTTCAATCGCGATGAAGTGAGTATTATTGGGCAGGTTGTTGGGGTGCTTTGTCCGTCATGATGTATTTTCCCGGATGCCGAATAACGCGCGCGAATTTTTCAGATGTAAGTGTCGTTGATTAAAGTGCTTGCGACGAGGATTCCGCGGCTGTGTTGGAAACAGTGAAGACGCTATTGCTTTCACATTGATCTTGGCCCACCGATTATTGACCAATATTTCTTTATGATTATCTGCAAACGATTAAACGCCAATGTGTTGCAGGAAGGAAACTCTTTTCCGGCATTGCGGAAAAAAACGATACCTCTTGTTAATTGGTGCCACCGCCGATAGATTTCTCAAATGAATTCAAAGTGAGCTCTGCTGTTACGGGTCAAGCGTTAGCTTGCCGGTGATGGCAGCAGTATGCGGCTGAACGCTGAGTTCAATTGAAGCGGTTTACACTTTTACTCCCGAGCTAAAACTGAGCCCAACAGTGCGCAGGATCGCAGGTGCCCCAACCCTGCG